>NZ_LXEN01000153.1 GCF_001654855.1 Proteus myxofaciens ATCC 19692
AGAAAAATTACAAAAAATCATAATCTATTTAAAATTGTAAATTAAGAATTAATCTATAAAAATGATTAAGAAAGCATCATTGTAGAAAGATATATAATATTTTCAGTTTGTTACGTATTATGACACAAATTCGATAAGAATATTATAAAAATACTGGTTATATATACAGAGTTGAATAAAAAAATAGGAGTATATATGAACAGAGTATCATTATCGAAAAAAAATGCAAAAGCCTATAATCAATTAATTGAATTAAGTAATAATATTGATTTACAAGCACAATCAGTAGGGCTAGAGGAAGGCTTTGTTCATTTATTAAAGCTAAGAATCTCACAAATTAATGGTTGTGCTTTTTGTGTAAGGCTTCATACGCAAGATGCCCAAAAATGTAATATTAGCTTTGATAAAATCGCATTAGTCGCTACATGGAAAGAGGCTGAATATTTTTCAGCAAAAGAAAAGGTTGCATTATCTTTAGCGGAATCAGTTAACCTTATCCATAAAGGCCATGTACCCGATGATATATATCAAGATGCTAGCCAATATTGGGATGAAGAACAATTAGCCACAATAGAATGGCTATCGATAATTATAGGGGCGTTTAATCGAATTGCTATTGCAAGTCGATACAGTGTTAAAGCCTAGTGCTAGAATAGGTATATTAGCTAAAAGGCCGATTGAGTGGCCTTTTTATCGATATAATATGAAATATTTGGGCATCAATAGATATATTTTTATCAATAATAAGTCGCTATTTTAGTGAAATAAATAAAGGTAATAAAAAATACTAGGCACTATGATATATATCTATAAAAATTTTATCATCCTGTAGTAAACTGCCCCCTTTTTATAGGACTGATGCTTTATGATAAGTTTATCTCATCTATCCGGGCTTTTATTAGGTGTTCTTCTTGGGTTTGTAATGCAACGTGGCCGTTTTTGTATGGCTGGTGGTCTGCGAGATCTCTATCTTTTCCGTGATAATAGAATGCTTATAGCAATTTTAATTGTTATATCAATTCAAAGTGCAGGTTTATTTGCTTTTTCTCATTTTGGTTATGCACAAGTTCCCACTGATGCTTTCCCTTGGTTAGCAACAATTGTTGGGGGGCTTATATTTGGTATTGGTATGGGATGTGCGGGATCATGCTCAACGGGAGCTTATTATCGTGCTGCTGAAGGTTTAGTTGGAAGTATTTTGGCTGTTATAGGATTTGTGATTGCTAGCTGGCTAATTAGGCAACCAATACTGAAAAATACCTTTAAACCAATTACAACACCTAAATTTGAAAGTGGTACAATTACTGAAACATTACATATTCATCCTTATGTCGCCATTTTAATATTGATAGTAATTACAATTTTATTAATGTTTCGACATTTTAAAAAAAATGCGTCAATAAAAATCCCTAAGATGAAAGCTAAAAAGACAGGTCTTGCGCATCTACTCTTTGAAGCAAGATGGCATCCTTTTGTATCAGCTATTATTATTGGTATTATTGCATTATTTGCATGGCCTTCAAGTTTGTCCGATGGAAGAATTGGTGGTTTGGGTATTAGTGGGCCAAGTGCACAATTATTTTCATTAATTACAGACGGTAATTTAAAATTCTTTAATTGGGCCGGATTTTTATTAATAGGTATTTTTGTTGGTGCATTTATTGCTGCCAAAGGTAGCCGCGAATTTAGATTACGTAATCCTGGATTACCAATAATAACGAAAAGTTTTATTGGTGGTTTATTGATGGGAATAGGAAGTGGTCTAGCGGGTGGCTGTATGTTAGGAAATACATTAGTTAATACCGCGTGGTTTTCTTGGCAAGGATGGATATTTATTCCTTGTATTATTTTAGGCAGTTGGATTATTAGCTATTTCACAATTATCCGTCCTCAATCTATTAAAAAGTGAGAGAAATAATGAAAACAGTAAAATTAGATACTTGCGGACATTTATGTCCATTTCCTCTAATTGAAGCTAAAAAAGCAATTGCTTCTATGAATAAAGGTGATTTGCTTGTTATTGAGTATGATTGCGCACAAGCAACAGATAACATCCCTCGTTGGGCAGCAGAAGAAGGGCATGAAGTTGTTGAATTTGAACAAATAGCAGATGCCCAATGGCAAATGCAGATAAAAAAAGGTCATTAAAATAGAGTAAAATGACTACTCACGTTCTGAATAATAATGTTGTAAAACCCATTAAATTGGGTTTTACTTTTCATCTTAAGTTAAATATATAGCTTATGTTGCATGTTTAAAAGATCAAAAAATAACTTTGATGTTCTTTTTCATATTTATAGATAGAGTACATTATTTTCATTTATGAAAAAACATCCAATATTAAATTAATATATAGAATTATTTTATTTATTATTAAATATCTTAATAGACCTTTTAGTGATTAATATAAACTCTCTTTATAGTATTATTTGGTAACAAATTGTATTCATTTAAAACAAGAAATTAAATAAATATTATTATAAGATAAATTGCAATATATAAAAATTGTTCTAAAATTTTTATATATAATTAGGCAAAGAGGTTTTTCATGCAAAAATTTAATAAGGTATTACTAGTTTTGTTATCTTCAATTATGGTAACTACAATGGCTAGTGCAAATGCAGATATGGAAAAAATTCCTGGTAAAATAGTTAGCAACCACTCGCTTGATCCTAAATTTGGGTTAAGTCAAACATCTAACCAGTATCGTATCACTTATACATCAAAAGATGGCGTTAATGGAAAAACTATCCGTGAAGATAGTGGCGCTGTTTATATTCCTAAAGGGCAAGTACCTGAAGGTGGTTGGCCTGTTGTTGTTTGGGAACATGGTACCGTTGGTGTTGCAACAGATTGTGCGCCATCATTAACACCAAAGAATGAACGTTCATCATTATATCTAAATACGTGGTTATCATTAGGTTTTGCTATTGTAGCTCCTGATTATCCTGGATTAGGATCACCTGGTTTACATCATTATATGGATGGTAGAGCCGCAGCATGGAGTTCATTGGATATGACGAAAGCTGCGCTTACGCAATTTCCATTAAGTAATCAATTTATTTTTGTAGGGCAATCTCAAGGCGCTCATACTGCTTTTTCTTCTTTAGGTTATCAGCCAGAATATGCACCAGATGTGAATATATTAGGTGCTGTATTAACAGGAACTCCTTATTTTTCTGAAGACTTGATTGATAACTTTATTACTGAGGGTGAAAGTCAAGAAGGTGATCGTAAGTTAGCCTATGCTATGTATATTTATCTTTCTGCCGCAGATAAAGATCCTAATTTAAAGATTGAAGATTACTTTCAAACCTCAGCGATCCCTTATGTAGAAAAAGCAAAAACATTATGCATAGGCCCATTAGGCGAATTAATTGCAGAAAATAAAATGAATGCGTCTAATAGCTTAAAACCCAAATTTAAAGAGTTGATAGAGCAGGAGTCAGCGACCTTATATTACAAGACTCTTAGCGTAGATAAGCCAATTTTCATTGGTATAGGGTTATCGGATGTTCATGTTTTAACTCGTTGGCAACAAGCATTTGCTGCAGATATTCTGAAAGCAGGGACTCCTGTAATTATAAAAGAATACCCAGGCATTGGCCATTTAGATATCTATAATGTCGCTTTACGTGATTCTGTACCTTTTGTATTGGATCTCATGAAAAAAGCGAAAGATAAACAACAAACTAAAGACAATACAAATCTAAAGTAAAAACAGTATTTGTAATAAGTTGAATTTTAACATTAAGTAAAAATAGTATCTCATCTAATTAGTGGTGAGATACTATTTAAAATCACATCTTAAAGCTATTTGTTTATTTTAAAATTTGCTCTTTAGCAAACCAACAAGTCAAAAATAAATTATTAGTTTTTCCTGCAAAATTGAAATTATGGCCTATACTTATCATTGGAATATATATTGTTATTCTTAAGTAATATAAGAGACTTAGGAGAAAATAATGAGTAAAGCTAAAGAGTTACAAGAAAGCCCACTTCGCACTCCATCTGATTTATCCTCAGAAGCAACCAAAGATATTAGCGGCGCAATGAATACGATTTTGGCGGATATCTTTGCAATTTATCTTAAAACTAAAAACTTTCATTGGCATATGAGTGGGCCACACTTTAGGGATTACCATTTATTATTAGATGAGCAGGGTGACCAGTTATTTGCAATGACAGATCCTATTGCAGAAAGAGTAAGAAAAATCGGTGGTATAACACTACGTTCTATTAGCCAAATCTCTAAAATGCAAAGGATCAGCGATAATAATGCCGAATATGTAGAACCATTAGATATGCTTGCTGAACTTGCTGAAGATAATAAAAAATTAGCAGCAGAATTTCGTCAAGCACATGAATTAACATCACAGTATGGCGATCATTCAACAACAAGTTTGATTGAAAATTGGCTTGATGAAACTGAGCGTCGTGTTTGGTTCTTATTTGAAGCAAGTCGTGATGCAAAAACATCTGGTCACTAATTTATTTTAATAGAATAAAGAACTAATTTAATTAGATTAAATAAAAACTAGGCGCCCTGTAAATTAAACATCATGTTTAATAACAGGGTGTTTTTTATTGTTTTATCTATTTTTTGTAAAAACGAGTAAGTCAGACCCATCTGCAAAAGAGATATGCCACTATCTTTCTTTAATTAAGAGATAGGTACATGTCAACAATGAAAACAGAAGTCGTTGTGATCCGTTTAACAAAGAAAGAGAGAGCATTATTTGATGCAGTAAAGACGACACCATTACTTGCAGATTGGATGAGAGAATTAGCTCTCGCTAAAGTAGAGCAAGAAAAAAGTTTAAAGAATAACTAGATGAAGATAGTTATCTTTCAGTTGAGATATCGTGTAGTTGAACGGCAATAACTGATTACCGCTCACAGCTTAGTTATTTTTTAATTAACTATTTTATAGATGATAAAAAGTATGAAAGAAAAAATATTTATAGATTTTCATTTCATATAAAAGGAAAAGCCCAATGTGGCGGCATTGGGCTTAATGACTCAATAGATGGGTAAACAAACTATTAGAGATCTCTTTTAATATAGTTAACTTTTAGTTATATAGTTAGCAATAAATGCTTTTTTTATGTAAAGAAAGATAAATGATTAAAATTCAAGCAGAAAAAATAGAGGATTAAGTTCTTTTACTAATAGTTATTATTATAAATAAAACTAACAGAATAATATTATAATAAATATGCATTATAGAAATGTATAATATAATTTATATATAAAATAAGATAATTGCTAGTTTATTTATTATAATAAGAATAAATCGATATGATGATGTATTATAAAATTATTTTTATTTAAAGTAATATTATTAGTAATAATATCATGATTCTAATAATTTAGGATATGAAGAAATTATCCATTTTTTATAACTCATTTAATGTACTAAATGTTTTTTGTAATTAGCCTGGTTAAGGATATCCCTCTTTTTTTATCGAAAAGGTAATATTTATTTTGTTGTGAAATGTGTTTTGTGGAATAATAAACCACTCCTATTTCTTATCTTGTCATATTTTATGTATTACCCATTTTTTATATTTATCTCTATTACAATGTTTACAGGTTGTCATAATATAAATAGTAATAAAAACAGTGAAATACCATTAACAGAAAACCACATTTCAAATAGTTTACATAATGATAGTAATCATGTAAATGATAACTTGGCTTTTATGTTATCTAAAAAATCGCGTTTTGAAACTGAAGTTCAACAGGAAAAATTAAAATTTAATCAATTGTTTAAAAAAGGATTTGAGACACCAACATCTTTGCCTGATAACCATTATTTAAATACCAATAATTCAATTGAAAAAAGAGTTAGAAAGGTAAGTTTCACTATTCCAGTACCTGAGCCGGTATGGAATGAATATAAACAAGAATTAGAATTTAAATGGGTTAATAACCCTAAATATACTCTTGATACTTATTAAACCTAATTTAAATATTTATTTTATTTTATTTTATTTTATTTTGAGGTTACATATGCGCATAGCAAACATAACACTACCCGTATTTTTACTATTAACAGGATGTGCTGAGAATACTAATTTTACCTTTGGTGATTCGGGTAGCCATAGGATTGGTAGCACTGTTTGTTCATCTATTGTTTGTGGAAAAAATACCAGAACACCAGAACAGCAAAAAGCAATTAATGAGGCTGTTCATGAACAACAAAGAGCTATAATGCGAGGGGAGAAACCTGATCTTAAAATAATCGCTTCGTATTAAAATATGGGTCAATACTGATTACAGTATTGACCTTATTGTTTATTTTATCTACGTTTTATTCCAACCCTTTTTATCATAAAGTCAAAAATAGAGTATTGCGCATTTTCTGCTAAGTAAAAGCCTGAATATTGATTGAAAGCAAGATAATTTAAATTTATTATTAAACGTATATGTTTTGTTATACTTTATATATAGAGGCTGACTTTGGGTATTGTAAAAATTTCTGATGAACTACATGCTTATTTGCGTAAAGCAAGTAATGTCATGTCTCGTTCTGTAAATGCTCAAGCCGAATTTTGGATAAAAATAGGAATCCAAGCTGAGCTTAATCCAGAGAAAACGTTTCCTATGATAATTAACGAAATGTTGGAAAAAGAAAGCACAGAAAAAGAATCTGGACAACAATGAAAAGGAAGGTAGTGTGAATAAAATTACGATAAAAACAAAAGATGAAATTGAGTTAATGCGTGAATCTGGACGTTTATTAGCACAAGTTTTTACCATGCTAGATGAGTTCATTGTTCCTGGTATTTCTACGTTAGAAATTAATGATAAAGTTGAAGACTTTATTGTCAATGAATTACAATCAAGACCTGCAAGTAAAGGGCAATACGGTTATGCTTATGTATTAAATACTTCAATTAATGAAGTTGTTTGTCATGGTGTACCAAAAGCGGATGAGCGATTAAAAAACAAAGATATTGTCAATGTGGACATCACTTTAGAAAAAAATGGTTTTATTGCAGATTCAAGTAAAATGTATGTAATGCCAGATGCTTCTCCTATTGCTCGTAAGTTAGTAAAAACAACATATGAAGCAATGTGGGAAGGTATTAAGCAAGTTAAACCTGGTGCTACGTTAGGCGATATAGGACACGCTATTCAAAGTATTGCACAAAGCCAAGGATATAGTGTGGTAAGAGAATATTGTGGCCATGGTATTGGAAGAGAAATGCATGAAGAACCACAAGTGTTACATTATGGTCAGCGTGGGCAAGGTATTGAATTAAAAGAAGGAATGACTTTTACAATTGAGCCTATGATTAATCAAGGTGGTCATAAAATTAAAACTAAAAAAGATGGTTGGACTGTTGTAACTCGTGATAAAAAACTATCTGCCCAATCTGAGCATACTATTTTAGTAACGGCAGAAGGATATGAAGTTTTAACATTACGACCAGAAGAAAAAAAATAATAACTTCTTTAATTTGCTAGCTATTTAAGGATAAATATAATATTTTTTATTGATTATATTTAACTTACTTAAATAGCTACAACTCTCTCTTTTGTACTCTATTAATAATCAAATATTGTTATGTC
>NZ_LXEN01000154.1 GCF_001654855.1 Proteus myxofaciens ATCC 19692
GAATTATTTCTTTATTAATAATCAAATATTGTTATGTCGCTAGCATATTTCTATATCGCTTTTTATTTTTATTGTAAAAATAAATTTGATTGATATATTTAATTGGAGATGAATTGTTACGTTCATCTTATTGTAATTACAGGGCGTGATTATAATATTAAAGATGCATTAAATTATTTTGACAAGGATGTTATATGTATAATATATCAAAGTTATTAGAAATGTGGGGGGCATGGATTGTTAATAATCCTAATATACTAATTTTATTTATTGATATTAATAAAGAAATAATTCCTGAGCGCATCAGAAAAAGAGAGGTATGTAGTATTCATCAATTATTAATTATAAATTCTTTAATATCTAAACTGATGAAAAAGAATAAAAATGATTATAATCTTCTTATTGATTACTATGTTAATGGAAAAACATTTATTCAATTATCGAAACTACACAATTGTTCGGATACTTACATTGGAAAGAAACTAAAAAAAATTGAAGGTGTAATTGAAGGTATGCTGATTTTTTTAGATATCCAACCTGATTTTTATAATATATGAAAATAAAGCTTTACGATCGTAAATAAAAGATTAATCTAGCAATGACTCTCTAGAAAGATATATAAGAAACATATTTTTCTTTATTAAGAGTACAAGTTAGCAGGAAGCTAACATAGTAATGATTAATATCAAATCCAAGGAGTGGAATTATGTCTACAAAAAATCCTATCGTTTTAGTACACGGTTTAGCTGGCTTCGATGATCTTGTTGGTTACCCTTATTTCTTCGGTATTACAAAAGCATTAAAGAGAGATGGGCATCGCGTTTTTACAGCGTCACTTTCTGCATTTAATTCTAATGAAGTGCGCGGTGAACAGCTATGGGAATTTGTGCAAAAAGTATTAAAAGAAACGAAGAGTAAAAAAGTAAACTTAATTGGTCATAGTCAAGGCCCATTAGCTTGTCGTTATGTTGCAGCGCTTCATCCTGAAAGTGTTGCCTCAGTAACTTCTGTTAATGGTGTTAATCATGGCTCTGAAATTGCTGATTTAGTGCGTCGTATTTTACATAAAGATAGCATGCCTGAATATATCGCTAATACAGTAACGAACGCCATTGGTACAATTATTTCTGTATTTTCAGGTAAAGCAAGTAATTCACAAAATGCAATTGCTTCACTAGAAGCACTCACAACAGAAAATGTAGCAGCATTTAATAAAAAATATCCACAAGGATTACCAACGGTACGTGGTGGTGAAGGCCCAGAGATAGTAAATGGTGTTTATTACTATTGTTTTGGCAGTTATATCCAAAGCTTTCTTGCAGGAAATAAAAGCAATCTTCTAGACCCAACTCATGCCGCAATGTGTGTATTAGGTGCTTTTCTTAATGAGAAGCAAAATGATGGTTTAGTAGGGCGTTCAAGTATGCGATTAGGTAAGTTAATTAAGGACACTTATAACCAAGATCATATTGATATGGTTAATCAAGTTGCAGGTGCTGTTAGTGGAAGAGAAGATATTGTCGCAATTTATACTCGCCATGCTAAATTTTTAGAGAGTAAAAATCTTTAAAATAGAATAAAATTTTTAAATAAATATTATTTATAGATGTAATTTAGTGGCACTTAATAATATATTAAGTGCCACTTTTTATGTTTATAATTAAGAATTATTTTCATTATAAACGGAAACAGAAATGTTATATCCTAATAAATAAAGTGCTTGTTCTAAATTATCTATTTTAGAGCTTTGATTAATATCGACTAATCGCTCAAGCTGAGCACTTGTTAAATTCATTTTTCTAGCAAGTACCGATTTTTTTGTTTTTGTCTCTAATATTGCATTGTGTAATGCTATTTTTAAGCAACTAACAACAGGTAAATAAACAATAAAGTCACCAGGTTGTGCGGGTGATGGAGAAGGAATAAGCGTTTTACCAGAAATAAACTCATCAAGACCTGCATGTAAAATATCAGAAGCCTCTAGTTCTATATCGTCCTCTGTATAAGCAACAGCATGTACATTATCAAAATCACGATAAGTGATTTCATAGGTTTCACTTTCTTCATCAAAACTTGCTACTGCAGGATAATTAAACATAAATGACCTTGTTAAGTGAAAATATTGTATAACGTATAAGAACATTTTATTAATAATAATGCAGTTTTTGTAATTAGTATAAAAAATCAGCACAATTATCTAATTGATATTCAATAATAAGTTTATGATTAAACCATACTTAGCAGATTTTATCTTTATTTCTGCTTAAAATTAAAAAAATGAAAATATGAATATGTAGCCATAATAATAGATAAATTGAGTTTTTGATTAAAAATAAGCCAGTATTATTGGTTCTATTCAATGTCTTTTAGGAAGGAATATTTATGTACCCTGTTGATTTACATGCCCACACTATTGCAAGCACTCATGCCTACAGTACGGTTAGTGAATATTTTCAAGAAGCGAAGCGTAAAGGGATTAAGCTATTTGCTATTACTGACCATGGCCCTGATATGGATGATGCACCACATGAATGGCATTTTTCTAATTTACCTGTGATCCCAAGAATTGTTGATGATGTTGGTATTTTATATGGTATAGAAGCAAATATTAAAAATATTAAAGGTGAAACGGATTGCAGTGAGAAAATGGCAAGTAAATTAGATATTGTACTTGCTGGATTTCATGATCCTGTAATGAAATCTCTTGGCCTCGCTGATAATACAAAAGCATTAATTGCAACAATAAATAGTGGTTTAGTGCAAGTTATTACACACCCTGGTAATCCTAAATACCCTATAGATATAAAAGCAGTGGCTAAAGCCGCCGCGAACAGTAATGTCGCCTTGGAAATGAATAACTCATCTTTTATTCATTCAAGAGTAGGGAGTGAGAAAAACTGCATTGAAATCGCAAAAGCAGTAAAAGAGGTAGGTGGTTTTATTGCACTAGGCTCTGATTCTCATATTGCGTCTTCATTAGGAAATTTTGATCGAGTACTTGATGTATTAGCACAAGTCGAATTTCCTCATGAGCGAATTTTAAATAAAACACCACAGCGATTACTTGAGTTCTTACAATCTCACGGTAAAAAAAATATTCCTGAATTTAGTGATTTTTAATTGGAGCTATTTATTTAATATCTTATCAATGAGTTAATTTCTCGCCCAAGAAAGGGCGAGATTATCAAGCATTAATAATTTGGTAAAGGGGTAACATAGCTGCTCCCCATGATGCGCTTTCAGCTCCCATATTTGAATGCGTTAACTTAACTCGAGGTCTTTCTTTATCAAGTCGCTGATCAAGATATAATTCAATATCTTGTACTAAACGTTTTGTAATGAGTTTTGGCATTGAGCCACCAAGAATAATTAATTGCGGATCTAGCCATGCTAAGCATCCCATTACAGTTTGTTCAACTTGTTGTTGTGCGCGTTTATACCAAGTTTCGATAATGGGATGATTATTTTTTATTAATTCAGGGAGTTTTTCTTCTTCAAATCCAGCCTCGTTGATAGCACCAAGTAGATCTTTATAAGAAGGGCGAGGTTCTCCTGTTGGAAATGCCATGCCAACTTCACCTGCATTTTTAAAACCACCTCGTAAAATCTTGTTATCTGCAATTATTCCTGCACCAATACCATATCCTAATTCTATTAAGGTAATATCTTGATATTCATTCCATTGACCAGAATATAATTCACCGATGGCAGAGGCATTAGCATTATTTTCTATCCATGCTGACCAAGGTAAATTTTCTTCAAAGGCCATTTGTAGATCGATATCTCGCCAGCTTTCAAGCCATGTAACACACTGCCTTTTTTTACCATCTTGTTTTAAAAAACCAGGAACTGCATAGCCAATACCAAGAATACGTGCATGTTGTAATTTTAATTTTTTGAGTGTTTTATCAACCATCTTTTTTATTTGTGTAAGTGTAATATCAAGAGGTTGATTTTCTCTATGTATCTCTGAGTGACTAAAAAGCTTTTTTCCACAAAAATCAACAAGTGTGATATCAATAAATCCTGCACTAAAAGAAATACCAATTGAACAGGCACCGCCAGGATTAAGCTTTAGGGGAAGTGAAGGCTGGCCTCGTTGACCCATATTTTTTTCACCTTCAATAATTAAGCCTGAAAATAGTAATTCTCGACACTGTTGTGTTATAGCGCCAGGTGTTAGCCCCGCTAATTTTGATAATTCAGCTCGTGTAATAGGAGCATGACGTCTGATTAATTCGAGTAATAATTGTTGTGTCGGTTTTAAATCGACTATTTCAGGGCTCGTTGTCATTGTTATTTCCGTAAATTAGCTAATATTATTCCCAACGTAATCCAGCATCTTCAATAATTGACTGTAAATAGGGTATATCATCATGACTGATAATATCGATAAGTCCATATTGGAGCCAATTTATAATTTCACTTCGACAATCATGTCCAAATTTAAGAAGATAATTTTCTAGAGGAAATATACCATTTTTGCATTCATGTAAATATAACCTTACACCAAGACCGGCTTCTTTATAACGAACAAGATCATCAATATGTGTATATTCATATTCAATACAGACACAACTGGCGTTAGATCCTTTTACTGCTGCAAGTTGATCGTTATATCTTTCTAATGTCACCACTTGTAAGGCTAATTCTGGAATTTGTTTTTTTACTTGGTTAATTAAAACATGATTAAACCCCAATAACTGAATGTAGGATATAGCCTCAGGTATTGAGTTTAATAGTGTAACGAGATGATAAATAAGATCTTCGGTGCGTCTTCTTTGTTTTATTTCAACAATTAAACCGACATCATGATGAATAGCCCAGAGTAGTACATCACTTAATAATGGTATAGGTGTACCAGCAAAATTAGGATGAAATTTAATACCAAAATCATAACGTTGCAATTGTGAGTATGTCATTAATTCGACATATCCAGTGCCTGTTGACACTCTATCAATACGATCATCATGTATCACTACAAGCTGATTATCAGCAGTTAAACGGATGTCTATTTCAATACAATGCGTACCAGCATTTAAGGCGCCAACAAATGCTGGCATGGTATTTTCTGGGTATTGACTACTGTAGCCTCGATGACTATTGGCCAATATAATACCTTGATCTGCACGATGAAAATCAAAAGTCATAAAATATATCCTTTTTTTGTTAATTAAATTTAGCATTTAAATTTAGTTATCTAAAATGATATTTTCGATGGATTTCTATTTTATTATTAACTATATGAAATTAAATGAAATATAATTTTATTTTTTCTCTATTTTCATTTTAATGGGTTTTGTCACATTTTTTTAATATTTAATGTGTAAATTTAACTTGGTTAATTTCATTTAGGAATGCTATGCATGTCTACGTTAATACTTAATAATATTACGAAGCAATTTGGTGACTTTTATGCTGCTCGAGATATTAGCTTTAAAGCTGAGGAAGGGGAGTTTGTCACGTTATTAGGCCCTAGTGGCTGCGGAAAAACGACGCTTTTAAAGATGATTGGTGGATTTCATCAACCTGATAAAGGAGAGATTATTCTTAATGGCAAACAAATTAATCATTTACCACCAGAAAAAAGAAATACAGCAATGTGTTTCCAGTCTTATGCTTTATTTCCACATTTAAATGTTTCTCATAATATATGTTTTGGTTTGAAACAAAAAAGGATCTCGATAAAAGAACAGCAAGAACGATTAAAAATAGCGTTAAAACAAGTAGGGTTAGAAGATCAACGTCTTAAAATGCCAGCGCAACTTTCAGGAGGACAACAACAAAGAGTGGCTTTAGCAAGAGCGATGATTATTAGACCTGATTTAGTATTATTTGATGAGCCATTATCGAATTTAGATGCAAAATTACGTGAAAGTGTACGTTTTGAGATAAAAGAGTTACAGCGTTTATATGGATTAACGTCTATTTACGTTACACATGATCAATCTGAAGCATTATCGATGTCTGATAAAATTATTGTTCTAAATCAAGGAGGTATTGCTCAAATTGGTTCACCAGAAGATATTTATTATCACCCCGCTAATCGGTTTGTCGCTGATTTCATTGGTGCAGCTAATATTGATATCGCAGATATTTTTCCTGCCATTCAACCAAATTATTATCATGTAAATTGCACTTTAGGGAAGTTTTATGTCAAATCACTCACGCCACCAGCATCAACAAAATGCTATATCTGTTGGCGACCTGAAGATGCCCAATATATTGCTAACCCATCACAATTAGAAAATACGTTTTCTTTGTTTATAAATAAAATCGATTTTCTTGGTAATTTAACGCAAGCATGGGCTTCTAATAAAAACAACACATTATCAGTTCGCTTGCAGTTGATAAAGAAACCACCAATTATCTTAGATTCATGTGCCACATTCTACCTCCCTGAAGAGGCAATTCATTTCCTTGAACCTGTTAAGGAGAATTTATCATGAATTGGCGCAATGAGATAAAAGCATGGCTGCTCCTTTTAAGTGGTTTAGGTACTATTTTGTTATTAATGGGGTCAACTTTTTATGTTGTAATCGCACAAAGTATTGGTTATTTCAATATGACTGGAGATAGTCAGTTTTCGTTAGAGTACTGGCTAAATATTATCTCTGAACCTGTTTTGCTTAGCGCTTTAATTTATACCGTTAAAGTATCTGTTTTAGGCTCGTTTGGCGCTGTATTACTGTCTTATCCCATTGCATTATGGTTACGAAAACCGCTTTATGCCAAAGAAGTTGTTATTGGCATACTTCGAGCGCCCATGTTTATTCCTGGATTAGTGGCTGCCTTCTTATTTGTTAATATTATTGCCTATCATGGTGTTATTAATGGCGTGTTACAGTCATTAGGTATTATTGATGCACCTTTACGCATGCAAAATGATGATTTTGGATGGGGTGTTATTATATTACAGATTTGGAAGAGTCTGCCTTTTGCCTTGATATTAGTTGGTGGTGCCGTTAATTCTATTCGAGATGATATTTTAGATGCAGCAAGTAATTTTGGTGCTAACCGTTGGCGTCGCTTCATTGATGTAATTTTTCCTCTAACCTTACCTGCTGTACAAGTTTCCCTTATTTTAATTTTTATTGGTGCTGTGGGGGATTTTGCCTTTTTCTCTATTGCTGGTCCTCGAAATACGTATTCTCTTGCGCGTTTTATGCAAGCTAGCGCAATGGAATATGGTGAGTGGAATAATGCCGCTGTTATTGCAGTGATTATTATGGTTATTTCTGCAATAGGAACATTGCTGATTGCAACTGTTTTAACACCTTTATCTAGGAAAAAGGGAGAGGTGAAATGAAAACAGTAAACGGTAATAAAGTGATAAAAATTTCTCTGATCTTCTTCCTTATTGTCAATATTATTTGGTTAGGTTTACCTTTTTCGATGGCAATTCTTTGGTCATTAGTGGATCCTCAACACCCTTGGAGTTATCCCGATTTATTTCCACCAGTACTTTCATTTGAACGTTGGCGATTAATGTGGGAACAAACGTCACTTTCTCAAGCATTATTTAATAGTTATACCATTGCACCTACCGTTTCTATATTAAGTGTTATTTTAGCAATACCAACTGCATATGCTTTTGGTCGAATTCAATTTCGCGGAAGAGCTATTGCACAGATGCTAACGCTTATTCCATTAGTGATGCCAGGAATGATTATTGGCATATTTTTTAGTGCAATGTTAATTACTCTGGATATCAGTTCTCCTTTTATTAGTATTGTTATTGGTCATACTGTTTTAACGTTACCTTATTCAATCCGAATTATGTCAGCTGGATTTCAGTCTATTCCGCAAGATATTATCGATGCATCAAGAGATATGGGTGCTAGTTATTGGCGGACTTTTTGCCATGCCTTTTTACCGATGTTAAAGCCTAGCTTATTGGCATCACTCATTTTTTGTTTAGTACGAAGTCTTGAAGAATTTAGTATTTCGTTTGTATTAGGCTCCCCAGATTTTATAACCGTACCAACAATTCTTTATTCTTTTTTAGGCTATTCCTTTGTTAGGCCTGATGCGGCCGTCGTTTCAATGATCCTTGTTATTCCTAATGTGATATTAATGATAATTATTGAATTACTGTTGAAAGGAAATTATCTGTCACAATCGACTGGCAAGGCATAAAGCAACTTGGAGTAATGAATATGAAAGTAAGTCATTTAGTCTTATTGCTAGGAATATTTGCTTGTCGTGCTGTTTATGCTCAAGAGAATACAACCTCAGCACAAACTACATCTTCTTTAGAGAAATCCGATTGGAATGAAGTGGTTAAACAAGCACAAAAAGAAGGGGGATTAGTATTTAATATCTGGTATTTACAACCACAATGGCGTGCTTTTGTTAAGCCATTTGAAGAGGAATATGGAATTAAAATTACTATTCCTGAAGGCACTATCGACGGCAATATGAATAAGTTGCTAGCTGAATCTAAAAGAGAAACAGGAAAAATGGATGTTATGGCTCTCTCTGTTTCGCAGTTACCGATAATAATAAAAGCAAATGCTATTAGACAGTTAACTTGGCTTCCGGGTTATGAATCAAGTATCAATTATATACAAAGCATTGATACACAAGGTTATGCCGTTGCTTTTTGGGGTAATCAAACGGGTTTTGCTTATGATCCACAACAAATAGGCAATACTCAATTACCGCAAACACTTAATGAATTACAGCAGTTTATAGAGACTCATCCGCGACGTTTTGGATATAACGATCCTAATAATGGTGGTGCAGGAGAAGCGTTTATTCAACGTATTGTCACGCTAAAAAGTGGTGAGTTTGATAGTCATGCAAAAGACATTGATGCAAATGTTATAAAAGGTTGGTCTAAAGGATGGTCGTGGTTTGTTGATAATAAAGACAAGCTAACACAAACCGCATCAGGTGCCGATAGCCTTACACGTTTAAATGATGGTGAGCTGATACTTGTGCCAGCTTGGGAAGATCACTTAAGAGGGCTACAACGGAGTGGTGCAATTACATCAAGATTAGAGTTTTACATACCGCAATTTGGTATGCCAGGGGGCGGAAATGTGGTGGTGATGGCAAATAATAGTCCACATCCTGCTGCTTGTGCTGTTTTTATTAATTGGCTCATTCAACCTAGTACTCAACTCGCTTTAAAAGAGACATTTGGTACAGTGCCAATGATAAAAGAAATGCCTGAAACACGTCGTAATAGTCAGGCAGAAGAAGTTCAGTTTTATGGTAAAGAGTACAGTATGCAGTTTAGAAAAGAGTTTGTGCGTAACGTAACGATGAAATAGTGCACTCGCGTTATAAATATTAAATCATCATTAAATTAATCATTTTTAATTTTTATATTAAGACACATAAAACTTAATGGGTTTTAGTGGTTTTATGTACGCGCTATTTATTTAGCATGTACTCACATTCTTAGTCTTCATTTATATGAAAAGGATATTTTAATAATGAAAAAGATAAATCGTTTTAAATGCCAATCTGTCGCATTATCGATGATTTTGGCAACAGGCCTATGTTATGTAGCACAGGTAAAGGCGGATGTTAGTGATTGTATACCATGGGAAAGACAGTACGATGAATTATTTTTAGTTGGTAAAGAAGACCGAGTTATTACCGTTCGACATCGTGGTGATTTTACGACAACAGTTCCTGAAAATAGCTTGGCTGCATTTCGTCTTTCTTATGATAAATGTCGTGCAGCTATTGAAACGGATGTTCGAATACTTAATGATGGCAGCTTAGTGGTTTTTCACGATGTTAATATCGGAAAAATGCTAGTGCCTGGATATAATGCAATTGATAATACACCGAGTAATCCCCTGTTAAAAACGATGTCACTCGAAGAATTACAGAAATTAAAGCTCGTAAATATTGCAGGTAAAGTCACAGATCAATCGGTTCCTACTGTTAAAGAAATGCTTGAGGATTACCTTAAATATGGTGGTCGCTCTTTAATCTATCTTGAAGTGAAAGATCCTGCCGCTATTTTAAAAACAGCAAAAGTTGTAACTGATCTTTCTAAAAAAGATAATTCAATTTTAAAAAGAGTCATTATCAAATTTAATATGGCAGAGTTTCCTACACCTAATTTATGGATTGCAGGATTACAGTCTGTGGGTGCAGATGAAAGGATCATGGCTAACCCCGTTATTAGTCCAGGTGCGATGAAGAAAATTGATCAACTGCCACGTATTCCTGAAATACCAAATCGTGGATTCTCGGATAATACCAGTCGAGCCGTTGCTTGGTGGGCATTAAGTGATATTCAGCGTTGTCCGACAATTGAAGTTGTTATTAAAGATTCGTCAGGGTTTGATAAAGTGATGCTGAAAACCTCTAAACAGGGTGGATACTATGCTCCAACAGAGGTGTCGATAGGAAATACTTATTCAGGTATCACAACGACTATGGCACGCTTGGTTGCGATTGTTAAAGAATACAAAAAGCCACTGGGAGTTTTTGTTCCGGTTCCTGATTATATTCTTTGGAGTAATGGTGTCATTATGGGAACGACTGTACCAAGCTTATTTACTAAAAAGCAGTTTGATATCAATGCTGCTTTTTATCATAACACTTCAGAATGTTGTTATGCACTTACAGATAGGTTTGCACCGGGTGAAACGGATGACTATAGAGAAAATGTTGCTTGGCAACAAAGTTTAAAAGTCAATATTATCACAGCAGATGATACAGATAGTATTGATACTTACTTTGAAGAAGAGGGACTCCTTGATACTTTTGCGATACCCCATCCAACAAAGCCAAGCCCTAAAATGCATTCTAAACTTTCTTGGGATCTTGGATTTGTCGAAAAACCTAAAGAACAATTTGTTCGTATAAAAGTCTGGAAAGGTGAAAATGCGAGTGAAGATAAATGGGGGAAAGGATATCCTATTTGTTTATGGGACAATCCACATTCAGACTCATATGCTTGGATTTATACCTGTGAAACAGATGCCGCTAATAAGGCTATTGAAGCAGGGTATTCGCGTGATTTAGTCACCCGTGTTGTACAAAATGATACTTGGAGTAAAGAATACGGTGATCTTATTCAAATTACTTCACCGCGAATAGAAATCGTTGATGGTAAAGAAAAAAATGTACTTTGGTGTCTAAATGGTCGATTAGACTACGAGAAAAAAAGTATGAGTTGGGTTAAAGAGTGTGATCCTGCAAATAAGAATACACTTTTTATTCGTACAGATTCAGTTAGTTATGGTTCAATCGCATCTTCAACGATGCATGAAGTTCCCATATATTTGGCAGGCGCTACTTTTGGATGGAAAGAATATAATGGTCTTCTTTATAGTAGAGTCACGGCTTCATATTTGGGTGATGTTGGTAAATGGGGTGAATGGAAAATAGATCCATCTCCAGTTGATGAGGTAGAAGAGTAAGTTACTTACTAAATATTTATTCGGCCACCGGTTTAAATAAGGTGGCCGAAACCAATACTACTATTGGTTGATATTACAGACTAAAAATTGTTAATGCCTTTTTTAATCTATCAGACTGAGTTTGCAATAAGTCTAATGAACTCACTAAATCTCTAGTCATTGTTGAATTTGCTTGTGTTGTTTGATCAAGTTGATTAATGGCATCTTCTATTTGAGCAATGCCGTTTGATTGTTCATTAGTAGAGGTAGAAATATCGTTAATTGTATGATTAATCTGCTCAGTTTTTTGTGATATATCAACCATATTATCATTGGCATCAGCGGTTAACTCAAAACATTGATTAATTTTTTTACTTGAATTAGCGATAAGCACTTTAATTTCTTTAGAGGCAAGATTACAGCTTATTGAAAGCTCGCGCACTTCTTTGGCAACGACAGCAAAACCTTTACCATGTTCACCCACTCTTGCAGCTTCAACGGCAGCGTTTAATGCTAATAAATTAGTTTGAAAGGCAATATTATCAATAGTGGAGGTAATATCATTAATTTTTTCAGCAAATGCGACTACATCATGCATATTTTCAACAACATTTGATAATTTTTCATGGCTTTGATGAACCATAGCATCTGTTTTTGTCACTAGTTCACATGAACTATGTGTATTTTCTGCATGTTGTTTTGAAGTAACACTTAGTTGTCTAATGCCTGCTGATGTTTCAAGTACTGCGGCTGATTGTTGTTCTACACGTACAGCTAAATTGTTGTTCATTACGGCGATATCATTGAGTTCGGAATTTATATTGTTCGCACTTTGGCTGATATCATGAACAATAACTTTTATCTGATCCTTCATTTTATCAATATTAAAAATCAGTTGTTTAATTTCACTTAGCCCTTTGATATTAATGTTAGTTGATAGGTTTCCATCACTAATATCCTTTATACCTTGTATTACCTTATCTAAAGGTGAAATGAAATATTTACGCAAAATTATCTGAACTAACAAAGAAACAATAACAATCAAAATGGCGATAATAATTAGGCTATAGATAATTTTTTTATACAAAGCCTCGCTATGCTCAAGTGATATCGTATAACGATTTTTGAGTTGCTGGTGGTAATTATGATAAGCATTTTCAAAGTCATCTTGAAAAGATTGAGTTGGCTGATTTAAATACTCATAAGTCATGCCATTTTCAAGAAAGCCTAAAAATTCAATGAGTGCTGAATTCAGTGCATTATATTTTTTTTCTAATTGTTCAATATAATTTTTGTCTTCAGCAAGATAGGGGGCTGTTTTAAATGCATTCCAGCTAGAGGTGACTTGTTCTATTTTTTCTTTACTTTTGTCTAATAAAGCTGTGATATCAGTATCTGCGGTTGCCATTTTATTTATTATCAACAAATGACGAGAGCTTGCTCTATTTAATGTATTACGAGTCTGAAGTAAGTTTTCCCATGTACCATTTAAAAGTGAATCTTGTGTATAAATGAGATCTAACTCATTTAAATTTTTTCTATAATCGTTGATTGAAGAGATAAACAATATACAGGCTAAAATAAGTAATCCGATCAACGAGCTAGTCATTAGCCAAACTAAAGTAGTTGTTTTCAAACTAGATATATTAAAAGAATGGTTTAGCAAATAACGTTGTTTTAAGATCTTAAACATAAAGAGTTATTTCCTTTTATCATAAAAATACAACGACTAATTTATTGATTTTTCTATGTTATATTTTTACTTCCTGTAAATTTGATGGATAAAAAAAAGAGTAAAAAAATAATGGTAGGGTAGAAAAACTCTTTAATTTAGTACCATATATCCTTTTTCAAATACTAAAAAATAGTATCGGCATTTTATAAATATTCTTTATGGTTATTTATAAGTCTGATTAATTTATATTCTATATAAAAAATGTGTGAGAAATATTTTCATATTAATCATCATGTTATGATTTATTCCATAGTGAAAAGAAAAAATCAACTTATAAAAAATCATATAAAAATTATGATAAAGAAGGCTTATTGTTGTAGTGAATAAGAAAACAATAAGGAAATATGAGGAGATAAAGCGGAAATAAAATAATTTCCGCTTTGTTAATTTCTTTATATTTGTTGTATGGAGGATGTTATGTTAATAAAAAGATAAAATTTAAATAACTCAATATAATTAAAGAGAAATACCTGAAAATGACATAAAACCAAGTGACATTAATCCAACGGTAAGGAATGTCGCACCTAATCCTCTCAACCCTTTAGGAATATCGGAATATTTCATTTTTTCACGTAGCCCAGATAAGGCAACAATAGCAAGCAACCACCCAATACCACAACCTGCACCATAAGTAATAGATTCAGTGAAAGTATAGTCTCGTTCAACCATAAAAATAGTTGCACCAAAAATAGCACAATGTATTGTTAATAAAGGTAAAAATATTCCTAACGAATGATAAAGAGAAGGAATAAATTTATCTAAAAACATCTCTAGTATTTGAACTAAAGCGGCTAAAACACCAATAAAAGTAATATATCTTAAAAAGCTAAGATCAATGCCTTCAACAATAGCATCTTTTTTTAAGATAAAATGATAGATTAAATTATTAATAGGTGTCGCAATGACTAATAAAGCGGTCACTGTTAAACCTAATTTAAATGAGGTTTTTACTTCTTTAGAGACAGCTAGAAAAGTACACATACCTAAAAAGAAACTTAAAGCCATGTTTTCAATAAACGTCGCTCTAATAAAGATATTTAGGTGATTTTCTATCATAAATCCTCCCTTATGTATGCTTTTTTATTAATTCTAATAAAAACATTGTGTTAATGTAAGGGTAATATTAATTATATTTCTATTTTTATAGTAAATATTTATTTATTCACTATGAAAATATAAAATAAAATCATTACTTATCAGTGTGTTATGATGAGATAGATATGAAAATAAGGCATTTAATTTATTTTTATATTAGAAAATATAAAAATATGGGTTTATGTTAGTAAAAATATTTCTATTTGAGTCTTGTTTAGATGATTAAACTATTTTTTTCATATATTTTAATTTTTATTACTGGAAAATATAATAAAATATAACATATTTAATTTTATGTGAAATTGAAAATAATGAGTCAAAAAAAATTTATTACTGCTTCTGAGCGTAATCATA
Source organism: Proteus myxofaciens ATCC 19692 (assembly GCF_001654855.1). GTDB lineage: Bacteria > Pseudomonadota > Gammaproteobacteria > Enterobacterales > Enterobacteriaceae > Proteus > Proteus myxofaciens. The sequence goes on from NZ_LXEN01000154.1 coordinate 14,560, forward strand.
AAAAACACATTAGATGGGAATAAAAAGATAGGATAAATTCAAAAATTAAGAAGAAAGGGGCTAATTGCCCCTTTTTATTAGAAAATACCGGTGAACGGATTCCAAGTTTGGTCACCTTTCAATTCTTTTCTATAATATGCATAGTTCGCGGTAATTGCCCATAATGCATTTAGAACAATACTAATTGCGTTAATAATATTGTCATTAATGCCTAAGGATTCGATTATAAGGCTAACAACAAGAATGATGACGACATTAACGGCAAATAAGGTTAATCCTTTTCTCCATAAGCCTAGAATAAGGAAATAAATAAAACCAAAGAAAAATGCCCAAATATTAAATCCAACTAGGATACGTTTTCCAAATGGAAGACTTTTATAAGCTGCTTTGTATTCAGGGGATTTAGGACTGCCATTTTTTTCAAAGAACTCAAAGCGCTCTTGCCATTTAGCTGAATATTCTCGATTTTGATTCATCATAGTTTCTTTTAAATATGTTAAGAAAAGTAGGGTAGCTTTTAATGTTAAAGTGGCATTTTTACATAAATAGTAATCCCAAACAATATAAATTTATTAAGATCAAATCAAAAATTATATCTCTATAATATTAGATTAAATAAATACTTAACTTTAAATTTTAACAATAATCTTATAGTAAAAATATTATTTTATGTTGATGTGCTAAAGGGGATATTTTAAACATTATCTTCTAAGATATGAGGAAAATGATATGAATATTTATCTAAAAATGAATGGAAGATAAGAAATCTGAATTACGCTTTATTTCAGATTTCTTATTTCTAAATGATATAAAGAAATTAACGTACAACTAATACTGATGTATTAGCGTAGCTAACAACAGACGATGCTGTTGAGCCCAATAAATAGCTTTTCATTCCTGGATTGCGAGAGCCAATAATAATAAGTTCAGCTTGTATTTTTTGGGCTGTTTCTAAGATTTTTTCACGAGGATTACCAATGGCAACATAAAATTGTATAGTGCTATTTGGAATTTCAACATGAGAAACTCCCTCTTTTAATGTTGATAATGCAATTTCGATACGTTGTTTATCGCTTGCTAGTCTATCTTGACCAACAAAGGCAAATCCTACAAAGGATTCATAACTTGGAATAACAGATAAAAAATGAATGTTAAGTTCATCAGCACAAGATAGCGATTTCAGATGTGAAACTACTTTGTCTAATAGACCAAGTTCTGTAAAATCCACAGGTACTAAAATAGTTTTTGTCATAGTGGCTCCTAATTTACCTTATATTATGATTAGGACTTTTAATTTCTATTCTGTATAATGTTCACTTGATCAATTTTATCAGCTAAATTCGAAAACGACACAAAAACACTATAAAAAAACAATTATTTTTATAATTTGAGAGATAAACACTATTTTTATGAAATAATTGAAATGTTTCAATGGATTGCACCCAAAAAAATGTTATTAAATTTAATAAAGATAAGTGAATAATAAAGTAGCAGATAAGCTTAGTAATCATTTGAAAATAATTAATTGCTTTGTTTGTTTTAATTTATATTTAAAATTAATTACACTAAATTTATCTTTAACATACTTTTATTGTTATATAATTTATTATCATTATTTATTACAAAGCATAAATAATTAAAAATAAAACGATGAACAAGATGTTTTTTTTATAAATTCATCTATATCAATAGGTTATGATATTTTTGTTATTATTTGCAATAAAGAGTATTCTTAATGATAATCAATCTTATTTTGTTTTAAATTACAAAAATAATTATTGGAAATGAGAGTTGTTATTATTTTTATTTAAAGTCATTTAAAAGAAAAAATAAATTAATTTGTAATGAAAAAGCTATATTTTTATTTTTAAGTATGCATAATGTCGGTAATGTTAATTTTGGTTACTAGGAAAGTTAAATATGTTACATCAAGATATGATTAATAAATTAAATGAACAGCTGAATTTAGAGTTTTATTCAGCAAATCTTTACTTACAAATGAGTGCTTGGTGCGATGATAAAGGATTTGAAGGCGCAGCTAATTTTTTAAAAGCACACTCTAAAGAAGAAATGGAGCATATGCAGCGCTTATTTAACTATTTAAGTGATACTGGCGCTATGCCATTACTTGGTGCAATTGATGCTCCACCATCAGAGTTTTTATCGTTATCTGATTTATTTGAAAAAACATACGAACATGAAAAGTTTATTACTGCTGAAATCAATAAACTTGCACATCTAGCAATGACAACACAAGATTACTCAACATTTAACTTCTTACAATGGTATGTTGCAGAGCAACACGAAGAAGAAAAATTATTTAAATCTGTTCTTGATAAATTTGCTATGGTTGGTGAAAGCGGTAAAGCATTATTCCTGTTAGATAAAGATTTAAATAGATTATCAGTAGAAACGCACATTTAATAATTGATAACTCATTGATTAGTAATCTTTAATTAATTTGTAGTATTGATAATACTTTATGCCTCGCTAAATTTAAATAGCGAGGCATTTTTATATTTGTCATTACTAACAAAATCTATATAAATAGATATTAAATCGTAATTTACTAATAAAATATTTATTATTCCCATATTTATTAAGGTTATTTTTTTGCTTGTTATTTGAACGCTTTTTAATTTGGCTTATGGCGTGATTTTGCAGTGTATTGAAGTGTTTAGAGTGTCAATAATCGTATTATCTTTTTTCGAAGTGTAAAAGAGGGTGATATTTGAAACAGAACTTGCTTTAAATAAGATATATTTGAGTGCTAGTTCACAACCTTTTATTTCTACTCAGGATAAACCGAGATCTTGAAATAAAATTATTATAGAATATTTAAACAAATAAAATAATCACCTGTAATTTGAGAGGACATTATGTCAATTAAAAGAATTAAAACATCATGGGGTAAATTATCTGCTATCGCAGTTTTATTCCTAGGTATGTCATGCCAACAAGCTTTAGCTCACGCACATCTAAAATCACAATTACCAGCAGAAGGTGCTTCTATTGAACAAGCTCAAGCACCTAAAGTTATCACCTTAGATTTCTCTGAAGGTATTGAACTTGCATTTAGTAAAGTCAAAGTGATGGATTCTAAAGGTAAAGAAATTACTGTCGGTAAATTAAGTTTAGATCCTGTAAATAACACCAAACTGTTATTACCTTTAGAAAGTAAATTAGCAGAGGGTGATTATTCAGTGGATTGGAGTGTTGTTTCTGTTGATGGGCATAAAACAAAAGGTTCTTATCAATTTAGCGTAAAATAATGACTCCTGAAGACGTTTATATTTTATGTCGTTTCTTCCATTTTGTGGCAGTCATGTTTATGTTCGGACTGAGCTTATCGGCTGCCATTCTTGCAAAAGATAATTTTGTACCTTTAATACAGGTTCGTCTACGTCCAGCACTTGCAATTAGCACAGTTACTGTTTTTATTACGACTTATTTATGGATGATGACGCAATCTGGCATGATGGGTGATGGATGGAGCGATTCATGGTCAGCTGATATATGGAAAGCAGTATTAGGGACCGCTTTTGGTCAAATTTGGCAATGGCAGTTACTATTAGCAACGCTTGCTTTGCTCACTCTTTTTATTCGCCAGCGTAATATCCGAAACATCGGCCTATTATTAATTGCAACTTGCATGCTGATTTTACATGCCTTCACGGGGCATAGTGCTATGTTCAATGGTGCTGAGTCTGTCATATATAAAGTCAATCAAAGCATTCATCTTTTAAGCGCAGCATATTGGTTTGGTGGCTTATGGCCGTTTGTCGTCTGCTTACAGTTTTTAAGAAATAAAGAAGAGCTTGCTGAAGGTATGATAAAGCCAATTATTGGCACAATGAAACGATTCTCTATTTTTGGTCATATCGCTGTTTTACTGGTTATTGTCAGTGGCATTGTTAGCGCTGTGATGTTGATACCAGGTTGGCCTAAATTCCAATCTATTTCCGATTATCAAAGCATGCTGTGGTTGAAGATAGCTTTTGTTGGTCTAATGCTAATCCTAGCAGTAGTTAATCGTTATATTCTAGTTCCTCATATTCGCAAAAAAAATAATTTTCAGTGGTTGTTAATTAATAGTTGGTTTGAACTATTACTTGGCACTATGGTTATTTTTGTTGTTGCTATTTTTGCGATTAACTCTCCTACCTAGAGTGTTATATAATCGTAAGAAATCAAACTGATTATAAGTGAGAAATAACATGAAACGTTTATTTTTAACGGGTATGTTAATGTTTTTTTCGTTTCAAGCTTTCAGCGCACCGATTTCAACGGTAAGTAAGCTTCAATTTGGTGATAATTGGCCCTTTACTCGAGAAGAGGTGATGCTTAATTGCCGTAGTGATGGTGCATGGTTTGTCATTAATCCCGCAACATTAGTTCAGTATCCCCTCAATGATATAGCCATGGAGCAAATGAAAAGTGGCAAAGTTAATGCCCAGTTAATTGATATTATCGTTTTACCTGATCCTAATAACGCTGAAGAGAAAAAATCGCTAGATCCTATCAAACGTGAATTTAGCTCGTTGTGCACTAAAAATTAAACAATTGTTTAATTTTTGCGTATGTTGATTTTTTTCTTTTATTACATTGAGTTATAAAAATCGATGACAGATGAAAGAATTTTTTTAGTTAAATATGTGCAAATGTTAAAAGTTTACTGGAATTTTACATATTGTTAGCTATTCTTTAACAAGATAGATCGAGGAAGTTATAGGGAAGATAAGTATCAGTATTGTTTATATCTTTCAATCGATAATCTAGCATAAGTAACATCCAGCAGTAATTTTAGCGCACGGCTCACAATATAGAGCCTTTTCCCTAAGCCAGGTAAATGATTTACCTGGCTTTTTTTATCACTTAACATCGTATCAAGCCACTTTTAAGATCCAGTGATGATTTTCTTTATCATAAGCATGGCGATAAAGTAGGATATTTTTATCCTTCAATTGCGCTGGAATACTTGTATTATCATCCCATCCATCTAATTGCATACAAAATTCTTTGTCATAATCGCATGGGATATGGATATAAATTAGTTGGTTATCACCAGAATGTTTTAATGTCACATCTTCGATTTCATAATTCGCAATCTTTAATATAGTCTTATTCATAGCTAAGCTCCAATGCAGGTTTTTTATTGAGTTATGTTATATATACAGCAGGTTGTCGTGAGTATTGAGTTGTAAGGTACTTTTATGAAATGGTAAAAATACGTTGCACTGAATATTTCTCGAACGACCATTTTGAAGCATAGTATAAATGGAAACTATTTCCAAAATATTTTTGTCGAATAAAAAAAGCGGATCATTTTTTGTGATCCGCTTTAAATAAACTAATACTAAATAGCTACTTATTTAAGGTTTTGGAATTGCAGTTCCCCATTCATCCCAATCTTTAGGCTCTTTACTATTTAAAATAAAGTTTTGCTCTTGTTCCGCTTTGGCTTGCAATGGTGTGGATGGCGGTGTTGCAAAGGTAATACCTCCACGAATAAATTGCTTGAAGGTACCACTACGGATAACGCCACCAGTTAGGCCAAATGAGAAGTTATAGCCAGAAGAGAGCCAGAACTCGCTATTATTACGTACAAGATACTTATATTTATTACTAATTCTTATATGAATAAGTACTCTATCAGACATATTACCAAGCTCTAAACTGGTCACTGCACCCACTTCGAGACCTCGATAATAAATAGGTGTACCTATTTGTACTGAGCCTGCTTCTGTTGCATTTAAAATAAGATTTAGCCCATCGAGATAGCGAGAGTCCGTAATATTTGCGGTCTGTAATTCAAATTGACGATAAACAGCCCCATGACCAGGCTCTGCTTTTATATAAGGTTGAATTAACGAGTCTAAATTGTCTAAACCAGAGGCCGTTAATTCAGGTGTTACTACTGCAAAGCGACTGCCTGAGCGTGCAAAATTTTTCACGTATTCAGGATATAGTACTGCGGATACGCTAACCGCTTTTCTATCAGGAGTGAGTGCTAGAGATTCAACTTGCCCAATATCGATACCTAAATAACGGATTGGCATACCTTCTGAAAGTTTACTTGCATCATAAGTTTTCAAAGTGATTTGTGCGCCAATTGCTCTTGCACTAGTTTCTGAAGGATAAAGCTTATATCGAGAGGCATTGTTATTAATATTCTCGAAATTATCAAAGCTAATAGCGCCTTTTAATGCTCGGTTGAGTGGTGTTGCTTCAACAGTAACTCCTGAGCCGTTGACGGAAACTTTTGCAGCGCCTTCAGTCCAAAAAACGCTTTTTTCTGTTACCAGATGACGATAAGGTTTAGAAATATAGACATCAATATCAAATTCATCAATTAAAGGGCGTACATCCGTTATTTCACCAACCTGGAATTTGTTATAAAGAACAACAGAGCCTTTTTGAATACCAGGAAGGCTTGATGCTTTCAAAGTGAGTGTAACAGGGAGCTCATTTCCTTCAATACTTGCTTTTGCATAAAAATCATTACGATATAGACGATATTGCTCTTTGGCTTTTCCTTTGTTTCCTTGAATTAGATGAATTCCACCTTCTAACCATTCTTGAGGCGTTGCGCCTTGTATATCAATGCCATTTAGTCCCATATTGACGTTAATTCGGCTATTGGCAACGAACTTACTATTTTCGTAGATGTAATCTTTATATTCAGGTGAAATAATTGCATCAAAAATAACGCCATCATCACTAATATTTCTCTGAATAATTTGCCCAATAGTAATTCCCCTAAAGAGAATAGGTTGACCGGCATCCACTCCCCAGCTTTCTTCGCTAGTTAGAGAAAGAATGAGTCCGTCATCGCCATACAGTGCTTTTCCTGCCTCAATTGATGTTGCTGATTGCAATACAAATTGCTGATCTTTTTGTGCAATTGGACTATTTTCAGGTGAGTCAAAAGCAATTGCGCCATTAATTAAAGCAGAAACGCTTTCCATTTTAATAGACATACCACTTTTTAAGTTAAAACTACCTTGAAAACCTGATACGTTCCAAAAGTGGCTATCTTGACGAATGAGGTGTGTATATTGTTTATCGATACTTAACTCAATAAAAATACCTTGGTTATCAGGGCGAATAGTATAGCTATATACTTTTCCTACAGGTACTTTACGATAGTAAACTTGAGAATCGATATTTAAAGAACCCAAATTTTCAGCTGTTAATGTCACTAATTGCTGGTTTTTATCAATGTTAGCTTGAGGGCGAACCTCTTGTGCGACAAAGTTAGTTTCTTTTGCGCCATCGCCAGGAAGCATACTGATATAATTACCTCCCACTAGTGCATCTAAACCTGAAACACCTGATAAACTCGCTTTTGGCGTTACTAGCCAAAATTGAGTATTTTTTCTCAGTGCTGTAGCAACATTTTTACGTACGTTTGCAGTGACAATGACACGCCGTAAATCATTGCTTAATGTCACATCATTAACTAAGCCAACATCAACACCTTGATAGCGAATAGGCGTACGGCCTGAAACAATGCCTGATGCAGACTGAAAATCAATAGTTATTTCAACGCCTTTATCTTGCCAATGTTGAAAAACTAACCAGCTGGCAATAAAGATAGCAATAACAGGCAGTAGCCAAAATGCAGAAATTCTACGCTTGCGTCGTATTTCTGCTTGTGCTTCCTGAACGTCGTTTTCTTCTTGTTGCATAAATATCCCATAGTAAACGACTATCCAGCCATTCTACGGCAAGGATAGTAAGAATAACTGCTGAACCAAAGTAAAAAGCAGCAGGCCCCATAGTAAAGGCCATTAGTTGGTCTCTGTTAATGAGTGTCATCATCAGGCCAATAACAAACAGATCAAGCATTGACCATCGACCTATCCACGAAACAAAACGATATAATTTCATACGTAGCAATGGATGAATTCGTAAGTTAAATTGAATGCTGATTAATAAGAAAAGCATAATAATAACTTTGAAGAAGGGAACAAAGATACTGGCAATAAAAACAATAATAGCGATTGGCGTATTACCAGATTCTATCAGGGAAATAACACCTGAAAAAATGGTATCTTCATGTCTCTGACCATTTAAATAAAAAATGGAAATAGGTAATAGGTTTGCAGGAAGAAGTAAAAGCATCGAAGCAATAAGTGCGGCCCATGTTTTTTGTAAACTCATTGGTTGTCGTACGCTGTAACCAGAATAGCAGCGAGGGCAAGACGTATGCATAGATGGTGCTTTTTTAAAGTGATAATGACAAGCATGACAGGTTGCAGGGCTAGTAACAGATTCATTTTGCGGATAAAAGCGCTGCCAAAGCGAATCCATATTAATGTGAATCAGCATAAGAAGGCTTAAGACCATTAATGAAACAAAAGCGATTAAGCCATTGCCTATATAAACTGTTGCGTAATCACCTAGCTTAATGGCTGCAACGCCAAGCCCAATAACATAAACATCAAGCATTACCCATTCTTTCAATTTCCCTAGCATCAAAAGAACAGGGCGTAAATTAAAACGTAATCGTGCGCCAAGATGAAGATATAAAATGGCGATAGGTAGGCTAAGTGGTGCCGCTATAGCACAAAAGGCAACCATTGTTGCAGTAAGAGGTGAGCCTTGTTCTGACATTAATCGAACACCATCAATAACATTCGCTGTTATCATAGTACCTAATAAATGGATTTTAATAAGTGGTTGAGTAAATGCGATGGAAGCTAATATCAGCATAGTGATTGATAAGATTAATAATCGTGTTAATGACCAATCTCTAGAAGAAGCGAGTTTTGCTTGGCACTGTGGGCAATAGGCATCCTCTGCGCGTTTTAACAAGAGAGGGAGTGTAACTAAACAGTCACATTCTGGACAATGTATGGCTCTTTTTACTGTTGCCTTTACTTTACTCATTAATTGCCTATGCTGTTTTCTTAAGACTTATCGATTGATTAAATTAAAAAAAAGTATCTATACTCAAGCATTAATACGTTATCATTTTTATCATCTTAGTGCTTTTATTTTGTGAAGCGAGATAGTCTATTTTTTACTTATACTAGAAACAATTCGCATTTTTTTGTCTGTGTATTGAAAACTGTATATTCAACCACAAGATAAAATAGGCTAAATTACAAGTATGTTATCTATTTTAGTTAGACGAATAGGGTTTTATGATGCCAAAAACACTTTTTTATCAGGAACTCACTGATAATTTGTCAGCATTGTTGTCTGGTGAAAATGATCTCATCGCATCACTTGCTAATACCAGCGCGCTTCTTTTCGAGAAGCTAGAATCGATAAATTGGGTGGGATTCTATCTTAATGATGGCGACTCACTCGTTCTTGGTCCCTTTCAAGGTAAAATAGCTTGTGTAAGGATTGGTTTAGGAAAAGGAGTTTGTGGAACAGCATTCTCAGAGAACAAAATTTTAAGAGTAGATGATGTTCATCAATTCAGTGGACACATTGCATGTGATAGCGCAAGTCAGTCTGAAATTGTGCTGCCTTTAGAGGTGAATGGACAAATAATCGGCGTTCTCGATATTGATAGCCCTATTTTTACACGTTTTGATAAAAAAGATGAAAATGGGCTGAAAGCGTTGTGTGACGTGCTCTGTGAGCATTTAAAAACTTGTCATACAGCAAAATATTGCGAATTTTATGTAAGTTAACAGGCGTTTGCCATAGAAATTGTTGGCAACACTATTATAATGTCGCTTGTTCATGCCTGCGCTGGTTGGCAAAACCGTTGTAATCAGGAAATTTCATGGAAAATCAACCTAAGTTGAACAGTAGTAAAGAAATCATCGCTTTTTTAGCGGAACGTTTCCCTAAGTGTTTTATCGCTGAGGGCGAAGCTCGACCTTTGAAAGTCGGCATTTTTCAAGATCTTGTTGAACATCTTAAAGATGAAACTCAACTGAGTAAGACACAGTTACGTTCTGCCTTACGCTTGTATACCTCAAGTTGGCGCTACCTTTATGGAGTTAAAGAAGGAGCAAAACGTGTCGATTTGGAAGGTAATGACTGCGGCGAGCTGGAAGTTGAGCATATTGAACATGCTCGTACACAATTAGCTGAAGCTAAAGCACGTGTTCAAGCTCAACGAGCTGAACAACGCGCTAAAAAGCGTGAGGCTGAAGGTGATAAGGAGACCAGTAAACGTCCGGCAGCGAAAAAGCCAAATTCTCGTCGTCAGCCACCAAAAGATGGTGAAAAACGACAAGCTCGCCCTCAAAAGCAAGCTACTCAAGCAAATCGCAAAGCACCGCGCCAAAATACCGAAAAATTAATTCCAGTGAAAGATACATCAGTATTAACTGTTGGCCAATCACTGAAAGTTAATGTCGGTAGTAGCGTGATGGATGCGACCGTGCTAGAGATAGCAAAAGAGGGTGTACGTGTACAATTGCCTAATGGTTTGGCAATGAGTGTACGCACGGAACATTTAAAGTTCTGATACGGAGGCCAACCAGAGCATGAACAAACTTTTAAATGTGGCTTTTGCTATCGGATTAACGTTAACAGGTACTTCCGTTGTGATGGCTGAAAAAACAGTCACACCTGCTGTCGTAACCATTGATCAGTTACCCAAGTTAAAGCAAGAACCACAACACTCTACCGTTAGTGAACGAGTAACTGCTCGTTTTGAGCGTTCTCATTACCGTCAATTTTCACTTGATGCGGATTTTTCACAGAAGATTTTCAATCGTTATCTAAATTTATTAGATTATAGCCATAATGTATTCTTAGCTTCAGATATTGCCCAGTTTGATAAAGAAAAAAGTAAAATTGGTGAATATTTGAAGAAAGGTAACTTAGAGCCTTTATACAATATCTTTAATCTTGCGCAAAAAAGGCGTTTTGAGCGCTTTCAATATGCATTAAACCGCTTAAATCAGCCTATAGACCTTACTGGGCAAGATAAATATCAAATTGATAGAACCAAAGCGCCTTGGCCTACTACTCAGGCTGAATTAGATAAGCTTTGGGACGAAAAAGTAAAATACGATTGGTTAACACTAAAACTGTCTGATAAAACAGATAGTGAGATTAAAGAAACATTAACCAAGCGCTATAAAGCTGCTTTACGTCGCTTAACACAAAGCCAAAGTGAAGATGTATTTCAAATCATCATGACGGCATTTGCACGCGAAATTGACCCACATACAAGTTATTTATCGCCAAGAAATACAGAAGCCTTTGATTCAGAAATGAGCCTTTCATTAGAAGGTATCGGTGCTGTATTACAAATGGATGATGACTATCCCATGATTAACTCTATGGTAACAGGTGGTCCTGCTGCTAAAAGTAAAGAGCTTAAAGTGGGTGACAAAATTATGGCTGTTGGTCAGCAAAACAAACCAATGGTTGATGTTGTTGGTTGGCGCTTAGATGATATCGTCGCTTTAATCAAAGGGCCTAAAGGAAGTAAGGTTAAGCTAGAAGTTCTTTCTGATGAAAAAGGTGCGAAACCTAAAACAATCACCATAGTGAGAGAACAGATTCGCTTAGAAGATAGAGCTGTTAAACTAACTGAGAAAGACGTTAATGGTGATAAAATTGCTGTTTTAGATATTCCAAGCTTTTATGTTGGTTTAACTAATGACGTAAAAACGCAATTACAGAAAGTGGCTAAAGATAATGTCTCAGCATTAGTTATTGATCTACGTGGCAATGGTGGTGGTGCATTAACAGAAGCTATCTCATTATCCGGATTATTTATTCCAAGTGGTCCTGTGGTACAAGTACGTGATAATAACGGGCGAGTACGCCAAGATTACGATCGCGATGATGTTGTCTACTATAAAGGACCTGTTGTTGTCATTGTGAATCGTTTTAGTGCTTCTGCTTCTGAGATTTTTGCTGCTGCTATGCAAGATTATGGAAGAGCTCTAATTGTGGGTGAGCCTACCTTTGGTAAAGGAACGGTGCAACAATATCGCCCATTAACACGTGTTTACGATCAAATGCTAAGTCCTGAATGGCCTGGATTAGGCTCTGTACAATATACTATTCAGAAATTCTATCGAATTAATGGTGGGAGTACACAGCTAAAAGGTGTGACACCAGATTTATTATTACCAAGCTTTGATAGCTCAGAAATGGGTGAAAGCTTTGAAGATAATGCATTACCTTGGGATAGTATTTCACCTGCAAATTATCAGCTATCTGAATATGCCGATAAATTAAAAGAGGCATTAAAACCTTTGACTGAGCAACATGCAAAACGTATTGAAAACGACAGAGAGTTTTCATATATCTTTGATGATATTAAGCGTTATGATGAAGCGAAGGCAAAAGGTGAGGATAAATTCGTGATTCTTAACTTTGCAGAAAGAGAAAAAGAAAATAAAGAGCTGGAGACTATAAAACTCAATCGTATTAATGAGCGATTAAAGTTAGAAGGTAAACCACTCTTGAAATCTCTTGATGATTTACCTAAGGATTACGAAGGTCCTGATCCTTATTTAGATGAAACTGCAAAAATTGCAGATGATCTCTCAAAGAGAGTACAACCCAAGAAGTTATTAAACTAAAAAATAAATCAAAAAAACCGGCTGAAAAGTCGGTTTTTTTTGGTTAAATGTAAAGTTTTATCCATTTTAAGGTTAATTAAGTTAAAAGGCTTGAAAATATCATAAAAAGCCTTATTTATAAGATTGTTTTGCAATGTGTTATTTCGATAAATAGGAACTGTATCAATATGATGAGAATTGCCTTATTCCTTCTTACAAACCTAGCCGTTATGTTTGTTTTTGGGATAATCTTATCTCTAACAGGAATTCAAGGCCGCAGTGTTCAAGGTTTAATGATCATGGCGGGCTTATTCGGCTTTGGTGGTGCATTTGTATCATTATTAATGTCGAAATGGATGGCTTTACGTTCAGTCGGCGGACAAGTTATTGAAAACCCAACTTCAGAAGTTGAACGTTGGTTACTTGATACAGTAAGACGTCAGTCTGAACAAGTGGGCATTAAAATGCCTCAAGTTGCAATTTATGATGCTCCTGATATCAATGCGTTTGCAACAGGTGCACGACGCGACGCATCTTTAGTGGCGGTAAGTACCGGCTTATTAGCGAGCATGAGTCGCGATGAAGCAGAAGCGGTTATTGCTCATGAAATTAGCCACGTTGCTAATGGAGACATGATTACCATGACGTTATTACAAGGTGTAGTTAATACCTTTGTAATATTTATCTCGCGTATTATTGCTCAATTTGTTGCTAACTTTATTTCAAATGATGAAGAAAGTGAAAGCAGTAATGGTAATCCATGGGTATATATGGGTGTTTCTATGGTACTAGAAATTGTCTTTGGTATTCTTGCCAGCATCATTACGATGTGGTTCTCACGTTATCGTGAATTCCATGCAGATGCAGGATCAGCAAAACTTGTTGGTCGTGAGAAGATGATTGCGGCACTACAACGCTTAAAGACCAGTTATGAACCACAAGAAGAAAGCAGCATGATGGCTTTCTGTATTAATGGTCGTAATAAGTCATTCAGCGAATTATTTTTATCACACCCACCATTAGATAAGCGCATTGAAGCATTACGCAGTGGTGAGTATCTAAAGTAGTTTGGATGATAAGAAATAACAATTTAAATAGAGCGCTAGATATTTTATATATCTGGCGCTTTTTTATGAGAAAAATGCTAAAGAATAAAAGCCTTTTATATTAATTATATGTTTTATAATTTTGTTCATTACCTCATTACCTCATTACCTCATTACCTCATTACCTCATTACCTTACATACTGTAATCGACTAGATTAAATAACAGGCTTCTTTATTGCTCTTTTCTATGTGTACTAATAGGCTTGAACTGATTCTCATCGTGATTATTAAGCTACTTATTTATTTTTATTAATGATGTGTGAAGATATTAGATACAAAAAAAGCCAGTTCGAAAATTGAACTGGCTTCTTTATATAAAGATAATGCAAAGAAGAAATTATTTGATAGTTAACTCAGCTTCTTCTTCTTGGTTAAAAATATCTTTATCTGTTTCTTTCATTAACTGGCTTGTGATTGTTCCTGCTGTCATTGAACCACTAACGTTTAAGGCAGTTCGTCCCATATCAATTAATGGCTCTACAGAGATTAAAAGAGCAACTAATGTAACTGGTAAGCCCATTGCCGGTAATACGATTAGGGCCGCGAAAGTAGCACCACCACCAACACCAGCAACACCGGCTGAACTAATAGTAACAATACCTACTAACGTTGCAATCCATAATGGATCAAATGGATTAATACCTACAGTAGGTGCAACCATAACTGCGAGCATTGCAGGATAAATACCGGCACAACCATTTTGGCCAATAGTTGCACCAAAGGAAGATGAAAAACTTGCTATAGATTCAGGAACACCAATACGACGAGTTTGTGTCTCGATATTCATTGGAATACTTGCTGCACTTGAACGGCTTGTGAATGCGAAGGCAAGTAGTGGACCTGCTTTTTTAAAGAATTTAATTGGACTAAGACCTGTAAAGGTGACTAATAAACCATGAACTAGGAACATTAGACCGATAGCAACATAAGAGGCAACAACAAAGCTACCGAGTTGGATAATGTCGTGCATATTAGAACTCGCAACAACTTTAGTCATGAGCGCCATAACACCGTAAGGCGTTAACGCCATCACGATACGTACTAATTTCATTATCCATGCTTGTAAACAATCAATTGCAGCTAATACTTTTTCACCACGAGGTTTATCATCTTTTAGTAGCTTCAATGCAGCCATACCTAAGAAAACGGCAAAGATAACAACACTTATAATAGATGTAGAGCTGGCTCCTGTTAAATCAGCAAATGGATTTTTAGGCACAAATGAAAGTATTAACTGTGGAACAGTTAAATCAGAAACCTTACCAATATAATTTTGTTGAATAGCGACTAAACGCTGTGCTTCTTGCTCCCCTTGAACAAGACCTTCTGCGGTTAAACCAAAGAGGTTGGCAATAACGATACCAATCAATGCAGAAATAGCAGTAGTAAAAAGTAATGTACCAATGGTTAATCCACTGATTTTACCTAAAGAGGAAGCTTGGTGTAAGCGCGAAACAGCGCTTAAAATTGATGCGAAGACTAAAGGCATAATAACCATCTGTAACAGCTGTACATAGCCATTACCAACGATATTAAACCAAAGAATAGATTCTTTAATAATAGGATCGTGTGAGTCATAGAATGCGTGTAGCGCTAATCCAAAAGCTACCCCGAATACTAAACCAACAATAACTTTCTTTGACAGGCTCCACTGACGTTGGCTTAATTTTGCCAAGATGAGCAATAGCACCACAAAGACGAGTACGTTAATAATTAACGGAAAATTCATCTTAACTCTCCAACGAGATCTTTATTTATGTAATTTCAGCGATTGTATGCGGTATGAGTTCTTAAGTTATAAGAAAGGGAATAACAGCAACAATTCGCTATATAGTAACAGTATTGTTAATAACTTTTTATAATTAATTATTATTTTATATAGCTGTTTGGTTATAAAAACAAGAGTGATACATCTAAAAGAGAATATTAGTACTAAATATATGAGTCATAACATAGTTAGATAGGCAAGTATAAACGACTAAGTTTAGACACGTTTATCGTGATACATCTGTAACCAGTTATTAATTTGTGCTGGAAGTGAAATGGCAAGGTGAGGGGGGATAAATAATGCACCAATAAGAATAAGAACAGAAATAAAACGTTCTCCTTTTTTATTATTTTTTTTATTTAAAATAGGAAGTGTAAAACGTGCTTTTAAAGGCCATAAAAGAGGTACTCCAGAAGGAGTCAGTATATCTGCAATAAGATGGCTTAAATAGCCTAACAATAAAGCATGAAAAATATCAGCAGAGATATCCCAACGAGGTGTAATTTGTGTTTCCCATAAAATAGCTAGGCCACAAAATGCTAATAAGCTATGTGTGAAGCCCCGATGACCACAAAGTTTAGATAAAGGTAGCGAAATAATACGAAATAATCGCCCAAGAATGGAGCCTGGATGATCTAAATCGGGTAAAAGTGAGCCTAATAAGACAGCCGGTATCATGTGAAACCAATCACCCTGAGCAAGAACGGGAGTAATATTTAATTTCTGTGCCAATACCAATGTGGCAACTGAAAAAAGTAAATGTCCTTCTGCTGTCATTCCATTTCTGATTCTGATTATTTGCTGTTCATTTATACAGTGATTTAGTATAAAGGTTTTTTTGTTAACTTACAGCCATAAAAGAAAGAAATTGTCTTAAATATTAATGGATAACAGGAAGATTTTATTTTGTTGAGTTAAAAATGAACGTATTTAAGATAAGTAACTGAAAAAAGAAAGCAGATATACAGTTATTGAATAAAAAAGAAGGGGATATTGGTAATTTTTTTAGTCAACATCCCCATAATCAATAAAGGTTATCCTAATAAATCTTCGCGAGTTAACTCATTTAATGAAGATAATTTAACATCGGCTAATCCCCATTGCTTATCATTGTATTGCTCAGCAGATGGCACAACGATAGAGCGCATTCTTGCTGCTTTACAAGCAATCATGCCATTTCTTGAATCTTCTAATGAAACACAAAAAACAGGATCGACATTTAAGGCTTGAGATGCAAGAAGATACACTTCTGGATGTGGTTTACTATGAGGTAATTGATCAGCAGAAATAAGTGCAGAGAAATAGTGGCGAATATTAAATAACTCAAGCACTCGTTCTAGCATAAATAAAGGTGATGCTGAAGCTAACGCCATTTTTAATCCCATGGATTGGCAAAGAGAAAGTGCATGTTCAACGCCAGGGAGTAGTGGTTTTGTTTCTTCAATAAGACCAACAACACGTGCAACCATTCGTTGTTTGGCTTCTTCTTTTGAAACACCTTGCCATGGCGATGCGGTATACCACATATCAATAACTTCGTTAATTCTTAGGCCAACCATATCTGGCATACTTGATGCGAGAGATAAATCAACACCTAATTCAGCAAAGATCTCATGTTCAGCTTGCTTCCAAAACGGCTCAGAGTCGATTAATAAACCATCCATATCAAAAATAGCAGCTTCAATTGGGAACTTAAAAGGCATGTTACTCTCCGTAAATAAGGTCTATATTCTTGATATATGATTGTATCAAGAGTCAGCAGGAAAATCTTTTAATCAGTTTCTTATTTATTTTTTAAAATAAATAAGGACAATAGCGACACTTAATTTATTACGGTATTAGCCACTAATTAGGCTACGATAAAGAGATAGATATTGAAGAATTCGACTAGTGAGGATGTGATGAATTATCAACATGCGGGACTTTATGCCATAGCAAAGCGAATTTTGGGATGGCTGATTTTTATTCCTGCCTTTATTTCTACGGCTATTTCATTAATAAAACTAGCGATACTACCTCGTCCAAGCGGTGAAGGCATTCACGCTGTTATTAATGATTTTTTTCGCGTTTTAGCAGAGATGGTGCAATTTAATACTTCATTTCTTAATTTCTTCTGGCGTAATTCTCCTACCCCTAATACACAAATGGGATTTAGCCAAGAAAATATTCTCTTTTTTGTTATCTTCTTTTTAATGTTTGTAGGTTTAGCCTTTAGCGCATCAGGGCTAAGAATGTATCGACAAGCAAAATACTTAAAAGAAAATGTGCAAGACCAGTTAATTATAGAAAGAGCGATGAAAAGCGGTGTAACAAAGGAAGAGCTACAACAGAATATTCAATTACCACGGCACACTATTTTTACACAGATTATGGTGCTATATCTTTCACCCATTATCGTGATTGCTATTGGTTATTTTCTATTACAATTCTTAGGCTGGTAGAACTAGTATTTCATTTAATGAAAGGCATATTAAATAAAAAAACCTCGCGCCATTTGGTTAATGTTAGCGAGGTCGTTTTTTACAATTCTATTGAGATATAAAGGATTGATTATTAATCTGACGCTAATAATTCATCAATAATTTTTCTTGCTGCCAGATAATTTTTTTCATCGCCAAATAAATTACAACGGTTGAGAAAATAATAAAGCTGATAAAGAGGTTGGCGAGCTAAAAATTTGTCTGCTAAAGGCCAAATATTCTGATAACCATCAAAAATTGTCGTTGGAACTGATGAATATAACGGCAACATAGCGATATCACATTCTCTATCACCCCAATAACATGCGGGATCAAAAACGGCACCTTCAGATTGACCGATAGCAGCACAATTTTTTGGCCATAAATTGCCATGTAATAGAGAAGGCTGTGGATTATGGCCAGCAAGACGTTGCTTAACAATACTCACAATTTCATTGATATCGCCAAAAACCATCCCTTTTTCTGAAGCAAGCTGTAATTGAATACCAATACGTTTTTCAGCGTAGAATTGATCCCAGTGTTTTTCCCAACGATTTGATTGTGGCGTAGTATCTATTTGTGTATCAAAGTCAAAACCATAGCTAGGCTGCTCTTCCCATTGATGTAATTTTGCGAGCTGTTGACCAAAACAATAGGCATTATGAGGAGTGAAAGACTGAATAGGTAAAAATTCAAGAAGTAAAAAACTGGCATCTTTGCTTTTACCAATACCCAATATACGAGGTGTCTTAATTGTTTGGCTTTTTGCTAATATTTCTAACTGTTCTGCTTCATTTTTAAAATTAGGCAGAAATTCACGTAAATTGGATTTTACGAAGATGGGAGTATCACCATAATGAATTTTCCACGTATGATGGATATCACCATTAGAAAGGTGGAGCTTATCTGTTATTTTTGCTGAAAATCCTAAGTTAGAATCCAGTAAACGACCTATATTCTGCCACATAGATTACACCTCGCAAAGTTGTTTACTTAGTAGTCCCAAATAGTAACGAGCGATGTTTATACTATGACAATAACACTTTAATTAAATCAATAAAATATAAAGCTAAAAAACGGGATGATTATCCCGTTTTTATTAGAATTGCTAATACTATTCAATATTAAGCATCAGCAGGATGAGTTTGTCTTTTTATTTTTGCTAATTTAACTTGATTACATAATAGCGCAATAATAAAGAATACGGCTTGTGTTAGTACAATACAAGGTCCTGTGGCGCCATCGATATGGAAGCTAATTAATGTACCAATAACACTAGAGAGAACAGAAAAGAAAATCGCTAATGAAATCATACGAGGGAAGCTACGCGTTAACAAATAAGCTGTGATACCCGGTGAAATTAGCATAGCAACAACTAATATAATTCCCACTGCTTGCATTGATGCCACAATGGTTAATGCTAAAATAGACAGTAAACCATAGTGTAATAACGTCACAGGCAAACCGACAATTCTAGCTTGGTTAGGATCAAAACAATAAAGCATAAAATCTTTTTGTTTTGCCAACATGATACTGATTGTAATCAGGCAGATAATACCAATTTGGATTAAAACCTCAGGTGTTATACCAAGAATATTACCAAATAAGATATGCATTAAGTGTTGGTCTGTATCGACGCTAGCAAAAATTACTAAACCTATTGCGAACATACCTGAGAATACAATTCCCATGACAGTATCTTCTTTAATACGGCTGTGTTCTTTTAAATAACCGGTTGCCACAGAGCATAACAGGCCAGAAAGAAAGGCTCCTATTGTTAATGGGATAGCAGTAACATATGCCAAAACCACACCCGGTAAAACGGCATGAGAAATAGCATCTCCCATTAGTGACCAGCCTTTCAATACCATATAGCAAGACAAAATAGCGCATGCGATACCAATAATTATCGCAGCAATAATTGCCCGTTGCATGAAAGGGTATTGAAAAGGTTCAATGAAGAAATCGATGAATTCACTCATAGTTGCACCTCTTCTTTCTTAGCAACATCGCTTGATGAATTAGATTGCGCCATCAATTCTTGTGATGTTCGATGTGCACGACGACGAGCGGCTAACATGCCATGCTTAGGCGCAAATAAGAAGGCGAGTAAGAAAAGGAGCGTTTGCATGGTGACAATAACACCACCTGTAGCACCATCGAAGAAATAGCTGAGATAAGCGCCTACACCACTGGTTACTGTACCGATACATATAGCGATAATAGCAAGGCGCTTAAATTGATCTGTGAGTAAATACGCTGTTGCTCCTGGTGTGACTACCATGGCAATAACAAGAATAGCGCCCACAGTTTGTAATGCGGCTACAGTACAGGCACTTAATAATGTAAAAAAGATAATTTTTAATTTTAGTGGCGATAAACCAATGGAACGAGCGTGAATTTCGTCGAAAAAAACCACCAATAAATCTTTCCAAATACAAAAGAGCACTAAGAAAGATATTCCTGTGATAATAACAACTTGCCACACGTCTTCATCAGCAATACCGAGAATATTACCAAGAATAATGGTCTGAACATTGACAGATGTTGGATTTAGCGATACTAGCAACAGACCAAATGCAAAAAAGGTTGAGAAGATAAAACCAATAACAGCATCTTCACGTAGACGCGTGATATGACGAATAAAGGTCATTGAAAGTGCAGCAAGTAAGCCTGTGAAAAAGGCACCAACGGCATAAGGTAACCCTAAAATATAAGCACCGGCAACACCAGGAACGACAGAGTGAGAGAGCGCATCTCCCATTAAAGACCAACCTTTAAGAATAAGATAGGAGGAAAGAAAAGCACAGACAGCACCTACTAAGGCACTTACCCATATGGCTTTTACCATATAATTATATTCAAAAGGTTGAAGGAGGACATCTAGCATGGCTAATCTCCTTGTTTACGTTGGCTTTGATGTGCTGGAGTATGTTTCTCTTTATGACCATAGAAAACAGCGGCTCTTTCATCATCGGTAATAACAGTCAGAGAACGAGGATCATCATCATCATGGAGATCAGGACCAGATAGACTGATATGACGCAATACACCGCCAAAAGCGTGTTCTAAGTTCTTTTGCGTGAAGGTTGTTTCAGTTGGACCACTGTCTAATACAGTACGGTTAATAAGAATAACGTGATCGCAAAATTCAGGTACACTACCTAAGTTATGTGTGGAAACTAAAACAAGGTGGCCTTCTTCACGTAGATTGCGTAGAAGCTCAATAATGGCATTTTCTGTTTTAACATCGACACCCGTAAACGGCTCATCAAGTAACAAAACAGTGCCTTCTTGTGCCATTGCGCGAGCAAGGAAAACACGTTTTTTTTGACCGCCTGAAAGCTCGCCTATTTGACGATGACCTAATCCTGATAAACCAACACGCTCTAATGAGGCTTCAACAACATCATGGTCCTCTTTTGAGGGAATACGAAAAAAACCCATTTTTCCGTAACGTCCCATCATTACAACATCAGAAACGAGAACGGGAAAGTTCCAATCGACTTCTTCAGTTTGAGGCACATAAGCAATCATATTTTGCTTTAAGGCTTGCTGAATAGGACTATCGTTTAATGTCACTTTACCTTTTGAGGGCTTTACTAACCCCATAATGGTTTTAAATAACGTTGATTTACCACTACCATTAATTCCCACTAGGGCACAAATTGTGCCACCAGTGATAGAAAAACTTGCGTCATAAATTGCCGTATGGCCGTTATTATAGGTGACTGTTGCATTATCAACAGTCAGTGTTGGATTCGCTTTCTTATTACTCATTGTCCAAATCCTTTAGCAATTGTATCAACAGTGGTGTTGAGTAGATCAATATAAGTTGGTACTTCACCGCCTTCAGCTGATAAAGAGTCGACGTAAAGTACACCACCATATTTTGCACCCGTTTCTTTGCTCACTTGTTTTGCTGGCTTATCTGAAATTGTACTCTCACTAAATACAACGGGAATGTTATTTTTTCTAACTGTATCAATAACATATTTAACTTGTTGAGGCGTGCCTTGCTCTTCTGCGTTAATTGGCCATAAGTAAACTTCTTTAAAGTCATAGTCATTAGTTAAATAACTAAAAGCACCTTCACTAGTGACTAACCAACGCTCTTCTTGTGGAATACGAGACAATCTTTCACGTAAAGGTGCATCTAGTTGTTTGATTTGGTCTGCATAACGTGCAGCATTTTGATTATAGATGTCTGCATTTTCAGGATCATGTTCAACTAACGCTTTACGAATATTTTCAATATAGATGAGTGCGTTATTAGGTGACATCCACGCATGTGGATTGGGATTATTTTTGTATGCACCTTCACGAATTGGCATCGGTGTTATACCTTCTGTCACAACAACAGCGGGTACATTACGTAATTCATTGAAGAAACGCTCAAACCAACGTTCAAGATTCAAGCCATTCCATAAAATAAGATCCGCTTTTTGTGCTTTAACGATATCTTTTGGAGTAGGTTGATAATCATGAATTTCAGCGCCAGGTTTAGTAATTGACTCAACAACTGCGGCATCACCGGCGACATTTTGTGCAATATCTTGAATAATAGTGAAAGTTGTGACAACTTTAAGCTTTTCTTTTGCTTGCGCAGGGGTAATAAAAAAGACGGAAGCCATAAGACAGACGGCAGTAAGTGAAATTTTATTTACAGAACGAATTATATCCATATTATTATTACCTTATAGTTGTAGAGAGTTTTAATTGATAATGATTATCAATATCATTTCAAAAAAGTCAAGCTATCTCTGCCGTAAAAGCTTTAATTGATAACACCATGTATTTCAACAAATGTTAAGTAGATTATCGCGCTTTATCATAAAAATTAACAATAGAGTGTAACTATTTGTGTAAAAGGTTACTTAAATATTCATCATTCCATATCAATAAGTTACTTTCATCTGCTCACAAAAGCTCACTATTGGGCCACAATTCAGCACTTTTTCTTCTTCATAAAGTCTGGTAGATAGACTTCTTATCTCATGAAATGTAGGTTTATTTTCACTTTCTGGCGATGCTGGCAAAAACGGTTGCGTAAAGAGGTTTACTTACGTCAAAGAGGGTGTCTTCATTTTTATCAATACTATCCAGAACCTCTCTTAATAACCAGACAATTGCATTCAGTTTTAAGTCTAGAGGTATCGCTATCTTTGCGCCTGTTTTTATTTATGTAACATATAGACGATCATTTCTTATATCTTCATATTTTATATTTGTGATACCGCTTATCTTCAGTGCCGTTAACAGAGATAACAAGAAGAACAGATGATACTTCTTCCTAATGTTATTCAGTGTATATTTAAAATCCTCTAGTGATAAACCAGATCTTTGTACAGTTATTTTTTGTGACCGTGTAACGGATATAAAATCGGTTGTTAGAACTCCTTCAACTATTGCTGATGATTTATTTAAACCAACGCTTAATTCTCGTGATAAATTTCAGGAGTTATATTAATAAATTTTCCATACCTGGCATTAATTATAAATCTTTTTAATGTTTTCTGTTTCTTTAATACATTGAAAACTGATGTTTTTCTTTTTTTATAAATATGTTTAGCTGCTGTTGATTTTTGCAAAATAAAGATTATGAGCTATCATATAAGATAATCTAATGATTTTTTTCAATTCACAATAAGAAGTATTTATGACAGCTAAAGTTTATGGAGAACCATATTACGACTTTCCAGTTAAAGATGGTCAAGAAATTACGGCTAAAGAGCTAAAAGCTGCTTATGATGATGGTCATCAATTTATTAGAATTAAGTTAACGGATGGACATTTTTCACCAAAAATTACTTTATTTCCTAGTGATGAGTTATCTGAAGTGAATGGTGGATTGGTTTATGTTGATAATGCTTCATCTAAAAGTACACTTTTTGTTGTTTACGGGGATAATGATAGCCCTATAAAGATGACCCCCGGTGAAATTCGTAGTGCATACGGAACCAGCAAGTCAGGTTGGAAGGTCTATATTCACTAATATTCCTCTTTATTTCATAGGCAATGAATAATTTGGATCGTTATGTGATTAGGGACACCAGATATCCATCGACCAAAATATAATCTGATGTCTCTTTCTATTCTAATTTCCCGAATCGAGGGAATCATTTTTTGACATTTTTCCGTACAGTAACCAGTCAGTTATCTCGCCAGCAAACCATCACAGAAAACGCCAATCGAATATTCAGGATTATCAATAATGATTGGGTCAATACAGCTATTCTTAGTGATACTCTTATTGAGCAATTCAAATATATATCAGGATGGGGAGCTAAGATGAAAGGAAAAGAAGTTTAATTAATATCCCCTCCTAAGAGTATAGGAAGGGAGGAAGTTCATATTATTTTTTTGCAATCAAATAACCTATTAAAAATCCAACTCCAGCAGAAATTGTAGCAGCTGTCAGCGGATTTTTTTTAATATGCTTATGTGCAGTGTGTGCACAATCTTGCACTGCATCTAGAGTATCGGAAGCTGCTTGCTTCCCTTGTCCATAAGCTTCTTTTGCTTTACCTTTCACTTCGTGTTCTGCATTACCTGTAACTTCACCGTATTTATTTTGAACTTTGCCTGTAACTTGCTCGGTTTTGCTTTCAGCTTTATCAAATAATCCCATGATATACCTCATTTAATTTGTTAAATACATTCAGGAGACTTATTCCTACTTTTGCATTTATTACGATGTTATTTATTTTTCAAAAGTTATTCTTTTTGAAAAAATATTTAATTATATAAAAATAGCCTTACGGTGATGTTGATAACGAAAAGCCTGAATAAAGAACATCATATAATTAATTAGTATCAGAACAATAAATGACCTATCTTAAAAAGTAAGTAAAGAAGAGGGTTATGTCAAGTTTTGACTTTTATTAATAATAATTAAAATGAAGTATACCGGATATTGTCTCTGTCACGGGTATAGCTATGATCCATTATCTCACTAGAAGGTGCATAGCGAGAATCAAAAATAATAAATGCATTATCCATCGGCAATTTCAGTAATTCCTTGAATACCTGACTTGTGACAGGATGTATGAGGGCAGGATAGTTGCTGAAATCGTTGAACGTGAGTTAGGTAAGTTAGTCAACAAACAAAAAATCAAATAGACCCTAGTGGCTTTTTTATAGGGTGGGATAGGTCAGAAAAATATCACATAATAACAACTAAGAAAGACGGCACTACCTACGAAGGTATGATGACCACTAAAGAGCCTCGTGTGACTAACGCATAGTGAATATATTTTATATGCAACTACCTATGTAAAAGGTTATCAGCTTTTCTTTGTTAACACTCATTACGCTAATACTTAATATATCTATTGTTTTGGTTTATAAGATTATGGATATCTATCAACGTTAAACACGCAAGCCGACTGTTGATTTTATGTCTATGTTTTGTCATATTTCGGTTGTAGCATTATATATGATGGTAATAGTTATAAAGTAATAGTATTACTTTATAATATGTACATATTTAATATAAATAGATTTTTATATAACTATTTATGAAGAGGATAAAGCGTGAAGATAAAAGTTCTATTGTCACTTGGCCTTTTGGTACTTGCAGGTTGCGCAGATAAACACCATCAATCACATCGAAATGAATCACCAAGATTTTTAAGTGATAATGCTATTAATAATCGGGTTGATAATGCATCTATATCAACAGCTAAATGGCAAGCAACACCGTTTGATTCTCATATACAACAGGCTTCAGCACGCTATAACGTAGATGAAACATTAATTAAAGCCATTATACAGGTTGAATCTAATTTTAGGCCTGAGGTAATTAGTAAATCGAATGCAGTTGGGTTAATGCAAATTAAAGCATCAACAGCGGGACGAGATATTTATCAATATAGAGGTCGTTCAGGTCAGCCAACAACAGCACAATTAAAAGATCCCGCAACGAATATAGATTTAGGGACGGCTTATATTCAACTATTAAGAGAGAGGCACCTTTCAGGTATTATGGATCCTGAAACGCTATATTATGCCACTATTCTGGCTTACGTAAATGGTGCGGGTGCGTTATTAAGAACGTTTGATAATAATAGAGATAGTGCAATTGCAAAAATAAATGCGATGAGCGCAGATGATTTTTATCGTTATGTCGAAAAAAATCATCCAGCAACTCAAGCACCACGTTACTTAGCGAAAGTTAGGGCAGTTTATCATTCAAATGATCATTTGTTTGGCAAACTAGCGTCAGATTGAACTTGTGCTAATAATTCAGGTAAATGTGCAATTATTTCTAACACACCATTTATCATAAACTGAATACCCATACAAATTAATAAAAATCCCATAACACGGGCAATCGCATCAATACCACTATGGCCAAGGTATTTCATAATGCTAGTTGAACCGCGTAACGATATCCAAAGAATAAGGCTAGTAATTAAAAAGACAGCGACAGGTGCAACATTTAATACCCATGGTGCAAAATCAGAACGAGACGGAATAGATGCCGCTGTACTGATAATCATGGCAATAGTACCTGGGCCTGCTGTACTTGGCATTGCTAAAGGAACAAAAGCAATATTAGGTGTTTGTGTGTTTTTATGCGGATTATCTTCGTCAGATACTGTATCGTCTACATTTGGCGTGTTAGGAAACAGCATGCTAAAGCCAATAAAGGCAACAATCATTCCACCTGCGATACGAAGACCAGGAATTGAAATACCAAACGTTGTCATAATGGCGCGACCAGCATAAAACGCGATGGTCATTATAATAAAAACGTAAACACAGGCCATTAATGACTGCTGGTTACGTTGTTCTTTTGTCATATTCCCAGAAAGACCTAGCCAAAGAGCAACCGTCGTCAATGGATTAGCTAACGGGAGTAATAAAACAAGACCAAGACCGATAACCTGAAATAGCTGGTAAACAGAATGCATATAATTTTAAGGCTCCAATTAACAAGTATTTAAGAATAGAGATCATACCAAATTAAATATGATAAAGGTGGTTACAATATTATTTATTAATATTTTATCATTAACCATTCTAAATGTGCTTTAACAGCAGGCCAGTCATAATCAGTAATACTATATATACAAGTATCTCTTTTTTGACCATTTTTTGCTAATCTATGATTACGTAAAATACCATCAAGTTTTGCACCAAGTCGTTCAATTGCTTTACGACTTATTTGATTCAATATATGTGTACGAAATTCAACAGCAATACAATTTAACTCTTCAAATGCGTATTTTAATAAAAGATATTTAACTTCCGTATTTATTCCAGTTCGTTGTACTTCTTTTGCATACCAGGTTGATCCTATTTCTAATCGGGGTATTTGATTATCAATATTCATATATGTTGTTATGCCAATAACATTCCCTGTTAACTTGCAAAGAATAACGAAAGGTATCATTGTCCCTTTCTCTTGTAATAAAAGTTTATGTTCAATATCTTGCTCTAATTCAGATGCTGAAGGTACGGTGGTATACCATAGTTCATCTGGTCTATCTTTTTTTATAAGCTCGAACAATTCTGAGTAGTATTTCATGCTTAGCGGAGCTAAACGAACTTGATAGCCTTCTAGCATTACCCAATGAGTGATTTTTTTCATAGGTTAATCTCTGTTATGAGCCATTTGTTGTATCATTTATTGTATATAAATATTGTGTTTTACAACCTTTTTATACATAACAACGCTACGCATTACTATTTAATATCAGCTTTAGAAATAAAGTAAATTAAGAGTGTGCAGAAAAAATAAAATTAGCAATAAATGTTCAATGCTTTTCTCTCGATAGAAGATGATTATCTAACGACAGGTCATTATTACCATGACATGCTAATCTACAAAAATAGATAGGGTGTCTAAAGATAAAAGATGAAAATAAGTAGGTGGTAACAATGTCAGAGATAATTGAATGGAATGATTTTGAGCGTATAGAAATGCGAGTAGGTACAATAATTAGCGCAGAAATCAATAAAAAAGCGAATAAACCTGCGTATGTTATGGAAGTTGATTTAGGTGACTTAGGAATAAAACGTTCAAGTGCACAAATTACCGTTAATTACACTCTAGATGATCTCATTGGTCGACGTATATTATGTGTGTGCAACTTTCCCGTTAAACGTATTGCCGGCATAAAGTCAGAAGTATTAATTACAGGCGTACCTGATGAAAATGGAGATATTGTGTTAGCGGAATTTAATTTGCCTGTGCCAAATGGCGCTCGCTTAGCTTAGCACAATACAATCATTTAAAATCTGCTCTTATATAGTGATAAGTTATTAAGTTTTGCTATAGTTGTCATAGTCAGTGCTTAATCGCAGTGAATAATATGTAGGAGCATTTTTTTGTTATTACCTGAATTGCATTTACGATGCTATGCACAAGAAACGGTATCACATCAACACGACAATTTATGGCAGATTATTTTTGGTCTGACAGGCTCGATGGAAGTCAATTTTAATCGGGAAGATTTTCTTATTTCTAATCAAGATTGCCTAATTATTCCTCCTACGGTTAATCATGCTTTTTCTGGGTGTATTGATAATAAAAATCTGATTTTAGAATTACCTGTTACCTCACAATGGCAACTAAGTGAAAAGGGGGGGAAATTCGCTTTATCACCAGCCGCTATCGGCTTATTAGAATGGTTACGCCAATATCCCCAATCCCCAGAAAACTATCCGACGATAACGCGTCTTTTATTAGCTCAAATGAAACAACAAAAATATTGGTATGATGAATTGGATCGTTGGCTAGATAATAAATTACATACCCCGTTAACAACAAAAGATATTGCTATTGCATTTAATACGTCAGCAAGTACTTTACAACGAAAAATAAAAGCAGAGTTTGGTTTATCTGTCATGCAATACGTGACACAAAAACGCCTTATTAAAGCTGCTGAATTACTAAAAGGAAACTGTACCAATACCATTGAGAATATTGCGCTAGCAGTAGGATATGAATCGCACTCGGCATTTAGCCAAGCATTTCGTCAATTTTTTAATAAAAGTCCTACTGAGTATCGAATCACTCAATAATAGAGGATCGTGTTCATGAATAGAGCCGAATTAATAGAGTATATTCAAAATAAATACACTTGTACTGCGGAATACTTGTGGAATAAATACCCTAATTATGTTGTTTTTCGCCATCAGTCTAATTCCAAATGGTTTGCAATTATTATGGATGTTCCATCAAGTAAATTATCTAACGATAGTAATGATAATAAAGAGATATTAGACATTGTTGATGTAAAAGTAGCACCTGAAAATATTGGGTCATTGAGATTACAAGAGGGTTTTTATCCCGCATATCATATGAACAAAGAACATTGGGTGTCTGTATTGCTATCTAAAAAAGTAAGTAAAAATGAAATAAAATTATTAATTGATGACAGTTACCATTTAACTAAATAATAAAATCTTATTGTTTTTAAAAGATTATCTTAACAATTAACGTCGATATAATCGATTGTCAAGCTCAGTAATTGATTGAAAATAGCAGTACGAGTCATTATGAATGACTAGCCAAATTAAACGTAGAAAAAAGTAATATATTGATAGTTATTTGCGCAACTTAAGGATATGTAATTTTTTCTCACTATGATAATATCGCCAATGAGTTACAGCAGTGCACTAGGCGCTTTGTATAATGTGTGCATCTCAGTGTACATAACTTGCAGTGTAAAGTAAGTAAATGCTGTCAACGTATTAAATTTTATAGAAAAAACAATAATACATGTGATCTTGCGTATGGGTCACCACTGTAAATAAGGATTTTAAATGCCTATTATTACTCTTCCTGACGGGAGTCAACGTCAATTCGACAATGCCGTTTCTGTAATGGATGTAGCAGCAGATATCGGCCCTGGTCTCGCAAAAGCATGTATTGCAGGCCGTGTGAATGGTGAGCTGGTAGATGCTTGTGAATTAATCGAACATGATTCAGAGCTTGCTATCATCACCGCAAAAGATGAAGAAGGCCTTGAAATCCTTCGCCATTCATGTGCTCACTTATTAGGGCACGCGATTAAACAACTTTGGCCACAAACCAAAATGGCGATTGGCCCTGTCATCGAAAATGGTTTCTACTACGATGTAGATTTAGACCATTCGTTAACACAGGAAGATTTAGACGCTCTAGAAAAAAGAATGCTAGAGTTGGCAAAAACAGATTATGACGTTATTAAAAAGCGCGTAAGCTGGGCTGAAGCACGTGAAACATTTGTTGCTCGTGGTGAAGACTATAAAGTTGCTATTCTTGATGAAAATATTAGCCAAGATTCACATCCTGCGCTTTATCATCACCAAGAATATGTTGATATGTGTCGTGGTCCTCACGTTCCTAATATGCGTTTCTGCCATAATCTCAAACTACAGAAACTTGCAGGTGCATATTGGCGTGGTAATAGCGACAATAAAATGTTGCAACGTATTTATGGCACAGCTTGGGCTGATAAAAAACAGTTAAAAGCGTATTTAGAACGTCTTGAAGAAGCCGCTAAACGCGATCACCGTAAAATCGGTAAACAACTTGATTTATATCACATGCAAGAAGAAGCGCCGGGTATGGCTTTTTGGCATAATGATGGTTGGACAATTTTCCGCGAATTAGAAACATTTGTGCGCTGTAAATTAAAAGAATATGATTACCAAGAAGTAAAAGGTCCGTTTATGATGGATCGTGTTCTTTGGGAAAAAACAGGTCACTGGGAAAATTACAAAGAGCATATGTTCACAACTTCTTCTGAAAACCGTGAATATTGCATCAAACCAATGAACTGCCCTGGTCACGTACAAATTTTCAAACAAGGACTACGTTCATACCGTGATTTACCGTTACGTATGGCTGAGTTCGGTAGTTGTCACCGTAATGAACCATCAGGTGCATTACATGGTTTAATGCGTGTTCGTGGCTTTACACAAGACGATGCTCACATCTTTTGTACAGAAGATCAGATATTAAGTGAAGTAAATGACTGCATCAAATTGATTTATGATGTATATTCTACTTTCGGATTTGAAAAAATCGTTGTTAAGCTGTCTACTCGTCCTGAAAAGCGTATAGGCGAAGATGCTTTATGGGATGTTGCAGAAGCCGATTTAGCAAAAGCCTTAGTTGATAATAATATTGAATTTGAATATCAACCAGGCGAAGGTGCCTTTTATGGCCCTAAAATTGAATTTACACTTTATGACTGTTTAGATCGTGCATGGCAGTGTGGTACAGTACAGCTGGACTTCTCTCTTCCAGGCCGATTAGGCGCTTCTTATGTAGCTGAAAATAACGAGCGTAAAGTTCCTGTTATGATTCACCGAGCAGTGTTAGGATCGTTAGAACGCTTTATTGGTATTCTGACTGAAGAATACGCAGGATTCTTCCCTACTTGGTTAGCACCACAACAGGTTGTCGTGATGAATATCACGGATGGACAAGCTGATTATGTACAAAAACTCGTCAAAGAATTGCAGAATGTCGGAATTCGTGCAAAAGCGGACTTGAGAAATGAGAAGATTGGCTTTAAAATTCGTGAACACACTCTACGTCGAGTTCCGTATATGCTTGTCTGTGGCGATAAAGAAGTTGAATCAGGCAAAGTAGCGGTTCGTACTCGTCGAGGAAAAGACCTTGGCAGTATCGACGTTAACGAATTTAAAGAAAAACTTCTGCAAGAAATTAGAAGCAGAAGTCTTCATCAGTTGGAGGAATAAGGTATTAAAGGCGGAAAAAGAATTCAATCAACG
The DNA here is from genome assembly GCF_001654855.1 of Proteus myxofaciens ATCC 19692. GTDB lineage: Bacteria > Pseudomonadota > Gammaproteobacteria > Enterobacterales > Enterobacteriaceae > Proteus > Proteus myxofaciens. The sequence continues at coordinate 46,134 of NZ_LXEN01000154.1, forward strand.
CGTCAGAATCGTATCAATGGTGAGATTCGCGCTCATGAAGTTCGTTTAACAGGTTTAGAAGGCGAGCAGATTGGAGTTGTTAGTCTGAAAGAGGCTCTTGAGAAAGCCGAGGAAGCAGGTGCTGATTTAGTTGAAATCAGTCCTAATGCCGAGCCGCCGGTTTGTCGTATTATGGACTACGGCAAATTCCTCTATGAGAAAAGTAAGACTCTCAAAGAACAGAAAAAGAAACAAAAAGTTATTCAGGTTAAGGAAGTTAAATTCCGTCCTGGTACAGATGAAGGCGACTATCAGGTCAAACTACGCAACCTGATTCGTTTTCTTGAAGATGGCGATAAAGCTAAAGTAACACTACGTTTTCGTGGTCGTGAAATGGCACACCAACAAATCGGTATGGAAATGCTTAACCGCATCCGTCAAGATTTGGAAGAATTGGCAACTGTCGAATCTTTCCCTAATCGGATTGAAGGTCGTCAAATGATCATGGTGTTAGCGCCTAAGAAGAAATAGTCGGGCAACTCAAGTAATGGCGCCAGCCTTTAATGGCTGGCTGCTATTCGCCTAATTATTTTATATTATTAACAATGCGAAGTGGATTATAGAAATGCCAAAGATTAAAACAGTACGCGGTGCAGCTAAACGCTTTAAAAAAACTGCAGGTGGTGGGTTTAAGCGCAAGAATGCTAATCTCCGTCATATTCTGACTAAAAAATCAACTAAGCGTAAACGTCATTTACGTCCGAAATCTATGGTCTCTAAAGGGGATCTGGGTCTGGTCGTAGCTTGTTTACCATACGCTTAAGTATTATTTTTTTTAACAGAATTTTAGACATTAGGAGTGTTATATGGCTCGCGTTAAACGTGGTGTTGTTGCCCGTGCTCGTCACAAAAAGATTTTAAAGCAAGCTAAAGGTTACTACGGTGCACGTTCTCGTGTATATCGTGTTGCTTTTCAGGCTGTTATCAAAGCTGGTCAATATGCGTACCGTGACCGTCGTCAGAAAAAACGTCAATTCCGTCAACTGTGGATCGCGCGTATCAACGCAGCAGCTCGTCAGAATGGCATGTCTTACAGCCGTTTCATCAATGGATTAAAAAAAGCATCTATTGAAATCGACCGTAAGATCCTGGCAGACATCGCTGTATTCGACAAAGTAGCATTTACTGCTCTTGTTGAAAAAGCGAAAGGTGCTCTGGCTTAAGTTGTAAGTCAATGGAAGAGGGAGTTTTCTCCCTCTTTTATTTTGTCTAAATTTGTGGCTTAATAGTATCAATTCAATAAGTTACTTCTTATAGAGACATTACTCATGTTAAATATCGCTTTTTTCCGCTTCTTTTTTTACTTTAGCGCCTAATCTAGGGGGCTTTGCGCGTAAGAAAAGAAACGAAAAGTAGCGCCTGAGCCTCCTCTTTGGAGGCTTTTTTGTTTTCAGTTCTCTAAAATGGGCAGAAACCAAAAAGGGCAATTTTAATCGTCATCAATGATAACAACTAATAGACCTCATCAGGTCAAAGGAAGAGGAAACGATGCCACATCTCGCTGAACTCGTTGCTCAAGCTAAAGCAGCTATCGAAGAGGCACAGGATGTTGCTGCGCTGGATTCGGTTCGTGTTGAATACTTGGGAAAAAAAGGTCATTTAACGCTTCAGATGTCCACGTTGCGCGACTTACCCGCTGAAGAGCGTCCAGCTGCCGGAGCTGTCATTAATCAGGCTAAACAAGAGGTTCAACAAGCACTGAATTCTCGAAAAGATGAAATGGAATCAGCGGTATTAAACGCACGTTTATCTGCTGAAAAAATTGATGTTTCTTTACCGGGCCGTCGTATTGAAAACGGTGGATTACACCCTGTGACGCGGACTATTGAGCGTATTGAAGCTTTCTTTGGCGAATTGGGCTTTTCAGTAGAGTCTGGGCCTGAAATTGAAGATGACTATCATAATTTTGATGCTTTAAATATCCCCGCTCACCATCCTGCAAGAGCAGATCACGATACTTTCTGGTTTGATGCTAAACGTCTATTGCGTACTCAGACATCGGGTGTGCAAATTCGTACTATGCAAGAAAAACAACCACCAATCCGTATTATTGCACCGGGTCGCGTTTATCGTAACGACTACGACCAAACACATACACCAATGTTTCACCAAATAGAAGGTCTGATTGTTGATAAAGATATTAGCTTTACCAATTTAAAAGGCACATTGCATGATTTTCTGAAAAACTTCTTTGAAGAAGATATGGAAATTCGCTTCCGTCCTTCTTATTTTCCATTTACAGAGCCTTCAGCAGAAGTGGATGTTATGGGTAAAAATGGGAAGTGGCTTGAAGTATTAGGTTGTGGCATGGTTCATCCAAATGTATTACGTAATGTAGGTATCGATCCTGAAATTTATTCTGGATTTGCATTCGGTATGGGTATGGAACGTCTAACCATGTTACGTTACGGTGTCACTGATTTGCGTTCATTCTTTGAAAATGATCTTCGTTTCCTCAAACAGTTTAAATAAGGTGGGATTATCTCATGAAATTCAGTGAACTTTGGTTACGTGAGTGGGTAAACCCAACAATAAGTAGCGAAGAACTTTCAGAACAGCTGACTATGTCAGGCTTAGAAGTCGATGGTATTGACGCCGTCGCGGGTGAATTCCACGGTGTCTATATTGGTGAAGTCGTTGAATGTGGTCAACATCCTAATGCCGATAAACTACGTGTAACAAAAGTGAACGTAGGTGGTGACAGATTATTAGATATCGTTTGTGGTGCACCAAATTGTCGCTTAGGTTTAAAAGTTGCAGTTGCAACCGTTGGTGCTGTTTTACCGGGTAATTTCAAAATTAAAGCGGCTAAATTACGTGGTGAACCTTCAGAAGGAATGCTGTGCTCATTTTCTGAATTAGCAATTTCAGAAAACCATGAAGGTATTATCGAATTGCCAGCTGATGCCCCTGTTGGCATGGATATTCGTGAATACCTAAAACTTGACGATAATGCAATTGAAATCAGCATTACACCAAATAGAGCGGATTGCTTAGGAATTATGGGGGTTGCTCGTGATATCGCGGTGATTAATAAAATGGAATGTCAAGTTCCAGATATGTCACCCGTTGCTGCTACATCTAATGCAACATTCCCTGTACGTGTTGAAGCACCACAAGCTTGTCCTCGTTATTTAGGTCGTGTTTTCACCAATGTTAATGTCAAAGCGAAAACACCATTATGGATGCAAGAAAAACTGCGTCGTGGTGGTATTCGCTCTATTGATCCTATTGTTGATATAACCAACTTCATTTTATTAGAAATGGGGCAACCTCTTCATGCATTCGACCTTGATCATGTTGAAGGTTCTGTTGTTGTTCGCATGGGTAAAGAGGGTGAAAAATTAACATTACTTGATGGCAATGAAATTACATTAAAAGATGACGTTTTAGTTATTGCTGATGAAAAACATGCATTAGGTATGGCAGGTATTTTTGGTGGTGAGTCATCTGGTGTTAACGAAGAAACGAAAAATGTTTTCTTAGAAAGCGCATTTTTCTCACCGTTAGCCATTACAGGACGTGCTCGTCGTTATGGATTACATACAGACGCTTCACATCGTTTTGAGCGTGGTGTCGATTCTGAGCTCCAATATAAGGCAATGGCACGTGCAACTCAGCTTCTGCTTGAGATTTGTGGTGGTGAAGTGGGTGAAATTATCGATGTTACAGATAAATCTCAATTACCAAATATTGCACCTATTAAATTAACGCGCAAAAAATTGGATCGCTTATTAGGTCATGTTATCGATGATGCGCAAGTTCAAGACTCTTTAACTCGTTTAGGCTTCGCTGTAACAGTTGAAAATGATGGCTGGTTAGCGACAGTGCCTTCATGGCGTTTTGATGTACAAATCGAAGAAGATTTGATTGAAGAAGTGGCTCGCATCTACGGTTATAACAATATTCCAGATGTGCCATTACGTGCTGATTTAGTGATGACTCATCATCGTGAGGCTAATTTATCATTAAAACGCGTGAAAACGATGTTAGTGGATAATGGCTTCCAAGAAGCAATCACGTATAGCTTTGTTGATCCAAAAGTACAGCGTTTACTGCATCCAAATGAAGATGCATTAATTCTTCCTAATCCAATTTCAGCTGATATGTCGGCGATGCGTTTGTCATTATTGACCGGATTATTAACAACAGTTGTTTATAATCAAAACCGCCAACAGCCTCGAGTTCGGTTATTTGAAGCGGGTCTGCGTTTTGTTCCTGATAATCAAGCAGAATATGGAATACGCCAAGAACTTATGTTATCAGGCGTCATTGCAGGCAATCGTTATGAAGAACATTGGAATTTAGAGAAGCAAACTGTTGATTTCTTTGATTTGAAAGGTAATATTGAATCAATTCTGGAATTGACAGGCCAGCTAGATCAAATTACATTTAAACAAGCCAACAATCCTGCGCTTCATCCGGGACAAAGTGCTGAGATTTATCTGAGAAATGAATATATTGGCTGTGTTGGTGTTGTTCATCCAGAGCTTGAACGTAAACTTGATTTAAACGGCCGTACGGTAGTATTCGAATTACGTTGGGACGCTATTGCTAATCGTACTTTACCACAAGCAAAAGCTGTTTCTCGTTTTCCTTCGAATCGTAGAGATATCGCTGTAGTTGTTCCGAATGATGTGGCTGCAGAAGATATTTTAGCTGAATGTAAGAAAGTTGGCGGAAATCAAATAGTTGGCATAAACTTATTTGACGTGTATTGTGGTAAGGGAGTAGCAGAGGGCTATAAAAGCCTCGCTATTAGCTTAATCTTGCAGGATATCGAGCATACTCTGGAAGAAGATGAGATTGCTGCAACAGTTAATACCTGTGTGACAGCATTGAAACAGCGATTCCAAGCATCCTTGAGGGACTAGACCTATGGCGCTTACAAAAGCTGAAATGGCAGAAAATTTGTTTGAAAAACTTGGTGTTAGCAAACGCGATGCAAAAGACCTTGTAGAAGCCTTTTTTGAGGAAGTGCGTCGTTCTCTTGAAAATGGGGAACAGGTGAAGCTGTCTGGATTCGGAAACTTTGACCTGCGTGATAAAAATCAGCGCCCAGGTCGTAACCCGAAAACAGGGGAAGATATTCCTATTACAGCTCGTCGTGTTGTTACATTCCGCCCTGGACAAAAATTAAAGAGTCGGGTAGAGAGCGCAACACCTAAAGAATAGTATTATATAACACCCAAAACGGCTTTCTTTAGAAAGCCGTTTTTTTATCTTTAAAGTAAGTAGCATTATTTCATTCATATAATGTGTATAAATAGATGATGTTATAAATAGGCATTGTGTTATTAAGAATATTATTCCTTTATTTCTTTTTTCCTTTTTATTGCTGATATAAAATACGGAATATTGATTATTTAGTAATCAATAAATTGATGGTTAATTATCTTATAGTGGTTTTATATTGGTGTGATAAAAGAGATAGTTTACTAATAAGGAAATAAATGAATAACAATAATCAAAACCTACTTATTCAACTTCAAAAGAAGCAATATATTAGCGATAAAAAAAAATTACTTTTGATGATGTTAATATTATGTTTACTCTTTGTTTTATCTCTTTCAGCAGGAGAAATCTGGCTTTTTCCTAATAAATGGTTGACAGAAGAAGCAACATTATTTGTGTGGCAAATCCGCTTTCCAAGAGTGCTTGCTGTTATGATTGTCGGTGCTAGTTTGGCAATCTCTGGTGCTATCATGCAAGCCTTATTTGAAAACCCCCTAGCAGAACCTGGATTATTAGGCGTGAGTAGTGGTGCAGGGGTTTGTGTTGTTTTATTGATGACCTTAAATATTAATGCAACGTATTGGCTTATATGTATGAGCGCAATACTCGGGGCATTAATGATAACGCTGTTATTACTCTTTTTTGTAAAAATAAGAAATTTTTCCAATGCTCAATTATTATTAATTGGTGTTTCTTTGGGGATTATCGCCAGTGCGTTAATGACGTGGCTTGTTTATTTTAGTTCAGCACTGGATTTAAGGCAGTTAATGTATTGGTTAATGGGAAGCTTTAGCGGTATTGATTGGCGTCAAAAATCACTATTTTTTGCACTTATTCCACTTATCTTTATTCTTATTTGGCAAGCAGATATCCTTAATTCTTTATCGTTAGGAGCATTTAGCGCTAAGCAATTAGGTGTATCTATTAACCTATGGCGAAATAGATTTATATTAGCTATTGGGTTACTCATTGGTCTAAGTGTTGCGCTATCCGGTGCAATTAGTTTTATCGGATTAATTGTGCCACATTTATTACGATTATGCGGTATTACTCATTATAAAATGTTGTTGCCTGCCTGTGCTATTGCTGGTGGTAGTTTATTAATGCTTGCCGATCTCTTATCTCGCTTACTCTTAAATGGTGCAGAAATACCTATTGGTGTTATTACTGCAACTATTGGTGCACCGTTATTTATTTGGCTATTAGCCACAAAAGGATCAGGGCGCTAATTCTATGAGCTTATTGAGATTAAATAATGTCAGCGTAAAAAAAAGGTTATATGCCTTTTCTGAAGAGATCCATTATGGTGAGCGTATACATATTATTGGTGCTAATGGCGCAGGAAAAAGTACTTTATTAATGGCAATATCTGGCGATCTGAGATTTGATGGAGATATCGTTCTAAACGGAATTTCTATAAAACACTATAAATATCGCGATCTTTCTAGAATGCAAAGCATTGTTGTACAACAAATAAATGCTTTGCCATTTATGCCTGTATTTCAATATCTCTTGTTATATCACTCGCTATCAGCAATGAATAACATACGATTGAATGAACTTTTAAAAGACTTTCAAGTCGATAATTTATTAACTAAAAATGTTCAGCATTTATCTGGTGGTGAATGGCAACGGGTAAGAATTGTTGCCGCATTAATACAAGTATGGTCAAGCGATCAATTGAATGGAAAATTACTCCTACTTGATGAACCAACAAATAATCTCGATATCGTTCAATTGGCAATATTAGATAAATGGCTTGATAAATTTTGCCAGCAAGGGGGGGCTGTTATCATGAGCACTCATGATTTACATCATTCCTATATAAAAGCGCATAAAATTTGGCTAATGTTAGAGGGAAAATTAATCAATTCGGGTTCATCTACGTTTTTATTAAATGAAAATTTATTATCATTGATATTTAATGCTAAAATCAGATGCATCAAGAGTAGTAAAAGTATTAATTGGCATGTTTTTACTTAATCAAAGTAATTTGAATAGAACCGTAAAGTATTATTAAGTCTTATTTAAGACTTTCTTAATAAGAACGGGTGCTGAAAAACAGCAAATTGTATATAATTCTTTTTTATTCATTCATTAATTAGGCTACATTTTTATGAGTCATTTTCTTCCATTTTCTCGCCCTGCAATTGGGAATGAAGAGATAAAAGCAGTTGAAGGTGTTTTGCGTTCAGGTTGGATAACAACAGGCCCTCAGAATCATCAGCTAGAGCAGGACTTCTGTGAGAAATTTGGCAGTAAACATGCTATTGCGGTTTGCTCTGCTACCGCAGGCATGCACGTTGTTCTTATGGCAATGGGAATTGGGCCTGATGATGAAGTGATTACTCCATCTCAAACGTGGGTTTCTACTATTAATATCATCACATTGCTAGGTGCTGAACCTGTTATGATTGATGTTGATCGTAATACATTAATGATAAGTGCTGAGGATGTGAAAAAAGCTATTACACCAAGAACTAAAGCGATTATTCCTGTCCATTATGCAGGTGCGCCTTGTGATCTTGATGCATTAAGAGCGATAGCTGATGAAGCAGGTATTCCTCTTATTGAAGATGCGGCTCATGCAATTGGTACTCGCTATAAAGATGAATGGATTGGCGAAAAAGGGACCTCTATTTTTTCTTTTCATGCAATTAAAAATGTAACTTGTGCTGAAGGTGGTCTTGTTGTTACTGATAACGATGAGTTAGCCAATAGAGTACGTTGTTTAAAATTCCACGGTTTAGGTGTTGATGCATTTGATCGCCAAATTCAAGGACGTAAGCCACAAGCTGAAGTTGTTGAGCCTGGCTATAAATACAATTTATCTGATATCCATGCTGCTATTGCGGTTGTACAATTAAGTCGTTTGGATGAGATGAATGCGAAACGAGCAGAATTAGTTGCTCTTTATCGCGAAAAATTAAAAGATTCTCCATTAGAAATGCTAAGTGTTCCTGATTATTCACATTTACATGCAAATCACCTTTTTATGGTAAGAGTTGATGAAAAAGCATGTGGGATTGATCGTGATACTTTTATGGAGAAATTAAAACAAAAAGATATTGGTACCGGTCTTCACTTCCGTGCCGCGCACACACAAAAATATTATCGTGAGCGTTATCCATCCTTATCCCTTCCTCAATCAGAATGGAACTCTGCAACGTTATGCTCGCTGCCTTTGTTTCCTGATATGAGTAATGATGATGTTATTCGCGTTGTAGATGCGATCAATGAAATTCTTTCGGAGCATATCTAGTGTCGACATTTGATAAAATCAACAAAGTTTCTGTTGTTATTCCTGTTTATAATGAAGAGGAAAGTCTTCCTATTCTTTTAGAACGCACGATAAAAAGTTGCAAACAGTTAGAACAAGAGTATGAACTAATCCTTGTTGATGACGGTAGTAGCGATAATTCAGCAAAAATGCTGGTAGAAGCCGCTGAAATTGAAGATAACCATGTTATCGCTATTATTTTAAATCGTAATTATGGGCAACATTCGGCTATTATGGCTGGATTTAATCAAGCAGAAGGTGATCTTGTGATTACACTCGATGCTGATTTACAAAATCCACCAGAAGAGATTCCTCGCTTAGTGAAAACAGCAGAAGAGGGATATGATGTAGTTGGAACTCGTCGCCGTAATCGCCAAGATTCCTGGTTTCGTAAAACTGCCTCAAAAATGATTAACGCGATGATCACCAAAGCGACAGGTCGTTCAATGGGCGATTATGGCTGTATGCTAAGAGCTTATCGTCGTCATATCGTTGATGCGATGCTGCAATGTCATGAGCGCAGTACATTTATACCTATTCTTGCCAATACCTTTGCTCGTCGTACTATCGAAATTGAAGTTGCCCATGCAGAACGTGAATATGGTGACTCCAAATATAGCTTCTTAAAGCTAATTAACTTGATGTATGACTTATTGACTTGCTTGACTACTGCGCCTTTACGTTTATTAAGCGTGGTAGGTAGTGTGGTTGCTATTGCCGGATTTTTATTAGCTGTTTTATTGATCGTACTACGTCTTATTTTTGGTGCGATGTGGGCAGCAGAAGGCGTATTCACACTCTTTGCTATCTTATTTATGTTTATCGGTGCGCAGTTCGTTGCAATGGGCCTATTAGGTGAATATATAGGCCGAATTTATAATGATGTAAGAGCGCGTCCTCGGTATTTTATCCAAAAAGTGGTTGGTGTTAAAAAACCCAACGAAAATCAGGAAAAAAACTAATGAAAGCAATAGTATTTGCCTATCATGACATTGGCTGTGTCGGTTTAAAAGCACTTGAAAAAGCAGGCTATGATGTTCAAGCTGTATTTACTCATACTGACGATCCTAATGAAAATCATTTCTTCTCATCTGTAGCACGCGTTAGTGCGGAAATGGGGTTGACTGTATTTGCACCAGAAAACGTCAATCATCCTCTATGGATTGAGCGTATTCGTGAAATGAAGCCTGATGTTATTTTCTCTTTCTACTATCGTAATATGTTAAGTGAAGAGATCCTGAATTTAGCACCTAAAGGTGCATTCAATTTACACGGCTCTTTATTACCAAAATATCGTGGTCGTGCGCCAATTAATTGGGCGATTGTGAATGGTGAAGCACAAACAGGTGTCACCTTACATAAAATGACTGCAAAAGCAGATGCAGGTGATATTGTTGCTCAAGAAAAAGTAACAATTGAAGATAACGATACTTCTCTTATTTTACATGAAAAAGTCAGAGAAGCGGCAAGAACTCTTCTTGATAATACATTACCGCATATTGCTTCAGGACATTATTCAACAACAGCCCAAGATGAAAGCCAAGCGACTTACTTTGGTCGCCGTCGTGCTGAAGATGGTTTAATTGATTGGAATGCAGATGCTAAATCTGTTCACAATTTAGTTCGCGCTGTGACAGAACCGTATCCAGGTGCATTTACTTTCTTAGGTGAGCGTAAGATGACTATCTGGCGTTCACGTCCTGTTGCTGATAACCAAGGTAAACGCCCTGGTACTGTAATTTCAACTGAGCCTTTAGTGATTGCATGTGCACAGGGTGCGATTGAAGTTGTAACGGGTCAAAGCGAAAACGGTTTATATGTTCAAGGTAGTCGCTTAGCGACTGAAATGGGCATTGTGACTGATGTTCGTGTAGGGCCTAAAGCAACAGCACAAGTAAAACGCCGTCAACGCGTATTAATCTTAGGTGTGAATGGTTTTATCGGTAACCACTTAACAGAACGTCTGTTAAAAGATGACAATTATGATATCTATGGTATGGATATCGGTTCTTCTGCTATCGAACGCTTTATTGGTAATCCTCGTTTCCACTTTATCGAAGGTGATGTAAGCATTCATACTGAATGGATTGAATACCACATTAAAAAATGTGATGTCATTCTGCCATTAGTTGCCATTGCAACGCCGATTGAATATACCCGTAATCCATTACGCGTATTCGAATTAGACTTTGAAGAAAACTTAAAAATTGTTCGCTATTGTGTTAAATACAATAAACGTATTATTTTCCCATCCACATCAGAAGTTTACGGAATGTGTGATGATAAAGAATTCGACGAAGATAACTCACGTTTAATCGTTGGTCCAATCAACAAGCAACGTTGGATTTACTCTGTGTCTAAACAGCTATTAGACAGAGTAATCTGGGCTTATGGCGCAAAAGAAGGCTTGAAATTCACGTTATTCCGTCCATTTAACTGGATGGGACCACGTCTTGACAACTTAAATTCAGCTCGTATTGGTAGTTCACGTGCAATTACTCAGCTCATTCTTAACTTAGTTGAAGGTTCACCAATTAAGCTGGTAGATGGTGGTGAGCAAAAACGTTGTTTCACAGATATTAATGACGGTATTGAAGCGTTATTCCGTATCATTGAAAACCGTGATAATAAATGTGATGGACAGATCATCAATATTGGTAACCCAACTAACGAAGCAAGTATTCGTGAATTAGCAGAAATGTTATTAGATTGCTTTGAAAAACATGAGTTACGTGATCAATTCCCTCCATTTGCAGGCTTTAAGAAAATCGAAAGTAGCAGTTACTACGGTAAAGGTTACCAAGATGTTGAACACCGCAAGCCAAGTATTAAAAATGCAGAGCGTTTATTAGATTGGAAACCAACCATCGAAACACGTCAAACTGTAGAAGAAACATTAGATTTCTTCTTACGTGGTGCAGTTGAAGAGTTAGGTAACAAATAATGAAGAAAGTTGGCTTGAGAGTCGATGTGGATACGTTTCAAGGTACTAAAGAAGGTATTCCACAATTGCTAGCTGTTTTTGCTAAGCATAACATTCAGGCCAGCTTTTTCTTCAGTGTCGGTCCAGATAATATGGGGCGTCATTTATGGCGCCTTTTAAGACCGAAATTTCTGTGGAAAATGCTGAGATCGAATGCAGCATCGCTCTATGGGTTAGATATTTTATTAGCTGGAACTGCATGGCCAGGTAAGAAAATCGCTCAACATTTAGGCTATTTGATAAAGCAAACCCAAGACGCAGGGCATGAAGTTGGATTACATTCATGGGATCATCAAGGCTGGCAAGCAAAAGTGGATCGTTGGTCAACACAAGAATTAACGCAACAAGTTCAATTAGGTGTCGATGCACTAGAAAAAGCGTTAAGCCAACCTGTTAAATGTTCTGCTGTTGCAGGATGGCGGGCCAATGAGCGCGTAATCGCTATTAAAGAGAATTTTCATTTTGCTTATAACAGTGATTGTCGAGGGACTCATCCTTTCAGACCTGTTTTAGCAAATGGTTCTATCGGTACGGTGCAAATTCCAGTAACATTACCCACTTATGATGAAGTCGTTGGAACTAAAGTAAAGGATGAAGATTTTAATCAATTTATTATTGATGAAATCAAAAAAGATTCAGGTGTACCTGTTTATACTATCCATACTGAAGTTGAAGGCATGTCAAAAGCCGCTCAATTTGAACAATTATTGGCAATGATTGCAGATGAAGGCATTGAATTTTGCCCGTTGAGCGATTTATTACCACAAGATTTAGAAACGCTTCCACTAGGTAAAGTTGTTGAATCTAACTTTCCTGGTCGAGAAGGCTGGTTAGGGTGCCAACAAGAGGTATAACGAAACTATGTTAAATAACCGGGCGAGTAAAATCGGGGCCATACTCTTGGCTCTTTTTTTTGTTCTAACCTACTTATTTCCATTGAACAGCCGGTTATTATGGCAACCTGATGAAACACGTTATGCGGAAATCAGTCGCGAAATGGTGGTTAGTGGCAACTGGATTGTTCCTCATATGCTTGATATTCGCTATTTTGAAAAACCTGTTGCGGGTTATTGGATAAACAATATTAGCCAATTAATGTTTGGGCATACCAATTTCGCGGTTAGATTCGGTTCCGTTATTTCTATTTTATTAAGTACACTGCTCGTTTATTTATTAGCAAGAATGATGTGGCGTAATCGCCAGATTGCATTTGTTTCAAGCTTAATTTATTTATCCATGTTTTTAGTGTTTAGCGTAGGCACATACAGTGTTCTTGACCCTATGTTAACACTTTGGATTACTGCAAGTATGGTCTGTTGTTTTTGGGCGCTTAAAGCAACGACGGTCAAATCACGGATTTTAGCGTGGTTAGCGCTTGGATTAGCCTGTGGTATGGCGTTTATGACGAAAGGTTTTTTAGCTTTAGCCATACCTGTTATTGTGATGATACCCATCACGCTTTACCAAAAACAATTTACACAAATGCTACTCTATGGCTTATTAGCAGTAATAAGTGCAGCACTAATCAGCCTGCCTTGGGTACTTGCTGTACATAGAGCAGAGCCTGATTATTGGCATTATTTCTTCTGGGTTGAACATATTCAGCGTTTTTCTGGTGATGATGCCCAACATAAGGCACCTTTTTGGTATTACATTCCTATCATTATTTTGGGTGTTATTCCATGGTTGGGATTATTACCCGGTGCATTAATAAATGCTTGGAAGAAAAAACGTAAGCGCCCTGAGCTCTTTTTCCTTTTCTGCTGGTTTGTTGTGCCGTTTCTCTTTTTTAGTATCGCAAAAGGAAAATTGCCAACCTACATGTTGCCATTTATGGCACCGCTTGCGATGTTAATGGCAAAATATGGTGTTGATAGTGCTCGTAAATTTAAAATGAGAGCATTAAAAATTAACGGCTATATTAATATTTTTATTGGTGTTGCTGCGGTTGTTGCATTACTTTTTATCCAATTAGTTTCTTCTAAACCTATTTACATGCCTTATGAATGGTCTAAATGGGTACTGGCGATAGTTGCTTTCTCATTGTGGGGTATCATTGGCTATCTTTGTTCAACACTAAATGGTAAACATTGGCTATGGGCGGCGTCTTGCTCTTTAGGTATAAGTTTATGCATTGGGCAAGCTATTCCGGGTAATAGTGTTGATGGCAAACTGCCACAAGAGTTTATTCGCCAAAATATAGATACTCTTAATGCTAGCCAATATATTGTTAGTAATAGTGTTGGATTAGGCGCTGGGCTTGCATGGGAATTACAACGTAGTGATATTTATCTTTATGAAAGAACGGGGGAATTAACTTATGGTGTTGACTACCCTGATTCAAAAGATAGATTAATTACGAATGAGGATTTTACACAATGGTTAGAACAAGCCAGAAAAAAAGGCAATGTTTCTCTTGTGATAAGTTTTAAAGAACCCTCAAGATTAGCCCAATTTCCACGTCCTGAAGAGCTGGTAACAAATGGTCGAACAGCAATATTAACGTATGAGAAGCGTCAATAATGTCCTTTGTCCTATTGCTGATCGTTAGTTTATTAACCTGTATTGGTCAAGTCTGCCAAAAACAGGCGGTTGTCAGTTGGCAAAGTGGTGTAGCAACAAAAGCCAGAAAAACAATTTTCTGGCTAATTACCGCCATCGCTATGCTAGGTTTTGGTATGCTATTTTGGTTACGCTTACTGCAAATTTTGCCTTTAAGTATTGCTTATCCAATGTTAAGTGTGAACTTTATTGTTGTGACCCTTATTGGTCAATTTCTTTATAAAGAGCCTGTAAATAGTAAACATTGGATTGGTATTGGGTCTATTATGCTAGGTATTTTCCTAATGAGTATGCAGTCATGAGAGGCTATTTTTGGGCGATTGCAAGTGCGTTATTAGTTACTGCAGCTCAGTTACTATTGAAAGTAGGCATGTCATCATTACCTGATTTGAAGCTTGAGAAACAATGGCTTGATATTATGTGGCTGTGGGAAAATATCACACCACTTAGCATTGTTTTCTTAGGGCTTGTAGGATACGTCCTTTCAATGGTGTGTTGGCTATTGACATTGCGCACTATACCTTTAAATAAGGCTTATCCTTTAATAAGTCTCAGCTATGTATTCGTTTATATTCTTGCTGTTGCGATACCATGGTTTCAAGAATCACTTTCATGGCATAAATCGTTAGGCATTGTTTTCATTATGATAGGTGTTTGGCTGATTAGCCAAAAATCACAAACAAATAAAGTGGGACATTAAAAGGGTTATTTTGTTGCTTGATTGATGTGGAAGTCGTGTATCTGTCAGATAGTTTAGCGAAAGGTATTATATATTGTTCCATTTAAAATCATTACTGCTGATGACCATGACTGTTTTATTAAGTGGCTGCTTGGGTGTATCGCCTTATGGTGGACTTGTTTATCTTTCACCAATGGATGTGGTGAATATTAATCAAGAAAGAAATGCAGAACTTCAGGAATATTATTCTAATCATCAATCTATCATATTAAAAACAGAAATTACCTTAACACAAGATGATCTTTTACAGGCACCCCATAAAGTAGGGAATATTGAGTTAACTTTGCCTAATGATGAAGAATATAACGCGTATTTACAGCTTGAATACCGTGATAATACAAGATACAAGATTGAGTCTAAAATAGATTTAGTTGTGAGTAATCAAAATAATATAGTGCCTTTAATTGATTATGGGAAAATAGATAATCGCTATTCAGATTACCAATTATATTCAATTAAACTCCAAGTTTTTATTGGAGAAAACCAGCGCCCTAATATATTGGTATTGATCGATAAGCAACCTTATCAAATATCGTGCCACATTGACGACCGATTCTTTCAGAAAAATAAGCGTTTTGATACTGTTTTATCGCTAAAAGCTAAATTAAACATAGAAAGTGATTATCCTAAAAAAATTGAAATAAATTGTGATTAGATAAAAATCCACATCTTCTTTACATCGAATAGCTTGTTTTTATTCACAAATACAGATAGATTTAAAAATAATTGTGTCTAATAACAGGGTTGTCTAATGATAAAATCTATTTTTTATCCTTTCTTGCTCTGCATAATATTGCTGGCAGGGTGTTCCTCTGGCCCTTCTAAGCACTTGCCACCACCTCCGCCTTTAAAAACACAACTTTCAGATCCTATTATGGTGATAGTGCAATTAAAGTCTCAATTAGAGCAATGGTATGGCACACCTTACCGTTATGGTGGTATGAGTAATTCAGGTATTGATTGCTCAGGTTTTGTCTATAAAACATATAGTGACCGTTTTGATATTCAACTCCCTAGAATGACGATAGATCAGACTAAATATGGTACACAAATTAATAAAAGCGATTTAATGCCTGGGGATTTAGTTTTCTTTAAAACAGGCGGTGGTGAAAATGGGCTTCATGTTGGTATTTATGATACTGATAATAACTTTATTCATGCTTCCACCAGTAAAGGTGTTATTCGTTCATCTCTTGATAATGTGTATTGGAAAAAAACGTTTTGGCAAGCAAGGCGTTTATAACCCGGTTTTTATAAAATAAATGAATAAATAACCGATCTTTACTCATTGTATTTTAGTGCTATAAAAGCGCTAACCAACTGAGAATTATGGTATCTTAGTCATTATTTTCTTCTTGTAGGTGAGCCTTATGCCCAGCAAATTGCGTCTATTGATTTCTGATTCTTACGATCCTTGGTTTAACCTTGCTGTTGAAGAATGTATTTTTAGACAGATGCCAGCAGATCAGCGTGTACTCTTTCTTTGGCGTAATGATAATACTGTTGTGATTGGTCGTGCTCAAAACCCATGGAAAGAATGTAATACACGTAAAATGGAACAAGACGGTGTAAAACTCGCACGTCGTTCAAGTGGTGGTGGTGCTGTTTTTCACGATTTAGGTAATACCTGTTTTACGTTTATGGCGGGTAAACCTGAATATAATAAAACTATCTCAACTCAAATTATTTTAGATGGTTTATTGAAAGCAGGTATTCCTGCAACAGCATCAGGTCGTAATGATCTTGTTGTGCCTCAAGCGGATGGAGAGAGAAAAATCTCAGGCTCTGCTTATAAAGAGACAAAAGACAGAGGCTTCCATCATGGCACATTATTAATTAACGCTGATTTATCTCGTCTTGCTAACTATCTCAATCCGGATCCTAAAAAACTTCAAGCAAAAGGTATTGCTTCAGTTCGCTCTCGTGTTGCGAATATTATTGAATTGAAACCTGATATTAATCATCAAATACTATGTGACGCGATTATAGAGAGCTTTTTTGAATATTATGGTGAAGAGGTGAAAGCAGAAGTGATTTCACCACAAGAATTGCCTGACTTACCAGGATTTGAAGAAACATTTGCTAAACAAAGTAGTTGGGAATGGAATTTTGGCCAAGCTCCTGCATTTTCACATCTTTTAGATAATCGCTTTAAATGGGGTGGGGTTGAACTTCATTTTGATATAGAGCGAGGTAATATTATTCGCAGTCAAATTTATACTGATAGTTTAGATCCCGCACCTTTAGAGCGATTTTCAACATTATTGATTGGTGCTCGTTACTCACCCGATACACTAAAAGCATTAAGCCAACAATTAAAGAATGAATTTCCAAATAATCAAGAGCTTAATGAGTTTCAAGAATGGCTTGTTACAGCGATTTCTTAAGATAAATAACACTATTACTATTAATTGTGCTATTGACGAAAAGCTGCACCTAAAGTGGTTATCTTCCCACTTTTAAGGTGCAGTTCTAAACATGAGATTTTTGTAAATAGTAATAAACTAAAATATTAGCAGTTTTCGCATGACATAAAATTATGAGTGTCAGGCAATTTACCATTTTCTCTAAATTTAGCTGGAGTAGTATTAAAATGTTTTTTAAAGATACGGGTAAATGTTGCTTGAGAACTAAAGCCATACATTAACGCAATATCTAATATAGACATTTCGTTTGCTTGTAATGATTTTGCAGCTTCTAATAAGCGGCGTTTACGAACGTATTCACCTAATGTACAGCCTTTAAAATCTTTAAAAATACGCTGCAAGTGCCATTTAGAATAGCCACTTTTATTTGCAATAGTATCTATCTTTATCCCTTCGTTACGTTGTAACTGGGTTTCTAACCATTTCAGAATATCATTAACGACATTTTCAGCCATAAAACCTCCCACAAATAAGGTGGGGACACAGTGCCCAATTAATAAAATAGTAACGTATGTTATTTGTAACCTATTTTAAGGATGTGGGAAATAACAGGTAGGCAAAAAATGCTATTTGTTATTGATAATCATTATCAAATATATAGGCCAAAGTAATAAATAGCGGTAAGTAAATAGTTTTTTAAATCATTTAATATAAAATACTATATTGATACGGTTAATAATATACTGAATTTACTGGACTATTATATAAAAAAGTAAATCTGTTATATGTTATATTTTTATGATTGTTATATTTTTTTATAAAAATTAAGTATAACAATGAAATATCCTGATAATTTATCTGCTTATTTTATTTTCAGAAGATAAATTATTAATTAGATAAATTAATGTTTTTTAGTGGTACTACGTGGGTTGATT
>NZ_LXEN01000155.1 GCF_001654855.1 Proteus myxofaciens ATCC 19692
ATAAATTATTAATTAGATAAATTAATGTTTTTTAGTGGTACTACGTGGGTTGATTTTTAACTAAATAGTTACAAATGAGAAAATAATTAAGCCACAATCTAGATAGATGTCTAAATTGTGGCTTAATCAATAATTATAAGGCTCTTAACAACAGCAATGTTTAAATGAAAAACATATGATTGTTAATAACAATTGTTTATGGTTTTAAGAAAACTTGAGGCTGCGAATGCTCAGGATGTTGATTAACATTGACATCAGCACCATACCATTTTTCAATATTTTCAGTTGTCAATACATTAGCGGGTGTTCCTTCACAAACCAATTTTCCTTGGTGCAAAAGTAAAATTCTATCAGCATAAAGGGCGGCAAGGTTAAGATCATGAAGTACACAGCACACCATAAGATCTTGTGTTTTTGTTAACTTTTTTAGCAAACGTAAACTTTGTTGTTGGTGATAAAGATCCAATGCAGATGTCGGCTCATCGAGAAATAGCGCAGATTTTTCAGCTTGTGGATGCCATAATTGTGCAAGTACTCTAGCAAGCTGAACACGTTGTTGCTCACCACCCGATAATTGTCGAAAATCTCTATCTTTTAGTTTTATACAGTCGGTAAGAAGTAAGGCGGTTTCTATTGCTATTTGCTTATTTTGTTGTCCATGAGGTGTTCTTCCCATCGCCACAACATCTTCAACAGAAAACGAAAATGACAATTGGCTATTTTGACGCATTACGGCACGATTTTTAGCTAATTTTTGGCTATTCCACTGAGAATATAGTTTGTCTTTAAAATAGCACTCACCTTGAGTCGGTGTCGTATAACCAGTTAATAAGCGTAATAAGGAAGATTTACCTGCTCCATTGGGGCCAATGATTGTCACTAATTCGCCAGAATTAAGGGCAATAGAAACATCATTAATAATGACTTTTTCGCTAATTTTATAGGTAAGATTATTTCCATAAAGTAATGGTTTTTGCTGTGCTGTTATCATGACATCCGTCCTGTTGGTTGTCGTAAAATAAGCCAAAGGAAATAAGGGCCACCAATAAGACCTGTAATTAAACCAACAGGTATTTCAGCAGGAGAAACTAAAGTTCTTGAAAAAGTATCTGCTGCTAATAACAGGGTTGCGCCACCTAAAATAGAGGCCGGTAATAACCAAACATGGTTACTGCCTATTCGCATACGGATAAGATGCGGAATAACCAATCCTATAAAACCAATCACACCACTTAAGGCAACGGCACAGCCTATTAATATGGCACTTAGAAGTAATAAGATAAATTTGGTTCTTCTCACATTAAGGCCTAAATAATGTGCTTCTTCATCACCTAATTGTAAAAGGTTTAATTTATGGCTTTGCCAGCAGGCAAGTATACTAACAGGAATAATAATCACTGTTGCTATAGCTAATGTTTTCCAATCAATCTGACTTAAAGATCCCATCATCCAAAGTGAAAACTGACGAAGTTGTTGATCTGTGCTGATATAGCTTAATACCCCGATAAAAGACATACACAAGGCATTAATAGCAATTCCTGCGAGTAATAATCTTGCTAAATTACCATCGCTAAATTGATGCAAAGAAAAAATAATCATCGCAACAATTAAGCCACCTACAAATGCAGCAATAATATGACTATAAAAGGCAAAAGCAGGGCTGAAAGAAAAGGGCAGAATAATCACAACAGCAACCATTAATGCCGCGCCACTGCTAATTCCTAATAATCCAGGGTCAGCAAGCGAATTTCTAAAAAGCCCTTGCATTATGGCACCTGAAATAGCTAAAGCACCACCAACAAGAATAGCTAATAAGACTCTAGGTAAGCGAATATCAAGCCAAATTTGCCATTCCATATCATCAAATGAACGGTACCAAAGTGTATGGAATGAAAGTGCTAATGCACCGCTATTAACTGACACTAATGTGACGATAACAAGCAAAATAAAAAGGGTAAGAAGACTTACCCAATGTGAACGGGAACGAAACATCATTGCTCCAATGCTTGACGAATTTGATACATAACATCAGGCGTTGAAAGCGTAAAGCCTAGTAACCCCATATCATTAACAACAACGTAGCGTTTATTTTTTCCTGCTGGCGTGTATTTTATGCCAGGGAAATTCCATACTTTTTCAATTCCACCAATGGATTTAAGGCCTTCGGTTGTCACTAATAAAATATCAGGTTGGCTTGCAATCACACCTTCTTGAGAAAGAGGTCTATAGCCGGTAAAGCCTTGCATTGCATTTTTACCACCAACTAAGGTGATAATTGTGTCTGCTGCTGTATTTTGGCCAGCAGCCATGTGAATGGCACCACCATGGCTCATGATATAAATAATTTTTTTATCAATAGGACTGGTGGAGACTTTGGCAATAGATTGCGTCACTTCCTCTTTTAATTGCGCACCTTCTTTCGGCTTATTTAATAGTATCGAGATAACATCTATTTTTTCATTAATGGCTTCTAATGAGTGTTTCCCTGTGAGTGTTTTTACCCGCACTCCCGCTTCTTTTATGCGTTTTAATGCTAAAGAGGGTTTTGCTAGTTCACTCGCAATGATAAGCGTGGGTTTGACAGAAAGGACACCTTCAGGGTTTAACATCCGCATATAACCCACATCGGGTAGTGCTTTTACTTGTTCAGGAATTAAGCTTGTACTATCTCTGGCAACAACCTCATTACCCGCACCTAGTGCAAAAACAATCTCTGTGATATCACCACCAATCGTGACAATGCGTTCATTTGCTGACGTGATAAAAGTCATCATGCTGCACAGAGTCAAAAGAAGCCATTTTTTCATTACATCATTCTCCGATTATGCAATTTTGGCGAGAGTATTAACTTGTTCACGCCATTGCTGCTGCTCTGCTGTACCTTCTGTTCGTTGACCATACAGCTGAGCAATTTGTTGACCTTTTTTATCGAAAATTTCAAGGCTAGTCACAAAACCATCTTCAGTTGGTTTGCGTGTTACCCAACTCTCTGCTATTTCACTTTCAATAAGATGAAGTGTAAATTTAGGATTAAAAACATTAATCCAAATTTGTTCGCTGTTTTCAAATTGATGAGGAACCAGTTTATCAATTGTTCCTGTGAATATCTGAACACATCCACGACTACCAACAAAAATCATAATTTCGTTTTTGGCTTGTTGAGCAGTTTCTAATAATGTTTTTAATGCATTATTATCAACTTGATAAGCTAAATCATCACTAACCGCTTTAAATGCTTGTTGACGACTAAGATTATTGTCTTTTAATAATTTAAAGAATTGGTGAACATCCGTCATTGAACGCCATTGTTGTTCAATTTGTTGTGCGAGTTCATCACTCACAGGTTTGTCGGTGAAAGGCTCTGCAACATTGATTTCTAAGGCAGGATTATCTTCTGATAAGAATGATTGAATAATAGAATCCCATTCTTGCATATTTGTGTTATCAGTGGCATAAATTTTATGAAGTGCATCTCCATGCATATCAAAGAATTGAATGCTGTGACGAACACCTCTTGAAGATTCTTCTGTTAGTGCGAACACGGATGTCCAATAAGAGAAAAAGAAGCGTAGATCAAGCTCACGAGGGTTAAGAATAAGGCCCGCATGATCATTAAATCGAGCATTTTTAACTTCACCAAGATGTTCATGAACAGCGATATCATTACGCGTAATGGCTTTTACTTCACCAACAGTACTGAGTGCTGTTAATATCTCGCGAACATCGTTGCGTAAGCGTTTTGCATCATGACCAACACGAGCATGTGTCAGTTCAGCTTCACTCACATTGAGGTAAGTTGCTAAATCACGTGCATATGACGCTTTTTTATCGGCTTTGGCTTGCAGGTAGCTCTCATAAAGAGATGTATTCACAGAAACTCCTATTATATCGTTCATATATTAATTTACTTATTATTACCATTGATAACTAACTAGTACTTTTGCGTTGCGGCCTTCTTGAGGAATACCTGCTGAAGAGTAATAAGTTTTATCAAAAGCATTACTGAGAACAACAGATGTTGTTAGTCCTTTTAATGAAGCATTACCTTCATAGCGAACATAAAAATCATTCACGCCATAACCCGCTTGTTGGCGATTAACCGGGCGATTAAAGCGGTCATGTTTTGTAAAATCAGTGTGTTTTGTGAATTGAGCCAACCAACCCACAGAAAAATCAGTACTTGGTACAGGAATATCTAAGCGACTTGTTAAAGTATCGGGTTCTACAGACGTTATTGAGGCATTTGTTGCGTTATCTTTACCTTTGGTATGGTTATACGCTAAATCCCAATTAAATAGATTAGATTCATAACTCATAGAAATATCCCATCCCCAAATAGTTGCTCTTGGAATATTCGTTGATTGTGTATATCCCTGAAACATTGCAACATCTGCATCAATATAATCTTTTGCACGCGTATTGAAATGGGCTGCTTTAATTTTCAGATTATCATTACTAGATAATAAGTCGTCGAATTGAAAACCAAATCCATATTCGGTTGTTGAATTGGTTTCAGGTTTTAAATTTGGGTTAGGGCGCCAGTAGTTTGTTGGTGCACCAGGGAAGGGAGCATCAAAATGTTTTGAATCGTTATACATTTCACCCAGAGTTGGTGCTCTGAATGCTTGAGAATAAGAGGTATATAGCATTGACCAATCAGTTGGAGTGATGCTAATAGCGCCTTTGGATGACCATTTATCGGCAGTAATATCATCATAATGATCGTTTTGACTTTTATATTTATCAAAACGCGTACCTAAGATGAGTGATACTGGCAAATCACGCAATGTGACCTCATCTTGTAGCCAACCAGACATAAAGCGAATATCGGCTTGCGGAAAGCTTTCTGTATTTTGACTTGGTGATTGTTTTTGCTTATAAACTTCACCACCATAAGTAAAGCCGTGAGAGGCAAAACTATTCATACCTAAACGAGAGCGATTTTCAACTTTTAAGCCGTATGTCTTTTGTTCACGGCCTTCAAAACCATTTTTCACGGTTTTTGCATTAATATCGACTTCGCTATAATACACTTGTGTTTTTAAATTCACCCATTGTAAATCTGATGGATTAAATTGATACGTTAACTGTGCATCTTTTTGCGTCGTCGTACGATCAGTTTGTACATTAGATGCAGATGGATTATCAGCGGCTTGTGGATTTTTGGGCTGATTAGCGTTGTTGTGGTAGTAACGTAATTGACCACTTAACGTATTGTTATCATCGATAAGCCAACGGCCTTTAGATAACAAATTGAAGATAGTTTCATCATTGTCAGCTTGATAACCGCCACCATAACGAGTATTGCCTTTGTCTCTTGCTGAGAATGCAACAAGTCCATCAAGATTATCTTGTTTGCCAAATGCAGTCATACCAAAGCCTTGGCTATGTTGTGCGGTATTACCTAAGCCAAATACACGTACACCACCACGTTGACCTTTACGTAATAAATCACTGCCATCAACCGTATCGTAGGCAATAACACCACCTAAAGCACCACTGCCATATAAAAGCGCTGAAGGACCACGAACAACTTCAACTTGGCGAATAAGCGAAGGGTCAATAAAAATACTATCGATATGACCCGTGTCAGTTCCTTGACGTACTCCATCAACTAAAGTGAGTATTCCATTTTTTCCATATCCGCGCATGCTGACAGTTTCACCATTAGTACGACCTGCACCCGAAATAGAAACACCAGGTACATGACGTAGTAATTCAGAAGCACTTCCTGCTGTTTCTGACCATGCAGTATTATTTTTAATCACTGTGGACATCATTGGGAGTGTAAAGCTATCTCGCTCATTACCCGTTGCATAAACAGTAAGAACCTCTGTTTTTTTCTCATTTTCAGTCTCTGCCTTTTCTTGTGCAACAGCACAAGCCGAAGAAACGGCTAAAGCTAGAAAACTAAATTTGATTAATATGGATGACTGAGACATGCAGGTAAATCTCCATTATTTTAATGGGCTACATTTAGGTAGCCCTTTGTTATATAAATCATTGCTCCTCATCTACCAGCGATAGCTCATAGACATTTTGATATTTCTGCCTTCTTGTGGTACGCCCATTGCTGAGTAATACTCATAATTAAACGCATTAGAGAGCACCAAAGCGGCTTGAATATCTTTATTTTTTTGTGATTGATAACTTATTGAAAAATCGTGAATACCATAACCAGGATATTGCTGAATAAGTTCTTGTAAGCGGTTAGTTTGCTTTCCTTTAACATGTTTTGCTTTTCCAACATGAGTTCCTTTATTTGCTGTTTTGCTAGCAAATTGTGCTGACCAGCCCAAGGAAAATGGCGTTGTTGCTACAGGAATATGAACAAATGCGGTTAACGTTTCAGGGCGAACAGGGGAAATTGTTTCAAATGTCGTTAATTCCAACGTTTTAGTGCGGTTGTAATTTAATCCTACTGAAAGCCAAGGGTGGGTATAACGCAAACTCATATCGATACCTTCAATTAATGCTTTAGGTATGTTAAAGGCTTGTAGATTTATTAGGCCTGCAATTGTTTTTGTATGCCAAGGACCGTAAGTAATATAATCTTTTGATGTAGTATCAAAATAGGCAGCTTTAAGCACTAAATTGTCGTTAGATGTTAATAAATTATTAAATGAAAGGCGAGTACCATACTCCCATGTACTATTTCTTTCTGGTTTTAAATGAGGATTAGGGACCCAGTGCGCCTTCCACATAAAAGCTTTAAAATGGAATGAATCATTAAACATTTCAGAAAGTGTCGGTGCACGTAATGCCGTTGAATAAGAAGAATAAAGCTGTAACCAATTAGTTGGCGTAAAGGTTAGGGCAATATTTTCTGTAATGCCTTGATAATCAGTTGCGTGTTTTAATGCTTGAATAGTCGTTTTCTTATTAAAGAATTCATCTAATTCATCATTAGGATTATTTTTATAATAATGATAACGAGCACCACCACTTAACGAGAGTGGTAATAAGGGTGTGCTGATTGTGCTTTGTACCCAAGTTGCGCCATAACGCATCGTAGCCAATGGAAAATTCTTGGCGTTGTCATCAGATATCATTTTTTGTTCGTAACCCTCAACGCCAAAAAATCCAGATTGGCTGAGTAAGTCATTAAATAAATGAAACGTAAAATGATTTTCGCTTTTTAACCCATAAGTAGATTGAGTGCGTTTTTCTTCTAGGCCAACTTTGCCTGATGATGAATTATCAGTAAGATAAGTTTGATTAATTTTAAATTGTGAATAATAGAGGTATGTCGTTAAGTCTAACCAGCGATGAGATTCTGGTGCTAAATGGTGCGTTATTGAGTAATTTTTTTGTTGTGTGCTACGCGCCATTTGATTGCTTTCATATCTACCATAGCCACCCATACGATGTAATACTTGGCGTTGTTCACCTTCATTATCGTAATGGCGACCCGCAAAGATAAAGGTTTGATTTTCTGTTGGGTAAAGATAGGCTTTGATAAAGTAATTCTTTATATGCTCATTATTATCCATATCATTACCATCAGCGAGGCGTATAGCACCTCGCTGACGCTGACTATAAGCCAATAAACCCTCTGCAATATCATGTTTACCCGCAATGACACCACCATAAGTAAAATGTCTATCAGCGGTAGAAACAGCACTGAATAATTTTGCACCTAATTTATTGTCACCGACTAAAATAGATTGAGGATCAAGAGTATTAAATGAGACGACACCGCCCATAGCACCTTCGCCATAACGTATTGAAGAGGAGCCATGCTTAACATCGACACGTTTAATTAAAGAAGATTCTATAAATAATCCACCTAAATTATTCATTGTGTTTTCAAGAGGCTGGTGGATGCCATCGACAATAATTTTTACGCCTTTTTGGTCATAACCACGCATTAAGATATTGCTACCGTTTGCGATACCCGTACCCGATACCGTCACGCCTGTAACATTTTTGAGTAATGCACCTGCTGTTGCGCTGGTTTGTGCTTCTGGCGTTGTACTCTCTATCGTTGTATGAAAATCAGGTGTTGCGATTTGTGCTTGATGACCAATAACGGTGAGTGTTTCCGTACTATGTTCAGTGTGTGCAGAGGCAATAGAGGGATATAACAGGCAAAACGCGGTTGCTATACCAGAATATTTGAATTGTTTTTTCAGCATACACATACCATAAATATCCATAGAAAGTCCTTGTATATGGAGTTATTGTGCTGGCTGCCTAACTGAAAAGTTGGTGGCTTGCAATTGATTGTTAAAGAGTGACTATTTAGTCAGAATTAATTTTCCTGCTTTTGTTTGACGTAGCTGGTATAACTCTCCGTTATGTTGAATGTAAACCACGCCATCTTTACCCAATAATTCCAAACTATTTATTGAGTGAATTATTGGAGAGTCTGTTTCCCGTTTTAATGAAGATATATCTAAATTATTAGTCTTTTTATTCATTACTATATATAGAGTTGATAAGGGTTATAGTTATGATAATCATTATCGTTAACAAATTTCTTTAAACAAGCTTTTTTTAACTCAAAAATGTAAATTCAGATCATAATGTGAATAACTAGTCAGGAACGGTTGAAATTTAGAACAGTTTTATTTATTAAAATTATAAATAAAGTCAGAGGGAGTAAAAAAAAGGAAAGGGGCAATACAAAATTGAAGAGATCAAAAAGCGATAAGATATAATGTTATACCTTACATGAATAATAAGGAGAACTTTCACTCTCCTTACTATTTTTAAAACAAATATAGAAGATGTTATATTACTTAAATCTGCTATCAACAGCTTGAGCGAGTAACTCAAGAAGTTGTTCAGTATCTTCCCAGCTTAAGCAAGGGTCTGTAATAGATTGACCATAGTTAAGTGATTTATTGGGGACGACTTTTTGTGTGCCTTCTTGTAAAAAGCTTTCAGCCATAACACCGACTATCGCTTGTGATCCATCTTTGATTTGTTCACCAATATTTCTAGCAACTTCGAGTTGACGACGATGAATTTTTTCACAGTTGCCATGACTAAAATCGATAACCAAATGTTCTGGCAAATCCAACTGTTTTAACGCATCAATCGCATCAGCAATATCACTTGCGTGATAATTAGGTTTTTTACCACCACGCAAAATAATATGGCCATAAGGGTTACCGCTGGTTTGATAAATTGTCATCTGACCATGTTTATCTGGTGATAAAAAGGTATGACTGACTCTTGCTGCGCGTATTGCATCAATAGCAATACGGGTATTGCCATCAGTACCATTTTTAAA
This sequence comes from Proteus myxofaciens ATCC 19692, assembly GCF_001654855.1. Lineage (GTDB taxonomy): Bacteria > Pseudomonadota > Gammaproteobacteria > Enterobacterales > Enterobacteriaceae > Proteus > Proteus myxofaciens. Next base: position 9,242 of record NZ_LXEN01000155.1, read on the forward strand.
ACCAACAGGACAAGAGAGGGCTGATGCCATTTCACGGTGGACTTGGCTTTCTGTTGTTCTTGCGCCTATCGCTCCCCAACTAATTAAATCTGCAATATATTGCCCTGTCACCATATCAAGAAATTCAGTGGCAGTGGGTAAACCAAGTTGATTGATTTCAATAAGTAGTTTTCTTGCAATGCGAATTCCTTCATTAATATTACAAGAGTTATCAAGGAAGGGATCGGAAATTAAGCCTTTCCAGCCTACAACAGTGCGAGGCTTTTCAAAATAAGCACGCATAACAATTTCTAAGCGATCTTGATAATGTGTTTTTAGTTGATTGAGCTTAGTTGCGTACTCTTTTGCCGCTTTGGGGTCATGAATTGAACATGGGCCTACAATAACAAGAAGACGTTTATCTTCACCTGAAAGAATGGCTTCAATCCGTTGACGGGCTGATGTGATATTGTTGCTTATCTCTTGAGAGATAGGAAACTCTATCGCCAGTGTTTCCGGTGTGACCAGACTATCTAACGCCTTTGTCCGAAGTTCGTCTGTTTTTAACATAATTTTTCTCAATAAAAATACAAGGTAAGATCTACCCGTGATTAAGATCACAATAAACGAAATTCAGCTAATTTCAACAGCGTTATCAATGAATAGAGAATAAAAATAATATCTTTTGTATTTAAAACATCCTTCTTGTTAATCCCATAGAATCAATTACCTTAGTTGATATTTCTTCAACAGAGTAATTTGTTGTATTGAGATAAGGGATATTATTTTTTCTAAATAGCGCTTCAACCTCAGCTAATTCGATTCGACATTGGCGAATAGATGCATAACGACTATTTTCTCTTCTTTCACTACGAATAGCAGCAAGGCGCTCAGGCGCGATAGTTAAACCGAATAATTTATGCTGATATTCTTTTAATTCAGGAGGTAGCTTTAAGAAATCCATATCATCAGCAGTAAAAGGATAGTTGGCAGCTTGAATACCAAATTGCATGGCTAAATATAAACTAGTGGGCGTTTTACCACAGCGAGAAACACCAATTAAAATAACTTGTGCTTGGTCGAGATTTCGTAAAGAAATTCCATCATCATGAGAGAGTGTGTATTCAATTGCCGCAATACGAGCATCATATTTACTAAGATTTTTTTCTGTTAAACCGTATGTTTTATTTAATTTAGGAGAAGCTGTAATATTCATCTCTTTTTCAAGCGGTGAGACTAATGATTGCACTATATCCTGACAAAAACCGTCACTGCTTTTTATTATTTCTTTTACTTCAGGGCTTATAATAGAATAAAACACCAAAGGTTTTGCTCCACTTTTTTTATAAATCTCAGTAATTTTTTGTTTTATTTCTTCAGCTCTTTCTACTGTAGAGACAAAAGGTAAAGTATAACTTTTCATTTTTAGCGGAAATTGTGATAAAACCGCATGCCCTAACACTTCAGCTGTTATTGCTGTACCATCAGAGATAAAAAAAACAGTCCTATCAATGGGTTCATTATTATCACAATTAATTGAATTCAAGCTTAATATCATCATGTACACCTTTTTTAGCTGAATTAGCAAAAGAAACCATATTATCTAAAGCATTTTCACTAATTATAAAGGATAAAAAAATAAAGTTTTTTGGTTGATCGATTCACCTTTCTATATTCACAATAACATTGTGATACGCTTATTTTAGTTGTCGTTTTGACAGCGGGTTTTCTTTTTTTCTCTCTCATAATTGTTTAAAAAAGGATTGTTCTCAATGTCCAGCAATAGCCTCACCCCGTGCAATGTACTTTGGTATAACCAATTAGGTATGAACGACGTTGATCGTGTTGGTGGGAAAAATGCTTCCCTAGGTGAAATGATTACAAATTTATCGGAACTCGGTGTGAGTGTTCCCAATGGATTTGCGACCACAGCGCAAGCGTTTAATGATTTTCTGGAACAGAGCGGTATCAATCAGCGTATTTATGAATTGCTTGATAGCGTTGATGTTGATGATGTCCATCAATTAGCAAAAGCGGGTAATCAAATACGCCAATGGGTGATTGATACACCTTTTACAGCACAGTTTGAAAAAGATATTCGCGAGGCTTACCAAACCTTAAGCGAAGGTGAATTGGCGGCTTCTTTTGCTGTACGTTCATCTGCGACAGCAGAAGACATGCCAGATGCCTCTTTTGCTGGTCAGCAAGAAACATTTTTAAATGTCCAAGGCATTGAAGCCATTCTTGTTGCTATTAAACACGTATTTGCTTCATTGTTTAATGATAGGGCTATCTCTTATCGTGTTCACCAAGGTTATGATCATCGTGGTGTGGCTTTATCGGCAGGTGTACAGCGTATGGTTCGCTCTGATTTAGCTTCTTCTGGTGTGATGTTTACTATCGATACTGAATCAGGCTTTGACCAAGTAGTCTTTATTACATCAGCTTATGGTTTAGGTGAGATGGTTGTTCAAGGTGCGGTAAATCCTGATGAATTTTATGTCCACAAACCAACATTAGATAAAGGCTTACCCTCAATTGTTCGCCGTAATTTGGGTTCTAAAAAAATTCGTATGGTTTACGCTGATAGCACAGAACACGGTAAACAGGTCCGTATTGAGGATGTACCAGAAGCACTGCGCAATCGTTTCTCTTTAACTGACAACGAAATTCAAGAACTGGCTAAACAGGCGATATTAATTGAACGTCATTATGGTCGCCCTATGGATATTGAGTGGGCAAAAGATGGACATAATGGGCGTTTATATATCGTTCAAGCACGTCCTGAAACAGTGCGTTCTAATCAGCAAGTTATGGAGCGTTACCAATTAAATGAAACAGGCTCTGTGATTATTGAAGGCCGCGCTATTGGTCATCGTATTGGTTCTGGTGCTGTAAAAATTATTCATAATCTTAGTGAGATGGATAAAATTCAAGCAGGTGATGTGTTAGTTACTGATATGACAGACCCTGATTGGGAGCCTATCATGAAAAAAGCCTCTGCAATTGTGACTAATCGCGGAGGAAGAACGTGCCATGCTGCAATTATCGCGCGTGAGTTAGGTATTCCTGCTGTAGTTGGTTGTGGTGATGCTACAGAATGCATTAAAGATGGTCAAATAGTGACGGTTTCATGTGCTGAAGGTGATACCGGTTTTGTTTATGATGGAAAATTAGATTTTTCTATTCAGAGCTCCGCAATCGATAACATGCCAGAACTTGGTCTTAAAATCATGATGAATGTCGGCAATCCTGATCGTGCATTTGATTTTGCAGGATTACCTAATGATGGTGTAGGGCTTGCTCGCTTAGAATTTATTATTAACCGTATGATTGGTGTACATCCCAGGGCATTATTAGAGTATGAAGCACAATCAGAAGCATTAAAGTCAGAAATTGATGGAATGATTGCGGGTTATGAATCACCTGTTGAATATTATATTGGCAAATTAACAGAAGGCATTGCCACATTAGCGGCTGCATTCTGGCCTAAGCGTGTTATTGTGCGTTTGTCCGATTTTAAATCGAATGAATACGCTAATTTAGTAGGGGGTTCTATCTATGAACCTGACGAAGAAAACCCAATGTTAGGTTTCCGCGGTGCAGGACGTTATGTTTCTGATGATTTCCGCCATTGTTTTGCTTTAGAGTGTGAAGCAATTAAACGTGTTCGTAATGATATGGGATTAGATAATGTTGAAGTGATGATCCCCTTTGTGCGCACTGTTCGCCAAGCTGAAGAGGTTATTGATGAGCTCGCAGTCAATGGCTTGAAGCGTGGTGAGAATGGCTTAAAAGTGATTATGATGTGTGAAATTCCATCCAATGCTTTACTTGCTGATCAATTCTTAGTGCATTTTGATGGTTTCTCGATTGGTTCCAATGATATGACACAGTTAACATTAGGACTAGATAGGGATTCAGGCGTTGTTTCTACGTTATTTGATGAGCGTAATGATGCAGTAAAAGCATTATTGTCAATGGCGATACAATCAGCTAAACGTAACGGTAAATATGTTGGTATTTGTGGTCAAGGTCCTTCTGATCATGAAGATTTTGCACAATGGCTAATGGAAGAAGGAATTGATAGTTTATCATTAAACCCAGATACCGTAATTAAAACTTGGGTGAAATTAGCACAATAAAAAATTATATTTTTTATTGATAATAAAAAGCTCACAAATTAAAGTGAGCTTTTTTTGATTATATGAATAATAGATAAAAAAAAAGCCTATCATGGGCTGACAGGCAAAGACTACACACAGCAATATTTTATATTCGATGATCTCGCCTTATATATAAATATTAAATTAGGCCAAATCATTAATCCGATGAAACAATCGTTTCGTTGATGTTTATATTAAGAGAAATAGGTTAATTATTCACTAAGAATTATCTCAATAAAAAGAATAAAACTTTATTTGGATTTGAATATAACTTGCTGGTAACAAACAGATTTAAAATAATGTATTTTGTTTCATTTTGTAAAAATTAATTTATATTTATAATAAATAACTCGTATATTGATAATTTTCATTAACGTTTGGACATTAATAAAAGCGCATCTAAGTGTAGATACTTATATGCGCTTTTATTATTTATTTTTTGTCGATGAAATTCTTATTCATAAACTCTATTGTTTCTGATAAATCAGGATCAGGTTTTGGCATTTCATTAATCCATGCGTTTAATAAACTATTTGCAACAGCTAAAACAACAGGACCTATAAATAAGCCAATCATCCCCAAAGTTAAAATTCCACCAATAACGCCAGTAAGAATTAATACCATAGGAAGATCTGCACCCATTTTGATTAAATAAGGGCGTAATACACCGTCCATTGTTGCAACAACGCCACCCCAAATAACCATAACAATGCCCCAAGTGGTATCTCCGGTCCAAAATAACCAAAGAACGGAAGGAACAAGGACAAGTAAGGGACCTATTTGCGCTAAACAACAAATAAACATTAAGACCGTTAATAATGTTGCATAAGGTACACCAGAAACCGCTAATCCAACACCGCCGACAATAGCTTGAATTAATGCGGTGAGTACGACACCAAGTGCAACAGCACGAATAGATAAGGAGGCTAGGAGGAGGGCAGCATCACCACGTTGGCCGCCTAAACGCACTGCTAAGTGACGTAACCAGGCAACAATTTTTTCACCTTGTAAGAAAAGTAAGCCAGAAAATAACAACATTACAGTTAAATGAAGTGCAAAACGACCAATATTCAGCGCTTGAGCAAAGAACCAATTAGCAGCTTGTCCAATATAAGGCTGTATTTTCGCCATTAATGAATTGCCACCTGATGCTAAAACAGAGTGCCATGCGTCATAAAGTTTAGTTCCTACAAGCGGGACATCATTTAGCCACAATAATTGAGGCGGTTTAATATCTGATGGCGATTTCGCTAATTCAATTAATGGCGCACTATTATCAATAACACTACTGACTAATAGAATAATAGGAATAACAAAGACCAATAATATTAAAATCATCATTATCGTTGTCGATAACCAGCGATGTTTTACTTTTTTCTCAAAAATGAGTAATAAAGGCCATGTTGCGACAACAATCATTCCAGCCCAGATAAAACCCACAATAAATGGGGTTAAGATCCAAAAACTAGCGATAATAAGAAAAGAAATAAAAATAACAGTAAATAGAATTTTAGGTATATCTGTATGAACTTGGGGTTTTTCCATGATTTTAAATCCCTACACGAATAAAAATGCTAGAACCAGATAAATCGACATTGCAATATCATGTTGTTTATATCACCACGCAATTTGCCAGAATTGTATGATAAGGTGAACAGGCATCGGTCTGAAAGTATCACGAGACTTTTTACCTATTAGCGCAGATTAATATATTTAAAATTAAGCAATGTGGACAATGAGATAAAAGAGTTATAACAAATGATCCCACGTATATCGCAAGCACCGCAAATAAGCAAACTCACAACCGAATTTTTAAAAATACTTAAAGAAAACGGATTTACAGGTGATATTTCGAGTCGCTATTCCGATAGGCTAACAATGGCAACGGATAATAGTATTTATCAATTATTACCTCAGGCTGTTGTATTTCCTCGTTCTACGGCAGATGTCACCATTATAGCACGTCTCGTTGAAGAACCTCGTTTTCACTCACTTTCTTTAACGCCAAGAGGTGGAGGTACAGGCACAAATGGGCAGGCTTTAACCGACGGCATTGTGGTTGATTTATCACGTTATATGAAGCGGATTATTGAAATAAACCCAAAAGAACGTTGGGTAAAAGTAGAAGCTGGTGTGATAAAAGACGAATTAAATCTTTTTTTAAAACCTTATGGCTTTTTTTTCGCACCAGAGCTATCCACCAGTAATCGCGCTACATTAGGTGGAATGATAAATACAGATGCATCTGGTCAGGGTTCTATGGTTTATGGCAAAACTTCTGATCATGTACTAGGCGTGAATGCCGTATTATTAGGCGGAGAACAACTTGAAACGCGTGCGATGAATGTGGCGTTAGCTGAAGATATCGCTAAACAATCCTCAACGACGGGTAAAATCTACAATACAGTGCTATCTCGTTGTAAAGCACAGCGAAACCTAATTCTAGAAAAATTTCCTAAATTAAATCGCTTTTTAACAGGCTACGATTTACGTCATGTTTTTAGTGATGATATGCAGGTGTTTGATTTGACACGAATTTTAACAGGCTCTGAAGGTACGCTTGCCTTTATTACAGAAGCTACGCTTGATATTACTCCCATTCCTAAGCAACGTTGTCTTATCAATGTAAAATATGATTCTTTTGATTCAGCATTACGTAATGCGCCATTTTTAGTGAAAGCGAATGCGCTCTCTGTTGAAACTGTAGATTCAAAAGTTTTAAATCTTGCTCGTGAAGATATTGTTTGGCATTCAGTCGATGCATTAATTAAAGATGTACCTAATAAAGATATGCAGGGGCTTAATATTGTTGAATTCGCCGGTGACGATGAGGATTTAATCTCGTCTCAAGTGAAGTCACTTTGCCAACGCTTAGATAATTTAATGGAAAATACCCAAGGTGGTGTGATCGGTTATCAAATTTGTGATGAGCTTGCTGATATTAACCGTATTTATGCAATGCGTAAAAAGGCGGTAGGTTTGCTAGGTAATGCAAAAGGGCAAGCAAAACCTATTCCTTTTGTCGAAGATACCTGTGTACCACCTGAAAATCTTGCTGACTATATCACCGAATTTAGGGCATTACTGGATAGTCACCAACTTAATTATGGCATGTTCGGTCATGTTGATGCAGGAGTATTACATGTAAGACCTGCGCTTGATATGTGCTCACCAGAGCAAGAACTCCTTATGAAATCGATTTCTGATGACATTGTTGCCTTAACAGCAAAATATGGAGGTCTACTATGGGGTGAACATGGAAAGGGCTTTAGAGCGCAATATAGCCCCGAATTTTTTGGTGAAAGACTCTATCATGAACTCCGTCAAATAAAAACGGTGTTCGATCCTCGAAATAGGCTTAATCCAGGTAAAATTTGTTCGCCATTAGATAATAACGAACCGATGAAACAAGTTGATGCTATTAAGCGAGGCACCTTTGATAGAACAATACCTTTATCAGTACGTCAAGATTTCCGTGGCGCATTAGAATGTAATGGTAACGGTTTATGCTTTAATTTTGATGTTAAAAGCCCAATGTGTCCTTCAATGAAAATAAGTGGTCAACGTATTCATTCACCAAAAGGTCGGGCGACGTTAGTCAGAGAATGGCTACGTTTACTCGCTGAACAAGGTGTAGAGCCAAAACAGCTTACGTCTCATCTTGCAAATAATAAACCAAGCCTACGTGGATTGATTGAAAAAACACGTAATACGTGGAAAGCTAATCGAGGTGAGTATGATTTTTCACATGAAGTGAAAGAGGCGATGAATGGTTGTTTAGCATGCAAGGCGTGTTCAACCCAATGCCCAATTAAAATTGATGTACCTTCTTTTAGAGCTAAATTTACAGCGCTTTATCATCAGCGTTATTTACGTCCTTTAAAAGATCATATTGTGGCAAACGTTGAGCTAACTACACCTTTGATGGCAAAGGCGCCACGATTTTTTAATTTCTTTATGAAACAACCTATTGTGCAATCATTAAGTAAGCACACAATAGGGATGGTGGATTTGCCGTTATTATCATCACCTACATTAAAGCAACAACTTGCAGGCCATCATGCGTTAGAAATGACGCTTGAAGATTTAGAAAGGTTACCAGAAACACAAAGAAAACAGTATGTGCTGGTGGTTCAAGATCCTTTCACCAGCTACTACGAAGCTAAAGTCGTTGTAGATTTTGTCAAACTTGTTGAAAAAGTGGGTTTTAAGCCCGTGTTACTCCCTTTTTCACCTAATGGAAAAGCACAACATATTAAAGGTTTTTTACAACGATTTAGTCAAACAGCACAGAAAACGGCTACGATGCTTAATCGTATTGCTAAATTAAATATCCCGATGGTAGGTGTTGATCCCGCTTTAGTCCTTTGTTACCGCGACGAATATCGCGAAATTTTAGGTGAAAGTAGAGGCAGTTTTAACGTTCAACTTGTTCATGAGTGGTTAAGTACATTAGAAAATAATCCTATAAGCATCTGTAAGAAAAACGAAAAATGGTACCTTTTGGGACATTGTACTGAAGTGACCGCATTACCGCAAAGCATGAAACAATGGCAAACTATTTTTAAACGTTATGGGCAACAACTCGATTTTATTAGCACAGGATGTTGTGGTATGGCAGGTACTTATGGGCATGAGAGTAACAATTATGAAAACTCTTTAGGTATTTACCAGCTATCATGGGGAAATATACTGAAAAAATTGCCAACGACACATTGCTTAAGTACAGGATATTCTTGTCGTAGCCAGGTAAAACGGATTGATAAAATAGAACTTAAACATCCTTTACAGGCATTATTGGAGATAATTTCATGATATGGAAACGAGAAGCTAACCTTAAAACGCTTAATCATATAGGTAAAGAAAATATGGTTGGTCATCTTGGTATTGAATTAACCTGTTTAGGTGATGATTATATCGAAGGAACCATGCCTGTTGATAATCGGACTAAGCAACCTTTTGGGCTTCTACATGGCGGTGCTTCCGTCGTATTAGCAGAATCATTAGGTTCTATTGCGGGTTATTTATGTACAGAAGGTGAACAAAAAGTCGTCGGTTTAGAGATCAATGCTAATCATATTCGCGCTGCCAAATCAGGCGTGGTAAGAGGTGTATGTAAACCAGTACATTTAGGACGCACTCATCAAGTATGGAATATCGAAATCTTTGATGATGCTGAACGTCAAATTTGTATAGCAAGATTAACGACAGCAATAATTGCTTAAATTTTAATAGATTTAATCGCAATATTTAACGCACAAAGTAAAACAACACCTTTGTGCGTTTTCGTTTTTAAAATAAAACTAAAAGAGTAGATTACGCTTTATTTACATTTTATTTTTAATGATAATCATTACTCCTACAATAAAGCTAGAATAAGACTCAAATTGATGACTTTTAAATTTAAAACAGCAATTATTTTACTGGGTAGTTTGCTTCTTACTTCGTGTGATAATAACACATCATCTGATAACGCAAACAAAACCCAAGATTATCCTAAGCAGTCTATGATGGGGTTTAATATTGCGTATCCCACTTCATTTCTAATGAATCGTGAAGAGACTGAAAGTTATTTTGAATTGTTACCTGATAATGTCCAGGACATTACAACAGAAATGATTGTATATAAATCAAAGCCTGTTTGTAATTTATCTGAGGTAAGGTTGGTTTATTTTAAAATGAACCCCATAATGTCTTATGACATAGATGCAGGTGCAAAAGGTATTATTGATAATATTGCGGCCCTCGGTGGTATGAATAAAATAAACTCTTCAATAAAACCATTAACAATTTCAGATTATCCAGGACGATATATTCTTTTCGAAGGTAAAATAGCGAATGAGAATGTCAGTTATCAAGGCGTCTTGATTGCCGACACAGAGATAAAACGAGTATGGCAACTGCAATTTATAAGATCAATGAATAGTAGTTCAGACGAGAAAAAATTTAATCAATCTATTGAATGTACTAATAAATTTATTGATACCATCAGTATTGATAAAGAAAAAATAGAGCACACAATCCAATAAGAGATTATCATAAAATAAGTGATATCTTATCTTGTAATTAGAAGCATAAAGATAAATAGAGTATTTTTATGCTTTTTACTCCACATTTTCATCATATAAATATAAGATGTATTTATAGTGCAACTTATGTGCGGATTGTGCGAATTAAAAATTATTTATAAAAGTTTTATTTTTGCAGTAAAAAAAGTGAAAATCTTTTATTAACAATAAATTAATCTTGTTTTGTAACAATTTTAGTGCAAAAATAGAACAAAAAATAAACATTTATAGAATATCCATTCAAAAGACATGGTTGAAGTGGTAGGGGTTATCATTACCATTAGTGTCAGGAAAGATATCTATCTCCTTTCGATATGAGGTCAGCAATGGCAAATAACGTTGAAACTTTTTCTCTAAACGATACTGCTTGGCAGGGTGTTACGCTGACAGATAGTGCAGCAAAACATATTTGTCACTTAGTCGAGAAAAACCCTGAAAGTCAGGGACTTTCCTTAAGTATCAAACCCTCTGGTTGTACCGGTTATGGCTATGTTATTGAACTTGTTACAGAGCCTGCTGAGGACGATATTGTCTATGAATATAATGGCGCAAAACTTTTTGTATCATTAAAAGCAATGCCGTTCATTGATGGTTTGGTTGTTGATTATGTTCGTGAAGGACTTAATCAGATGTTTAAATTTAATAATCCTAAAGCTCAAAATGTCTGCGGATGTGGTGAGAGCTTCGGGGTATAACATAGTGAAGTCAGATTATGTCTCAGAGCAATGTTGAAATTGGTGATGAAGTTCAGGACTGGCTGAGTGATCATCACTATAAAGAAGGTTTTTATACTGATATTTCAACCGATACCCTAGAAAAAGGGTTAAATGAAACGGTCATTCGTGCAATATCGGCAAAAAGAAATGAGCCAGAGTGGATGCTTGAATTCCGACTTGATGCTTTTCGCCATTGGTTGCAAATGGAAGAGCCTCATTGGCTAAAAGCTGAGTATCCATCTCTTGATTATCAAGATTATAGCTATTACTCAGCACCGTCTTGTGGTTCATGTTGTGCAAATGGCAGCTGTGCTGGTGGTACGAATGAAGCAGTATCCAGCGAAAAACAACAAGAAGCACAAGATTATTTAACAAAAGAAGTTGAAGATGCATTTAATCAATTAGGTGTGCCTGTAAGAGAAGGGCAATCTGTTGCTGTAGATGCAATTTTTGACTCAGTTTCTGTTTCTACAACTTATCGTGAAGAGCTAGCTCAACATGGGATAATTTTCTGTTCATTTAGCGAAGCCATTCAAGAACACCCAGAGTTAGTCCGTCAATATTTAGGCACGGTTGTTTCTAGTCATGATAACTACTTTGCAGCATTAAACGCCGCTGTCGCGTCGGATGGAACCTTTGTTTATATTCCTAAAGGTGTTCGTTGTCCTATGGAATTATCAACCTATTTCCGTATTAATGCGGCACAAACGGGTCAATTTGAACGGACTATTTTAATCGCAGATGAAGGTAGTTATGTAAGCTATATTGAAGGATGTTCTGCGCCAGTTCGTGATACCTATCAACTTCATGCGGCCGTTGTGGAAGTCATCATTCATAAAGATGCTGAAGTGAAATATTCAACGGTTCAAAACTGGTTTGCCGGTGGCGACAGTGAAGGTGGCATCTTAAACTTCGTGACCAAACGTGCGATTTGTGAAGGGGAAAACGCCAAAATGTCTTGGACTCAGTCTGAGACCGGCTCTGCGATTACGTGGAAATACCCTAGTGTTATTTTAAAAGGGGATAATTCAACCGCTGAGTTTTTCTCTGTTGCTTTAACAAATGGCAACCAACAAGCTGACACGGGAACTAAAATGATCCATATCGGCAAAAATACCAAATCAACCATTATCTCTAAAGGTATTTCTGCGGGTAAAAGTCAAAATAGCTATCGTGGTTTAGTGAAAGTCCTTCCTGGGGCGAAAAACGCACGTAATTACACACAATGTGACTCTATGCTAATTGGCACAGAATGTGGCGCGCATACATTCCCTTATGTTGAAGTGATGAATAATACTGCTCAACTTGAACATGAAGCGACAACGTCACGTATTGGTGAAGATCAACTCTTCTATTGTCGTCAACGTGGATTGAGTGAAGATGATGCAATCTCAATGATTGTAAATGGATTTTGTAAAGACGTATTCTCAGAATTACCGCTGGAATTTGCTGTAGAAGCACAAAAATTATTAGCAATCAGCTTAGAGCATAGCGTCGGTTAAGTATTAACCAAATTCTGGGTATAAAATACCGAAGGCATATATTATTATGTTAGATATTAAAAATTTACATGTCAGTGTTGAAGGCAATGAGATCCTAAAGGGATTAGATTTGCAAGTAAAAGCCGGTGAAGTTCATGCCATTATGGGCCCTAATGGATCAGGTAAAAGTACACTTTCTGCTACTTTAGCAGGGCGTGAAGAATATGAAGTTGAAGAAGGTTCTGTCACATTTAAAGATAAAGACTTGCTTGAATTAGAACCAGAAGAAAGAGCGGGTGAAGGTATCTTTATGGCATTTCAATATCCTGTTGAAATACCCGGAGTCAGTAACCAATTCTTTTTACAATCGTCTGTTAATTCAGTAAGAGAATACCGAGGTCAAGGCCCATTAGATCGCTTTGATTTTGAAGATTTTATTGAAGATAAAATTGCACTATTAGATATGCCTAAAGATTTGTTAACACGCTCTGTTAACGTTGGTTTTTCTGGTGGTGAGAAAAAACGTAATGATATCCTACAAATGGCAGCTCTAGAGCCAGAATTATGCATTTTAGATGAAACAGACTCAGGTCTTGATATCGATGCTTTAAAAATTGTCGCAAATGGTGTGAATAGCCTACGTGATGGCAAACGTGCCTTTATTGTTGTGACACACTATCAGCGTATTCTTGATTATGTAAAACCTGATTTTGTGCATGTGCTTTATCAGGGGAAAATCATTAAATCAGGTGATTTCTCATTAGCGCAAAAATTGGAGGAACAAGGTTATGGCTGGCTTATTGACCCTCAATGAAAAGCGTGAAAAGCAAGAACAAGTAGAAAAACGTAATCAACAAGCACTAGAGATGTTTTCATCTTTATATCAGCAACGTAAAGGTGATAATAATCTCAATGCACGTCACCATTGGCAACAAGTTGAGAAAGTCGGTTTTCCTGTTTATCGTCATGAAGATTGGCATTATACGCCACTTGAAGAGACATTAAGCCAACACTATCAACAGCTCGCTGCTTTTGATGTACAAGACTTAGTTGAGCAACAAGCCTTAGCATTTGATTGCTATCGTATTGTCATGGTTAATGGTACGTTTTCACCATCTGAAAGCTCAAAAGATTTTGGCCCTTATCAAGTGACATTGCTTGATAACCAAAGTGAATTACCTGAAGCAATTAATGGTGAAATTTTCCTTCATTTAGTAGAAAGCCTAGCACCACAGCCACTGCTTATCTCACTTAAAAAAGGAACTATTGCGGATAAACCTCTGTATATTCTCAATATCACACAAGGTAATGAAGGTAGTGAAGTTAATAGCGCAAACTACCGTTTCCACCTTGATATCGGTGCGAATACACAAATGCAGGTTATTGAGCATTACATCAGTAATAATAACCAGAATCGTCATTTTACTGGTGCTCGATTAACTGCAAATATTGGTGATAACGCATCGTTTAAGCACATCAAATTAAGCTTTGAAAACGAGATAAGCCAACATTTTGCTCATAATGACATGATGATTGGCCGTGATGCTCGAGTACATAGCTATGCTTTCTTACTGGGTGGTAAATTAAGCCGTCATCACACAAGTTCTGCATTGAAAGGTGAAAATACTGAACTTTCAATGAACAGTGTAGTTCTGCCAAAAGCAGGAGAAATCGCTGATACAAGAACTTGGCTTGAACATGGTGAAGCAAATTGCCAAAGTCGCCAATTACATAAAAGTATAGCAATGGATGCAGGTAAAGCTGTTTTCAACGGTATGATTACTGTAATGCCTAATGCATTAAAAACAGATGGTCAAATGACCAATAACAATCTGTTATTAGGTGAAAAAGCGCAAATCGATACAAAGCCACAGCTTGAAATTTATGCTGATGATGTAAAATGTAGCCATGGTGCGACAGTGGGTTGTATTGACGAAGAACAGCTATTTTATCTTCGCTCTCGTGGTATTCCACTCAATGCTGCGCGTAAGATGATCATTCATGCTTTTGCTGCTGAATTAACTGAATCAATAGAAAATAGTGTGATTAGAAAGCACGTTCTAGATAGGATTAATCAGCGCTTACTTGAGGTATAAAACAGGCAATATGATGCATTTCATTGAAAAAGCACGGGAAGACTTTCCTATCTTGTCTCAACAAGTGAAAGAAAAACCACTGGTGTATCTTGATAGTGCAGCAAGTGCTCAAAAACCCGCCAGCGTCATTGAACATGAAAAACATTTTGCCTTAACACAATATGCCGCGGTTCACCGCGGCATTCACACATTAAGTGCAAATGCGACAACGTTAGTTGAAAATGTTCGTAAAAAAGCGGCTACGTTTTTAGGTGCGACAAGCGAAGAAGAAATTATCTTTGTAAAAGGAACAACGGAAGGTATTAACCTCGTCGCAAATACTTATAGTCAACGTTTTCTTAATGATGGTGATAATATCATCATTACTGAAATGGAACATCATGCCAATATCGTTCCTTGGTATATGTTAGCGAAACAGTATGGTTTTAATGTTCGTGTTATTCCTTTATTAGCTGATGGTCGTTTAGACTTCACTAAATTGCCAGAACTTATTGATGAGCGTACTAAATTATTGAGTATCACACATCAATCTAATGTACTGGGTACAGTTAATCCTATCGCCGATATTATTCGTGATGTTCGCCAATATTCAGCGCAAAAAGGTGGTGAAATACATATTTTGGTTGATGGTGCACAAAGTGCTATGCATCAATCTATCAATGTATCGCAATTAGATTGTGACTTTTTCGTTTGCAGTGGACATAAACTTTATGGTCCTACTGGTATTGGCCTGTTATTTGGTAAAAAAGCGATTCTTGATGAATTACCACCTTGGGAAGGTGGCGGTGCCATGATAAAACATGTCCATATTAATGGGGATATCACTTACGCTGATGCACCATGGCGTTTTGAAGCGGGAACACCTAATATTATCGGAATGATAGGATTAGGTGCTGCTTTAGATTACTTGAATGAATTAGGCATGGAACATATTGCTCAATATGAAAATAGCCTAATGCAATACGCACAAGAACAGTTAGCCCAAGTAAAATCCCTAACCCTTTACGGTAACGATGAACGCCAAGGTGTGATAGCATTCAACTTAGGTAAGCATCATGCTTATGATGTAGGTGCATTTCTTGATAACTATGGTGTTGCTATTCGCACAGGGCATCACTGTGCTATGCCTATCATGGATTATTATCAAGTTCCTGCTATGTGTCGAGCTTCACTTGGATTGTATAATAACAAAGAAGATATCGATGCTTTAGTCAATGCGCTATTACGCATCGAAATGTTATTAGGATAAACAAAATAAAGAGGTTATTTCATGGCAGTTGCTAATTTGCCAGATGAAGCAAAGTTATTACGTAATTTTTCGCGTTGTCAGGATTGGGAACAGCGGTATCTTTATATGATGGAGCTTGGTGAGCGTTTACCGCCAATGACGGATGAAGAACACACATCATCAAACTTTATTGAAGGTTGCCAAAGCCAAGTATGGATAGCGGTTGAACTTAATGAAAATAAACAGCTTATTCTTGCCGGCGATAGTGACGCAGGGATAGTGAAAGGACTAGTCGCATTAGTGATTATCTTATTTCAAGGAAAAACAGTAGAGCAAGCATTAACAACAGATATTAAGCACTACTTCTCATCATTGGCGCTTGAAAGTCATCTTACGCCATCACGAACGCAAGGTTTGCATGCGATGGTAACCACGCTTCTTAAACGTATTTCCGCCTTTGCTGGCGCGTAAATATTACCTAATCTCGTATTAATGTTCTAAACTGACTGATTATATGATAATCATAATAAAGACAGTATTATCATTGTAATAGTCAGTTTACTTTATTTATCACAACGGGATCGACAATGAATAAATGGTTAACCCTATTGGGAGTATCGCTGTTAGGGATGAGCAGCCACTTATCTTACGCAAATGATTATGCATTGCCGATAGATGGTGAGCGTATTATTGGTGAAAATGTTTCATATATAGTTCCTGATGATAAACGTTCATTGGAAACTATTGCTGCTGAATATCAGGTAGGACTTCTTAATATGATGGAAGCAAATCCTGATATTGACCCACTTCTTCCTGAAGCGGGAAAAACGCTAGAAATTCCTCTCCAAATGATTTTACCTGAGACAGTGCACCAAGGTATTGTCATTAATCTCGCTGAATTACGACTTTATTATTATCCTAAAGAAGGCGGTATGGTTAGCGTATATCCTATTGGTATTGGTCAGTTAGGGCGAGAAACGCCTGAAATGGTGACTTCAATATCACAGTTAATTAAAGACCCAACATGGACACCGACAACCAATATTCGTAAAAACTACGCGGCTAAAGGCATTACATTGCCAGCAGTGGTGCCAGCAGGTCCTGATAACCCAATGGGAGCCTATGCGTTAAGGCTTGCACACAGCCGTGGTGAATACCTTATTCACGGTACTAATGCAGATTTTGGTATTGGGTTAAGAGTCAGCTCTGGTTGTATTCGTTTGCGTCCTAATGATATTGAGACTTTATTTAATATTGTCCCTAAAGGAACACGAGTACAAGTGATCAATCGACCGATTAAATTTACAGAAGTGGCTGGGCGACAATTTATTGAAGTGCATCAGCCATTATCACGTAATGAAAATGACGATCCACAAACAATGCCATTAACGTTTACAAAGCAATTTAATCAATGGTATGAAAGCGGTAGGGTGGATAAAAATAAAGTTGATGCTGAAATTACTCGTCGTTCAGGCATTCCGGTTGATGTAACTGCTGATTGATTACTAAAGTTTTATCTCTAATTATAAAATAGGCGCTATTGCGCCTTTTTTCTTATTTATATAAAAAAAACCTATTAAGATAAAAGACGTATTTTGACATAAAAACATTGTTCTCATTTTTATTATTGATAGAACACATTTTACAAATAAGAGTGGAAAGTATTTATGAAAAATGTAAGTGACATTCCAACTTGTCGTCCTATTCAAAATATTAACAATGTTAAAAATAATAATAGCACATTGGCTAACATGATAGCCTCAGTGAAGAATAGTATAAAAACTTTTTTCGTTGGAAGTGAAATGCGCAAGCGTGAAAATATACATAAAATATGCGCAGAGTTTATTACACGGATATCAACAACTAAAATCTATAACGAAGCAGAAATATTAGACGAAAATAAACTTAATGCTAACGCTAAAATCAGCGCTAGAGTTACACATAAAATACTTTCTAAAAATATCAATAAACTATTTAATTTGATTAAAAAAGAAATGTTAAATCAAAATGATAAGTCTTTATCGCCTATTGATGGTCATGCTGATCAGTCGGTTAATATAATGTTGGCAGCATTATATCGGGCTTACGAAAAAACAGAACCGTCTATGAGTAATAATATAGGATCTACAAATAATGCTGTATTAAAATCGCAAATAGAAGAAATTATTACTGAAAATTTTACAATTAAAAAAATGTCTGTTTCCAATCAGCAAAATGATTTTGAAAAGATAGATAAAGAAAACGTAATGCCTCTTCTAAAAAAAATAAGCCAGAAGTATGAGAAAGAGCTTGAAGAATTAACGCAGAACGCTACCAATAAAATTGACTATATATTAGAAAAAAATCGAATCCTAATAGAAAATTTAAAAAAATATAATATGGATTGATACTGAAAACCAAAGTCCCAATCTGTATAGACTGGGACTTTGTTATTAATACTAGCTTAAAGCTAATTTATTTAGCTTACTGGCTAAGTTGCTATCTTACTTTTTGTAAGTTTTAACTTGGTTATCTAAACGCTGGTTTGCGCGAGTAGCTTCATCGTAAGCAGATTTAGCTTCTGAACGCGCAGATTGAACATCGCTACTTAGTTGTTGTACTTGAGTATTCAGACGGTTTACGTCAGAAGAGATTTGATCTAGTTGTGCATTATTGTTGCTAGAACAACCTGCTAGTAAACCAGAAGCCAGAATTACTGCACCTAATACGATTTTTGCTTTCATA
This sequence comes from Proteus myxofaciens ATCC 19692, assembly GCF_001654855.1. Classification (GTDB taxonomy): domain Bacteria; phylum Pseudomonadota; class Gammaproteobacteria; order Enterobacterales; family Enterobacteriaceae; genus Proteus; species Proteus myxofaciens. The sequence goes on from NZ_LXEN01000155.1 coordinate 27,700, forward strand.
GTGACAACCTCTATTTTTATGATTAAAAGAACAAGTAGCATTTTTTGAAGCTATTAGCCTATTAAGTATGGCACAGATATCACAAATTGTTGGATTTATTTAAGTCTGTTGCCTTACTTCTCTTTCGAACAATAGAAAAAATAACACCTAATACGCAAATAATCAGCACAAAAAATGCGAGCAAATTCACAAAAGATTTTTATTCGTAAAAGTCTGATAGAAAAACATTTTATTTCTTGTTTTCTATTTTAACAATATAGACTCTTATAGCTTTTCAAACACATTGATCTCAATAAAGACCGGTTTTTGCTCATCTTTAAATTGATCAATTGTGAATTTTTGATAATTAAGATTATTATATCCACGTACAAATAACATACCTCTATCAAGGTCGGTAAGTGTCGTCCAAACAGTATATTCACTTGAGTGAATGCCCGGCAAAATACCGTCGCCTAATAGAGGGTCGATGGATGCATTGATAGGGCGATCAAAGCGATTCATAATATGGGAAAGTTCGATTAGCTGTTCATCAGGATCTGATACTTTATGATAATAAGTAGAGTAATAAACAGCGCGAATAAAGCGATCAACAGACGTATCAGAGCTAGGTAAAGAAGCGAGTGCAATACCGCTATCTGGTTGTTTAATCTTTATATTGCCTAACGTACTTGAAGAAACGTCAATATTAGAAAGATTGGTGTAGTTATTTAAATTGGTTAAATGCCATGGGAAAATTGGGCCATTCGTCATACAGAATGTTGGGTTATCGTAGATATGTAATTTCCCGCCTGAAATTTCAACTACAATACATGCACCCGTTTTATCATAAAAGGCATAATGAAAAGGACTTGGTGCACCTTTAAGTACCAATAATTTTTGCGACCAAAACGGTATAGTAGGAATAACTTTTTTGAGTTCTTCAATTGTCGCATATTGTGCTAATGCCCACTCACCGATAGATGAAATTGGCACTGAATGAGGATAATCTTCAGTAGACAGAGAGTCTAATCCAGAATCAGGCAACATATTTAAACTAAATGATAAACCTTTTGAATTGACACCTTGTATCACATCTTTTGTGCCTGATAAATCACTTGGCATCGTAATTGCGATAAAAGGATATTTAACGGCATATTTTAAGCCAGCAGAGCCATCAGGTGCTTTTTGTTGAAAGGTATGTTCTTTAGGATAATAAGAAAAACTTGAAGGCGGTTCGCCCATTGAAAATTCAAGAGTTCTACCATGATAAACGCGATGATGTCTGTCGGTAATGGCAAGTGTAGTACAGGCAAAAATATTATTTGGTTCGTGTTTTTCTTGCATATCATGTCCTTATTGGTTTATTTGAAATCAATCTAAAATAGGAAGTATCTTTATTTTTAGATGATTAAACTCTATTTTCTCATAAATAAATTATAAATTTAATTAAATATTTTTCTACCTATAAATAGGTTGAACGAACTTAAAAGGCATTTAATTGAGTATGTCAGTTGAAAATAAATGCGTATATATTGAACTTTCCATAAAAATAATGAAGTTTTATTCATTTTATCTCAAGTTATTTTTTTATATTTTGTTAACCTTTCTATTACATTGATTTCATTGGTGTTATTTAAAAGTTACTTATCTAAGTATATATAACTAGTTGAAATTATTTGTTATTTTGACATTTTGTGTTTTTGTGTGTTTTTCAAGTTTAATATTAGAGTAATAGTTATTTTTTTGTGCTCAATCATCTTTTCTAATAAGTCCAAATCATGATAATGTCTATTTTTTTTTGTAACATTTTATGTTTGTTACATTATTAAAAAATAATTTTAAAAGTTAAGTAATTAGAACTATATTTAATAGAAGAAATAGTTTATTAATAATAAACAACAATAGTCAGTAAGGACGTATTAAATATGAGTAAACAATCATTAAATTCCAAATATAGTGAACTTGATGACGTATATGCGTCAGTTGATTTATCGCGCTCACTGCCAAAAACCAAATTTCCGCAAAAGGAAAGTAATCCAAGAAATGTGTTTGATGCTGTACGTGATGAGTTGATGTTAGATGGTAACTCTAGACAAAATTTAGCGACATTCTGCCAAACCTGGGTTGATGATGAAATTCGTGATTTGATGGATCTCTCTATCGATAAAAATATGATTGATAAAGATGAATATCCTCAAACAGCAGAAATTGAAAATCGCTGTGTTCACATGCTTGCTGATCTATGGCATTCACCAGATGCTTTAAATACTCTAGGCTGTTCAACAATAGGTTCTTCAGAAGCTGCTATGCTAGGTGGTTTAGCACTGAAATGGCAATGGCGTAAAAAACGTCTTGCTGAAGGTAAATCGACTGATAAACCAAACTTAATTTGTGGCCCTGTTCAAGTTTGCTGGCATAAATTTGCACGTTATTTTGATGTAGAATTAAGAGAGATTCCACTGGAAGGCGATCGTTTGATCATGAGTCCAGAAGAAGTTATCAAACGTGTAGATGAAAACACCATTGGTGTTGTACCAACACTCGGTGTGACATTTACTTGCCAATATGAACCCGTTAAAGCAGTTCATGACGCTCTTGATAAACTACAAAAAGAAAAAGGACTCGATATCCCAATTCATGTTGATGGCGCAAGTGGCGGTTTCTTAGCGCCGTTCTGTGCTCCTGATATTGAATGGGACTTCCGTTTACCTCGCGTTAAATCTATCAACTCATCAGGTCATAAATTCGGTTTAGCGCCATTAGGTGCAGGTTGGGTTGTATGGCGTGAAGCGAAAGATTTACCAGAAGAGCTCATTTTCAATGTTAACTACTTAGGCGGTAACATGCCTACTTTTGCATTGAACTTCTCTCGTCCTGGTGGACAAATCATTGCTCAGTACTATAACTTTTTACGCTTAGGCCGTGAAGGTTATGCAAAAATCCACAATGCGTGTTACGCAACCGCTCAATTCCTCGCGCGTGAAATCGAGAAATTAGGGCCATTTGAAATGATTTTCAGTGGTGACTCTAAGGAAGGTATTCCTGCACTTGCTTGGAAATTAAAAGATGGCGTGAAAAGTAATTACTCTTTATACGATATCGCGGATAAATTACGCAGTCGTGGTTGGCAAGTTCCTGCATATTCAATGCCAGCAAACCGTGAAGATCTCGTTATTCAACGTATTTTAGTTCGTCATGGTGTCAGTTTAGACCTTGCTGCATTATTAATTGAAGACTTTAAGCGCACACTGGATTATTTCGAGAAACATCCAGTAACAAAACCATTATCTGAAGAAGATGGTGCAGGTTTTAACCATAGTTAAATCTTGTTCTAACTGAGGTTGAAAATTGTGTTTTAATTTCAACCTCAATTTATTTCTAATCAAAAATTTATTATTTTGCTGATAAATACCAGGAGTATACACATGGTTACAGCAACGAAAAGTCCCGTTCCAAAACAGCTTACATTGTTAGGCTTTTTTGCGATAACAGCTTCTATGGTGATGGCTGTTTATGAATACCCAACATTTGCAACGTCAGGCTTTAGCTTGGTTTTCTTCTTACTATTGGGTGGTTTTTTGTGGTTTATTCCTGTTGCCTTATGTGCAGCAGAAATGGCGACAGTTGAAGGTTGGCAAGAAGGGGGAATATTTGCCTGGGTCTCAAATACTTTAGGTGAAAGGTGGGGATTTGCAGCCATTTCATTTGGTTATTTACAAATCGCCATTGGTTTTATTCCAATGCTCTATTTCGTACTAGGTGCACTATCTTATATTCTTAATTGGCCTGAGTTAAATACTAATCCAGTTATTAAAACGATAGCGGCTTTAATTATTCTGTGGGTATTAGCCTTTACGCAATTTGGTGGAACAAAATATACGGCTTCTATTGCTAAATTAGGTTTCTTTGCTGGGATTTTATTACCTGCAATTATTCTTGTTTGCTTAGCAATAAGCTATTTAGCAAGTGGTGCGCCTTTAGCTATCGAAATGAGCGCAGAAACGTTTATTCCTGATTTCAGTCAAATAGGCACTTTAGTTGTTTTTGTTGCTTTTATTTTGAGTTATATGGGTGTAGAAGCGTCAGCTACGCACGTTAATGAGATGAAAAATCCTGGCCGTGATTATCCACTGGCTATGTTCTTATTAATGATAGCCGCTATTTGCTTAAGTTCTATCGGTGGGTTATCCGTTGCCGCTGTTATTCCTAATAGTGAAATCAACTTATCAGCTGGTGTAGTACAAACATTTAATGTCTTAGTCTCACACTTTAGCAGTGGGTTAGATTGGGCTGTTCGTATTATTGCTGCACTGCTGTTACTAGGTGTATTAGCAGAAATTGCTTCTTGGATAGTAGGGCCTTCTCGCGGTATGTATGTGGCTGCTGAAAAAGGTATATTGCCGAAAGCATTTGCTAAAGTGAATAAAAATGGTGTACCAGTTACTTTAGTTATCAGCCAATTAGTGATTACGACGATTGCGATTATCGTACTGACTAACACAGGTGGTGGCGGTAATATGTCATTCTTAATTGCCTTAGCCTTAACTGTGGTTATCTATCTATGTAGCTATTTCATGTTGTTTACGGGTTATATTCAACTAGTTCGTAAGCAATCTGATAAAAAACGCGAATTCCAAATTCCTGGTGGCAAAGGTGTAAAAATTGCCGTTGCTTTAGCTGGATTAATTCTTTCTATACTTGCTTTTGTAGTTTCATTCTTTCCACCAAGTTCATTACCTACTCCGGGTAGCGAGACAACCTATGTGACGTTACTTGTCGTGAGCTTCTTAGTGATTTTTGCTTTACCTTTTATTATTTACATGTGCCACAGTAAAACAGGTAAAACAACGAATGTTACTCGCGTGCATATCAAAACACACAATGCACCAGCAGGACACTTCTTTATTCATCCTCGCGCTCGTTCTACGCACTATTTATTGTTGGAAGACAAAAGTCACACTAACGATAAGTAAAAACAAGGTTGAAAATATAAAGTAACTGATAGTAAAGACAGAATTAATATAGATTTTCTATCATCTAAAAGCGCCAATTTTAAATGGCGCTTTTTCTTTTATAAGATAAAAGATAGGGTGATGTTTTTGATGGCTACCCAACAATAAAATCAAAAGGAATAAATATAAATATGGAATAGAGATATAAAAAAACGCCACTCAAGAGAGTGACGTTTAACTGAATGATATATTGAAATTATTACAGAACGTGAACCGATGAAGTATTGGTTGTTCCGCTTTCAACTAATGCACCCGTTACCATAACAACACGATCACCAGCGTGTGCTAAACCACTTGCTAATGCAGCAGCTTTACCAATGCGGTAGAAATCATCAGTTGAAGCGATTTCTTTCACTAACTGAGTTGTTACCCCTTTTACTAAGATTAACTGACGTGCAGTTTCTTCGTTATTGGTTAACGCTAAGATAGGAGCAGTTGGGAAATATTTACGGATTGAACGAGCTGACTTACCACCATAAGTTGCAACAACAATTAATGGAGATTCTAATTTTTCAGCCATTTCAACAGCACCACGACAAACAGCTTCTGTTACACGTAGTTTTGCACCTAATTGGTTTGCTTCAAGGCGTGATTTCATGATGCGATCAGTACGCTCACAAATTGTCGCCATAATTGTTACTGCTTCTACAGGGTATTTACCTTTTGCACTTTCGCCTGAAAGCATAACCGCATCAGTACCATCTAAGATAGCATTTGCGACATCACCCGCTTCTGCTCGAGTAGGGCGTGGATTTTTGATCATTGAATCTAACATTTGCGTTGCAGTGATAACGATTTTACGCGCTTCATTACATTTTTTGATCATCATTTTCTGTGCAAAGATAACTTCTTCAACAGGAATTTCAACACCTAAGTCACCACGAGCAACCATGATACCGTCAGATGCTTCTAAAATCTCATCGAAATTGTTTAAGCCTTCTTGGTTCTCAATTTTTGAGATGATAAGGATGTTTTCGCCACCGTGTGCTTTCAAATGAGCACGCATTTCTTCAACATCAGAACGTTTACGAATGAAAGAAGCCGCAACAAAGTCAACGCCTTGTTCACAACCAAAAATTAAATCTTGTTTATCTTTTTCTGCAAGAGCGGGTAGGCCGATTGAAACACCAGGTAAGTTAACACCTTTGTTCTCGCCTAAGTCACCACTATTTAATACTTCACAAACAACTTCAGTATCAGAAACAGCGGTAACTTTCATTCCGATAAGGCCATCATCAACTAAAACAATGTTACCCACTGTTAAGTCTTTAGCGAAGCCTGGATAAGTCACGGCAACTTTATCTTTATTACCAACAACAGTAGAGTCAGTGGTAAACGTAAAAGTTTGGCCAGCAACTAAAGAGACATCGTTACCACCTTCTAGTTTGATGGTACGGATTTCTGGGCCTTTAGTATCTAATAGAATAGCGGCTTTTTTGCCTGTTTTAGCACAGATATTACGCAGATTCTTGATACGGTTGCCATGCTCTTCATAGTCACCGTGAGAGAAGTTAAGACGCATAACATTCATGCCAGCGTCCAGTAATTGATTCAGTTTATCTTCCGATTCGGTTTTAGGTCCGATGGTGCATACAATTTTAGTCTTTTTCATGGCAGTCTATTTAACGATTCTTTTGTAATGGATGAATAGGGATTGATGTCGCTATTAAATAAATTTCACATAAAGGGTATAACAGGTTGCGTTAACGGCTAAACAGTAAAGTTGCGCAACACAGTTATGATTTAGCAACATCAAAAAAATCTTGTCATTATTTTGCAAATAAGTTTTGTCTTAAAGGGTAACAGATACTATACAGTATAGTCCATCTCGTTTCATATGTTCTATTTTCTAAAGATGCCTGTAAATCAATAAGCTGAAACCTTTCAACAACTTTGCAGTTTGTATTATAGTGCTTAATTTATCTGAATAAAATCTAAAATAGAAAAATTTAATGAATGTGATCAAAATAACATATTGTTCGTTTGTTTTTTGAACAACTCTGTTGCGCAATGAAAATGAGTAAAGAGGGTTCTGGTCAATAACGAGGATGAATAATAAAAAATAAGGAAGTATAAGAGAAATGGTGCGTCCGAGTGGACTCGAACCACCGACCCCCACCATGTCAAGGTGGTGCTCTAACCAACTGAGCTACGGACGCACTATATAGATATGTTTGAATTGTAACTCAATTAAATGGTGCGTCCAAGTGGACTCGAACCACCGACCCCCACCATGTCAAGGTGGTGCTCTAACCAACTGAGCTATGGACGCATACTTTATTGTGAGTGACAACGGGGACGAATATTAGCGGTATGTTGCTGTTCTGGCAAGAGGAAAAACACAAATTTATATTCAATTGCTCGTATTTAAAGCTATTTGTTGATATTTGTGTCGTTCCTTTGCCAAAATAATAACAGCTTTTGTTTTTTATCGCTCAGAACGTAATAAGACAACATCATCAGATTGGCGCTGTATCCACCAAATACGCGATCCCATCATAATAGCAGATGCCGTTAATCCAAGAATAAAGCCAATCCAAAATCCTGCGGGGCCCATCGCCTCTACTAAATAATCAGTTCGGCCTAAAATATAACCTGATGGTAAGCCGATTATCCAATATGCTGTAAAGGTAATAAAAAAGATAGAACGCGTATCTTTATATCCACGTAATACACCCGAGCCAATAACTTGCACGGAATCTGATAACTGATAAAGCGCTGCAAATAACATGAGATGTGAAGCAAGAATAACAACTTCAAGATTGTCGTTATACATTATTGCAATTTTTTCTCTGAAAATAATAGAGAATATTGCGGTACAGCTTGCTAGCATAAGTCCGACAGCTAATGCTGTTATTGCTGAAACCCGCGCTTGCTCTGTTGAGCGTTGTCCTAAGTTATAGCCAACACGAATAGTTGCTGCTATTCCCAGAGATAATGGGAACATAAACATTAACGAACTGAAGTTAAGAGCAATTTGATGACTCGCAACAGCAGTGACCCCTAAAGGTGCGACTAATAATGCCACAATAGCAAATAGCGTAACTTCAAAAAATAGTGCTAACGCAATGGGTAATCCTAAATAGGTAATGCGCTTTAAGATAGAAAAGTCAGGTGAAACAAAGCGTTTTTTAGGACGAACATCACGTTGTGTAGGCGCTTTACTAACGTAATAACGCATCATTAAAAACATAGCCCAGAAAACAGATGCTGTTGCAACACCACAACCAATACCCCCTAATTGTGGAGCACCGAACTTACCGTAAATAAATGCGTAGTTAACAGGAATGTTAATCATCAATCCAAGAAAACCGATTATCATACCAGGTTTTGTTTTTGATAAACCTTCACATTGACTTCTTAATACTTGGTAATAAAGATAACCAGGTGCACCCCACATAATTGCGTGAATAAAGCCAACTGCTTTCTCTGCTAATTCAGGGTCGATATGTTCTTGGCTTTCAATAATAAACCGACTGCTATATAAAACCGCAATAATTAATATTGATAAGAATGTTGCTAGCCAGAAACCTTGTTGTGTTTGGTTTGCTATAAGTTGTCGTCGCCCTGAGCCATTTAATTGAGCAATGATAGGCGTCAGTGCCATTAATAGACCTTGACCAAATAAAATAGTGGGCAACCAAATTGACGTACCTACAGCAACAGCAGACATTTCTGTGGCGTTGACAGCACCCGCCATAACGGTATCAACAACACCCATTGCAGTTTGAGAGAACTGAGCAATGATAACCGGAATGCCAAGAGCAAGTAAGCTACGCGCTTCTTTTATGTACTTCTGCACGCATACACCTTTATTTATTAATAGAAAACGTAAAGGAAAGAATGAACGTCTTATTGTTAAAATGACGTAAAATAATTCTCAAGAGCGCTTATTTTATCGATAACAGTTTTATTATCAATGAAAGATATGCTGTTTAACCGCAGGATTTTGATAATTTTTTAATGATGATTAGATTATATTTAGCGGTAATTATACACCGAAAACAAAAACGCTAAATGTGACTTTGTATTAATACGAGCTATGTTATTCTAACGTCAATTTATTGAATAAGAATCAACCCGTTTTATCGACCGAAGGAGATGTAAGATGTTTACTGGTATTGTTCAAGGGAAAGGGCAGGTTATTGCGATTGAAGACAAAGGTGACTTTCGCACTCATATTATTGAATTATCACCAGAGCTAACTAAAAATTTAGAATTAGGAGCATCTGTTGCTAATAATGGTTGCTGTTTAACCGTTACTCATATTAACGATAATCAAATAAGTTTTGATTTAGTAAAAGAAACGCTTCGTTTAACTAATTTAGGAGAACTGACAGTGGGTTCTTTTGTTAATATTGAACGAGCTGCTAAATATGGTGATGAAATTGGCGGACATGTCATGTCTGGTCATATTGCAACAACAGCAGAAATTGCCAAAATTGTAAAATCAGAAAATAATCTACAAGTTTGGTTTCGTCTGTTCGATAAAGAATTGATGAAATATATTTTACATAAAGGTTTTGTAGGGATTGATGGAATAAGCTTAACAATTGGTGAAGTTGTTAATAATCGTTTTTGTGTTCATCTTATTCCAGAAACACGTGATAGAACAACATTAGGGTATAAACGCCTTGGCGATAAAGTGAATATTGAACTTGATTCGCAAACACAGGCAATAGTAGATACTGTTGAGCGAGTTATGGCTCAGCAAGCCTTACAAGCAAGTCTGCAAGTTGAAAGTCAGCAAGAATAAAATAAATAATTTAGACTCTGTCAGATAATTTTGTTGTCTAGCTATTCTCTAAAAAGAGAAAGAAAAAAGAACAAAATTGTCATTTTCAGATTATTATCAAATAAAAAGCCAGTTCAAACTCGTGAGCTGGCTTTTTGTCATTTGAGAAAACTAACTTAGCGTGGTGTTTGTAAACCACCAATTCTCCCTTTAGGGCTTAACATCACTTGCCATAATTGTATGTCTCTTGCACGAAAGGCACCTGCACAAGCATTAAGATAATATGTAAACATACGTTTAAAACGCGCAGTGTAATTAGATTCGATACTAGGCCAGCACTCTAAAAAGCGTTGATACCATGCCATTAGCGTTTTATCGTAGTCAGCACCAAAATTATGCCAATCTTCCATGACAAACTTACCTTCTATTGTTTGTGCAATTTTTTGAATAGAAGGGAGGCAACCATTAGGGAAAATATATTTACTTATCCAGCTATCGACATTTACTTTATCGTGATTAGAGCCAATAGTATGTAACAGAAAAAGACCGTCATCCTTCAAATTACGACGTGCAACAGTAAAGTAAGTGTCATAATTTTTAGGACCAACGTGTTCAAACATACCAACAGAAACGATACGATCGAATTTCTCATGTAAATCACGGTAATCTTCTAAGATAATATTAACATCAAGTCCTTGGCAACGTTCTTGCGCTAATTTTTGTTGCTCTACAGAAATAGTGACACCAGTTACTGCGACACCATAATTTTTTGCAGCGTAAGCAGCTAATCCACCCCATCCACAACCAATATCTAATAAGCTCATTCCGGGTTTTAGTTCTAATTTGCGACAAATCAGATCTAATTTATTTTCTTGAGCTTCTTCGAGTGTTTGTGCATCTTTCCAATAACCACAAGAATATTGCATATTAGGATCAAGCATTGCAGTGAAAAGATCATTACCTAAGTCATAATGCTCTTTACCCACCATCCATGCTCTTTTTTGTGTTTGCAGGTTAAACAAACGCGCAGTCGCTATTTTGAAAATATCCCGCAAATTGTTGGGTAACTTATTTTCAAGTCCTGCACGTAAAACTTTATGAAAAAATATATCAAGGCGTTCACAATCCCACCAGCCATCCATATAACTTTCGCCGAGGCCTAACGAACCTTGCTGTAATACTCTTTTATAAAAGTTTTTATTGTGAACCTGAATATCGTATGGTTCAGAGCCATTAATCGTAATGTCTGCTTGTGCAAGCAGTTCTGTAGCAATCCGTTGATACGGATTATTGGAGGTCTTTCGGCCTTCTTCTACACAAGATGTACTCATATACTCTCCGGCGTAAACTAAGCGGGTTTTAAGAAAAACAAAGAAAGGGAAATATCCAGACTTATCGTAGTAAAAATTTATGCCCAATTACGCTAAAAAGGCGTAATTAAAAATAAGATAACTAATCTGACATAACTCACTAATAAATTTTTAAATATCTTAAAATCCGAAAGAAAATTAAAAAATGCCATTACAGCGTCAAGTAAGTATAGAGACGTAAATTATTTTTCTCTATAAAAGAAAAAGGCCATTATAAAAAAAAGGCCTTTTTGGGATTAATCTTAAAAGAAAGCGGGAACTTTATTCAGTTGCTTGAACTGTGTGCTTGATAACGGTTTTATTGCGTTGAATGAAGTATCCCAAAGCCATTGGAATAGAAGTTAACGCCATAATAGCCGTAGTATTAATAAGGGGTTGTTGGCTGATAAATACTGAGACAATAAAACTGGCTAAGCTACAAAGACCCAATTGAAGCGCATTTTGTAAAGCTGCAGCTTTGCCGCTGATTTCAGGATATGCCGAAAGGGCATTAGAAACAGCGATAGGATAAGAAGCTCCATTCATTGCAGCCATAATACAAAATGGAATTAAGATAGTAGTCAGCGTGGGTTGGGTATATTTAGCAACAATGAATAACGCAGTCATACTCAGCGCATAGCCGATAAGAAGAAGAGGTAATAATGTTTTGCCTGTCATTTTAGATAATAGAATACGACAGCCATAACCACCCACCATAAAGGCAATAGTTTGAGGAATATAACTTAATCCAATATCCTGTGGAGAATATCCCATTTTTTCAAGAATAATAGGGGAGCCAGCTAACCAAGCAAAAAAACCTGCACTACATGAGGCATAAATTAAAACATTACCTGTATATACAGGGGATTTTAACAAAGTCATAAAAGAAACGTTCGATTTAGCTATGCCAGAAACCGTTTTTTGTTTGATATTTTTAAGTGCTAATGTTGGTAACATCCATAAAATGGTAACAACCATCAGCAAGATAAAAATCATACGCCAGCCACCGTGTTGCAATAATGACGCACCAATTAAAGGGGCTAATGCAGGAGATAAAGCAACCAAAGGCATGATTAAGGCAAAAACACGTTGTGCGTTAGATTCATCAAAACGGTCGATAACGAGTGCTTGCCAGATTACAGCTGCAGAACATACACCAAAGGCTTGTAAAAAGCGCATGGCTAATAAGCTTGTTGCGCCATCTACCCAAAGCATACTGAGACAGCCTATTGAAAATAGACCTAAGCCGATAAGTAATACGGGTTTACGTCCTATTTTATCGGATAGAGGCCCCCAAAGTAGCTGAGCAACAGCAAAGCCAAATAAAAAAATACTTAGACTATTACTGATAGCACCTTCACTAATAGAAAGTTCACGTTGCATCATACCAAAAGCAGGTAGATACATATCGATAGCTAAGTAACCCAGCATACTTAAGCCTGCAAGGTATACCATGAAGCCCAAGGACGAATTCGATTGTTTAGAAGTATTTAAATTCATTTTAATTTTCTATATATGTGAAGTAAAACATTTTATATATTGTAACTAAGACCTAAATTGCTTGTGAAACGGGAATATTTGGTTGATGCTGTGAAAAATTTTCAAAGGAATAAACTCTATGTGGTCAGAATACTCTTTAGATGTTGTAGATGCAGTCGCTAGAACAGGTAGTTTTAGTGCTGCTGCTCAAGAATTACACAGAGTGCCCTCCGCTGTTAGTTATACCGTTAGACAATTAGAGGAATGGCTTGCTGTTCCTTTATTTGAACGTCGTCACCGTGATGTAGAATTAACCGATGCGGGAAAAATTTTTATTAAAGAGGCCCGATCTGTTATCAAAAAAATGAATGACACACGCCATTTATGCCAGCAAGTCTCTAATGGCTGGCGAGGACAATTTAGTATAGCAGTAGATTGCATTGTTAAACCTAAAAGAACACAACAACTTATTCTCGACTTTTATCGTCATTTTCCGGATATTGAACTATACATCTATCCTGAAGTGTTTAATGGTGTTTGGGATTCTTTAGTTAATGGTCGTGTTGATTTGGCTATTGGTGCCACAAGAGCTTCACCAATAGGTGAGCGCTATAGTTTTAAAGATATGGGATTTATGCCATGGCGTTGTGTTTGTCGTGCTGACCACCCACTAACACAAGCAACGCATCCATTAACTGACGATGAAATGCGTCCTTTTGCAAGTCTATGTTTAGAAGATACCTCACGTAGCTTACCTAAACGCGATACCTGGGCTTTAAATAATCAACGTAGAATGGTTGTGCCTACATGGGATGTTGGCCTAGAGTGCCTCCTAGATGGCTTATGTGTAGGCATGGTGCCTTGGCATAAAGCCGAATCATTAATTGAACAAGGCAAACTAGTATCCCTAAAACTTGCACAGCCATTGCCAGACAGCCCATGCTGCCTGACTTGGGTCGATAAAAGTAAATCGCCCGCTTTAACATGGTTATTAAATTATCTTGGTGATAGCCAAACCTTAAATGAGGAGTGGCTTCGATAGAGGTCTAAAAAGAGTTATTAACGGCGATAATCAATAAATGGGCCATCAGCGACAGAACGACGTTCAACTAATCGCGGATGTACTTCAATAGTTTGAGCATCTTCTCGTTTATTTACTATTCTATCAAGCAACATCGACAGCGCCATTTGGCCTAAACGCTCTTTAGGTTGGTGGACTGTAGTTAATGCTGGTGAAAAATAGCGTGCATTACGAATATTGTCATAACCGACAATAGAAATATCAGTAGGTACACGTAAGCCAAGCTCATCAGCAGCACAAATAGCGCCCATAGCCATCACATCACCACCACAAAAAACAGCAGTTGGGCGATGTTTTTGGCTTAACATCTGGTGCATCGCTTTATAACCTGATTCAGGCTCAAAATCGCCTTGTACAATCCATTCTTCTTTTACGAGGATTTTAGCTTCTTCCATTGCTTTTAAGAAACCTTGTAAGCGACCGCCACCTGTATTACGTTCTAGAGGGCCTGGAATAATACCAATTTCACGATGTCCTCGTTCAATAAGATATTTCCCTGCGATGTAGCCACCGTGAAACGCATTATCGATAATGGTATCCGTGAAATCACCGCGAGCTTTACCCCAATCCATCACAACCATTGGAATATTGCGGTATCCTTCTAATAAAGAGATAAGATGATCAGGGTATTCAGAACACATCACCAGCAAACCGTCAACACGTTTTTGAGCAAGCATTGCAAGGTAAGCTTTTTGCTTATCAAGATTATTATGTGAATTACATAAGATCAGGGTGTACCCTTTGCTATAACAACTATTTTCAACGGCTTCAATCACTTCAGCAAAGTAGGGGGCTTCACTTGACGTGGCTAATAAGCCAATAGATTTGGTATGATTGACTTTTAAACTACGCGCAACGGCACTAGGTGAATAATTTAATTCTTTAATAGCTGTCCAAACTGCAGCTCGTGTGTTCTCAGCAACAAAACGTGTTTTGTTGATCACATGAGAAACAGTTGTGGTTGATACGCCTGCGCGTTTTGCCACGTCTTTAATTGTTGCCATGGTGTGGAAAACTCCTGACCTTCATGGGTCTCTTTTATTTAATTTTATGGTTTAGCTGCCAGTATAGTCTTACATAGGGCAAACACTGGCAATAATTTAGCGATTAGCTATGAATTTTGTATGATCTAGCTCAAAAGTGAAAGTATTAATCAATGTTATAAATTGTGCACTAATCGCTATTTTAGCAAATTTTGATATGCAATAATAATTACCATGATAAGATTATGGTTAATTTTAATGTATTATAATCATTTTGAGGGAAAATAGATGGATACGGATCTGAAACTTGGTTTAAGTACAGCAATTGCTGCTTTAGTCGTTATTGTTTTATTTACCACGATGCTTTTCTAATCATTTTTTATAAATATTCGATTAATCCTTAAATAAGCGGATATCTAAATATAAAAAAGGGCGCCAAATAGCGCCCTTTTTTATTATGTTATCAAAAATAAATTTTCATTTTTGAGAATAATTAAGTTAATTAAGCAAAATTAGCTTCAACAAATGCCCAATTAACCAGTGCCCAGAATTCTTCTAAGTATTTTACACGAGCATTACGATAATCGATATAATAAGCGTGTTCCCATACATCAACGGTTAATAATGGTTTGTCATCACCAGAAATAGGTGTTGCTGCATTTGATGTATTAACAATGGCTAGCGAGCCATCTGTTTTCTTAACAAGCCAAGTCCAACCTGAACCGAAATTTTTAGCCGCTGCATCATTAAATTGTTTTTTGAACTCATCAAAAGAGCCAAACGTGCTATTGATTGCATCCGCGATTTTACCTGTTGGCGCACCACCTGCATTTGGTGCTAAGCAGTTCCAATAGAATGTATGGTTCCAGACTTGTGCCGCATTGTTAAAAATACCGCCATCTGTAGATTTAATAATTTCTTCTAATGATTTATTTTCTAAATCAGTACCTTTTACTAAGTTATTTAAGTTAGTTACATAGGTTTGGTGATGTTTACCGTAGTGGTATTCTAGCGTTTCTTTAGAGATGTGTGGTTCTAGAGCATCTAACGGATAGGGTAATTTTGGTAATTCGAAAGACATTGCGTACTCCTTTATACTATCTATTTCGGGTTTTGTGCCTAAATTCATTTTATTGAAATCATAGAATCAACAAAATGAGGCAAATGCATAACTCAATTTTTACTTATTTGCTAATTATTTTAACAAAAAATAGATAAAATAACAGCGAAATGTATTTATCGATATTAGTAATAATATGAACTAACCTTTTATTAAGATAAAGCAAATATTAAAATATTTACCTAGCTGTCATTTTAATTTTTTGATTATACAACTAGTCTTTAAAATTAGCATAGTATTTGTTAATGATAATTATTAACAATTACAAATATAGAATGTGAGTTATTCTCAATTTTATATTGCTGGAAATATAAAAATTAATATTAGTGTGACATTTTTAATATTATTTAGATTATTTTATAAAACAGAAATTATATCTTACTAAGATGTTGTATGTAAGATGTTATATAAAAATATAATATATCGATTCTTTGTTTTTTGACAAACTCCATTCATTTATCATGTAAACTAAATTAATTAAAAATCATTTCTTAATGTTATTTGTTTTTTTGTTATTAAAAGTAAACCTTTTGATGCTTGAGTTGATTTATTTTAAGCAAAATACATACGTTAAAAAATAAATAAAAACAGTTAAATAACATTAACGCATTGATTTTAATTAACTATTATAATTTATGTTATTATTTTATTTGTCAGTATTTTTAGAAAGTGCACACACTTCAAATTATCAATATTAATTCTTTGAAAATATAAATATAGTGAATTATAGTAAAACTACTTATTTCATTTGGAAGGGTTTTTATTGATGAATAAAATAAATAATTACGTGGGTATACAAGTCAATTTATCTTCCTTAGAATCTTTATATAATGATAAAAAGCATTATCAACAATTAAGTTATCTTACCAATAATTTAGGCGATTGTTATGAACCTGATGCATGCCCTTTACCTAATACAATGAGGGAAGAAAAAGCGGCAATTGAATTATTTGCTCAATGGCTAGGACTTTCTTCTAATGAATGTTGGGGCTATATTGGTGGGGGTTCTTCAATTGGTAACTTACAAGGAATGTGGATAGGAAGACAACTTTATCCAGATGCAACACTTATATTTTCAAAAGATGCACACTATAGCATTTATAAATTTGCAAGCTTACTTGGATTTAAAAAAATCATCATTATCGATACATTAGAAACAGGCCAAATAGATATTAATGATTATAGAGAAAAAATAAAAAAGAAAGAAAATATAGTGGCGGTATTTACAGCAGGCACAACGATGACGAGTGCGTTTGATCCAATTGAAGAATGTACTAATATAATGGATGAATACTCATGTGAGTATTATATTCATCTTGATGCAGCTTTAGGTGGAGCGTTAATTCCTTTTATAGATGAAAATGAATTAAAACAAGATCCAAGGACATTTTCATTTCATAATAAAAAAATCTCATCTATGACGATTAGTACTCATAAAGTACTAGGTACACCTATGCCAGGGAATCTCTTTATTGCTAGAAAAAATGTTATTGATAATTTTAAAAATCATGTCACTTCAATTCCTTATCTTTCTGGTATTAAAGATATTATGATTTATGGTAGTCGTGATGGTTTTAGGGCTGATATTGTTTATTCAAGACTTTGTTCTCTTGGTAACGAGGGATTAAAAAAGATAGTAAAAGACTCATTTGATAATTGTGATTATTTAATGAAATCGTTTAAATCAATGGGGATCACTTCTGCTTTTAGAGCGGCTGCTGGGTTATCTATTGTTATTCCTTTAATCTCTTTAGAAGAAAAAATGTTGCCAGAGTATTTACATGAAATAGATAACAAATACCATCTTGTAAAAAATAATGTTTATTTGCACATTTATGTTATGGAACATGTAAATAGAAAAATGTGCGAAGAGATTGTGGCTGATTTCACTAAGGCATTAAAATTGACTCAGCAGCAAACTATCTCTTAAATTGCTTTATCCATATTTCATATTTTGATTAGCCCCAGGATGTTTTATAGGGGCTTTTATACTTTATCCAATAATCAGTTAGTTGGTTGTTAAAAAAATATTAAACATATAACTTATTGATTCAAAACTATATTTAATAATTAATTGTATTGGCTCAAGATTAGAACTTATGCTGTTATAGCATTGAATTATATATGAGCCAGCAGTCTGCTTTGTGCCAAAAGCAGAACTAACATATATCTCAATCTGTTTATAAGTATTAAAACAAAAGTGATATAAAAGTGTAGTTATAGAGTAAAGGACGTTCGTGGGATTTAATAATAAACCACAATCATCCAATACTCTTAATCCATGACAAACATGTTTTTACTTTATTTATAGGTATTATGATTTAATCAGTAAGAATAATTAAATGTTATAAGTTCTGTTGAAAGAAAGCTGTAATTTTATCAAAGGGGATTTTATTTAAATTATCATATAAATCAACATGATCAGCATTCGGAATAATTAATAATTCTTTAGGCTCTAATGCTAATTTATATACATCTTCTGAATAGTAACGCGAATGTGCATTTTCCCCTGCAATCAGCAAGATGGGTCTTGGTGATATCATTTCAATATTGGCATACATAGGAAAATTAAAGAAAGATATCGGTGTTGTTGCCGTCCATGCTGTAGTCGAATTAATTGAACGAGGATGAAAACCTCGAGTAGTACGATAATAATCAAAGAATGCTGCTAATACAGGTGGTGCATTCTTCGGTAATACTTCAGGTAAAACACGCTGACCTTCAATAATATGACCATTTTCATCAAAGGGTACTTCATGATAACCGAGCGCATTGTATCCATTTTCTGCATCTTTCCAACGCTGCTGGCTAAGATAATCAATCACCTTATGTCTTTCTTCAAGAGTATAACTATCTTGATATCCACGGCTGATACTACGAGACATATCATACATTGATGCGGTAGCCACAGCTTTAATACGTGGATCACTACCGGCAGCAGTTAAAGCCATCCCACTTAATCCACAGATAGCTAACACACCGATACGCTCACGATCCACATTTGGCTGTAGTCCTAAAAAATCGACAGCTGCACTAAAATCTTCCGTATTAATATCCGCAGAAGCAACATTTCGAGGTTCACCACTACTTTCTCCCGTAAAAGAAGAGTCAAATGCCAATGTGATGAAACCACGTTCTGCTAATGTTTGAGCATATAACCCAGAAGATTGCTCTTTTACCGCGCCAAATGGCCCACTTAATACAATCGCAGCTAATGGTTCTCTTATATTTTTAGGTTGATATAAATCACTCACCAACGCTATACCATAACGATTTTTAAATGTAACCTTTTTATATTCAACTTTATCGCTTTTCATAAAAGTTTTATCCCATTGTTGATTAATCATCGTCTTTGATTGCGATAATGCTGTAGCAGTAAATATTGATGTCATACTTGCAGCGGCAATACTTACGCCCGTTAATTTTAATAATGCTCGACGTTCATTATTCATAATATATATCCTCTTCTATTCTTCATTTTCTTAGGAAAGCTTATTGAATAACTTAACCAATGGATATTAAAGACTAATAATTATTTCTTTATAAAATTTAAACATATTATTTTTCTTTCTCAGCCCTCGCAGTGAATTGAACAAGTGTTGCGGCAATAACCAGAAGTAAAGCACTCACCGCAAAAGCACTTTCATATCCTCCTAAATCAAATAATATGCCCCCCACAGAAGCGCCACAGGCAATAGAAATTTGGATAACGGCAACCATTAAACCGCCTCCTACTTCTGCGTTATTTGAAAATATTCGAGGTATCCAACTCCACCATCCAACAGGTGCTGCGGTCGAAATAAATCCCCAAATACTCAGTAATGCAATCACAGCAAAAAGAGAATGGCCGAAGAAAATTAGCGACACACCAATGCTAGCCATCAATAGTGGAATGACGATAAGTGTGCGATAAAATCCTCTATTTAATAAACGATTGATAAGTAATGTCCCAATAAACCCAGCAATACCAATCAATAACAGGATACAAGTTACCATCGAAATATCGAGTTTTGTTACTGTTTCAAGAAAAGGGCGCACATAGGTAAATAAGGTAAATTGCCCCATAAAAAATAACCCAATAGCGAGCATACCTAACGTAACGACTCGATATTTAAAAAAGCTAAAAATATTGAAAACTTGTGATCTATTTTGATGGTTATCTGAGTCAGCCGGCATTGTCGGTAGGCTCATCCATAACCAAATAATGGTGATAATCGCGATAGGGACTAGGCTCAAAAAAGCCCCTCGCCATCCAATAGTTGCACCTAAATATGCTCCTAATGGTGCTGCAATAACGGTTGCTAACGCATTACCACTATTAAAAATAGCCAATGCTTTAGAAACCTCTTCTATTGGTACAAGACGCATTGCTATTGCAGCAGACATAGACCAAAAGCCACCCACAACAATACCGATAAGTGCTCTACCCACCATATAAATGTAATAATTAGGAGCTAAAGCAATCATTGCCCCTGAAACACCCATCAATAGCGTAAGTCCTAGTAATAAAGCTTTACGATTTAAGTGACGAGTAAGGACAGAAATAAATAAGCTGGTTACAACAGCAAAAAAACCCGAAATTGTAATACCTTGTCCTGCCATTCCCTCTGTCACCTGAAAATCAGTGGCTAAAGGTGTTAATAAGCTCACTGGCATAAACTCAGAGGCTATCAATACAAAAACACAAAGTGTCATGGCAAAAACGGCACTCCAGTTCGCTCTTTCAGGAGATTTTTGTTCTCGAAGAATTGTATTATCCATCGGTTCTATTCACCTTTGTGTTTACGATATTTAATAGACATTATCATCGCATATAGGTGATAATTTAATTAGTAGGCGTAATCTTCATAAACTTGTGAGAAAAATTCATTAATGGCAAAAAGTAAAATGAATGACTTGCACGCTTTTCTTATCGTTGCTCAAGAGCAAAGTTTTACGAAAGCAGCCGCAAGACTCGATGTAACACCCTCGGCTCTAAGCCATACAATACGGCTTTTAGAAGAGCGATTAGGAATTCGGCTTCTTACAAGAACAACTCGAAATGTTTCTGTGACAGAGGCCGGTGCACAATTAATGAATGCTATCAGCCCATTATTTGAACAGATTAATATTGAGCTTAACGCATTAAATGAGTTACGAGATAGTCCTAGGGGGACTATTCGTCTAAGTTGTACTGATGATCAAATAGAAACTTATATTCGCCCCATGTTGAATAACTTTTTACAAAAATACCCTGATATCACATTAGAGATGTATGTGGATTATGGTTTTACAAACGTCGTTGAAGAACGTTTCGATGCGGGAATACGCATTGGCGATGATATTAATAAAGATATGATAGCGGTACGTATTGGTCCTGATTGGCGTTTAATTACAGTGGCCTCTCCTGCTTATTTTGAACAACACCCAAAACCTAAATCCCCTGACGATTTATCTCAACATCAATGTATTAATATTCGACATCGCGCTGCGGGTTCTATTTATGCGTGGGAATTTAATCAGGATGACCATATAACAAGTATAAAGGTAGAGGGGCAACTCGTTTTTAATAGTACTTTACATCAATTAAATGCAGCTCTTGATGGTATGGGAATAGCCTATATTCCAGAATCGTTGGCAGAACCTTATATTTCACAAGGTAAACTACAATCAGTATTGACAGATTACAGCCCTTACTTTGAAGGTTTCCATCTGTATTATCCAAACCGTCGCCAGTCTTCTCCCGCTTTTATGGCTTTTGTAGAAGCAATAAGGTATCGACCTAAGGAGTATCGCAAATAAAGATAAAATATAATCATTCCATATTTTTTGTATTATCATAGTTAAACTTACTATATGAACAATACGTCTGTTTTTCGCTCAAAACAGCCATTTAAATTTTACATGTGGGCAGGTTCGTTGGCCTCACTCAGCCAGTCGGGTCACATACTGATTTATGTTCCCTGTTTATCTTCCCTTGCCGCCTTCCTGCATCTTGAATTGCGTTATATATAAAGAGCAGGACATTCTGGCATAAGCTCTGAATGCAGGCTTAATACGGTTTCATCCCGAGCTGTTAGCTGCAACTTGAAACCTATATGGTATATGGTATCGTACGCGTCAGAAATACCTTTAAGAGAACCTTTCACGGTGGAAAAAAAGAAAACCTTCCTGCAGCAGAAAAGCGGCTTGCATCCGCGTAACCGTCATCGTTCACGCTATGATTTCCCGGCACTGATCGCTAGTTGCCCTGCACTGGAGCCGTTCATCAAGCCGAACGCTTGGGGCGACATCTCGATAGATTTTGCCGATCCTGCGGCGGTTAAAATGCTCAACCGTGCATTACTGCAACATTTTTATGGCATTGAACACTGGGACATTCCCGCCGATTATCTGTGCCCGCCGATCCCCGGGCGTGCCGACTATTTACACCATCTGGCCGACCTGCTGGCGACCAGCAACGGCGGTGAGTTCCCTCGCGGTAAAGGCGTGGCGATCCTTGATGTGGGTGTTGGTGCCAACTGTATTTATCCGATTATTGGCCTGCGTGAATACGGCTGGCGTTTTACCGGTTCGGAGATTAATCCGATATCGCTCAATTCGGCCAAAATGATCGTGGAGATGAATCCGACACTGAGAAACGGCGTGCGTCTGCGTTTACAAAAACACCCCGAATGTATTTTGAACGGCATCATCGGCGTGGCAGAGAAATTTGATGCCATACTGTGTAATCCACCGTTCCACAGCTCTGAACAGGAAGCGCAAGCCAGCACCCGTCGCAAACTGCACAAGCTGGGTAAAGGCGAGGTAGCCGACACGCCGGTACAGAACTTTGGTGGCAAAAATAAAGAGCTATGGTGTGAAGGCGGTGAAGAAGCCTTTGTGCGTAAAATGGTAGAGGAGAGCGTTATCCTGGCGCAAAACTGCCTGTGGTTCACCTCGTTGATTTCTAAAAATACGACCTTACCTTCGATTTATCACGCGTTGAAGCTGGTGGGTGCGGCCGAAGTCCGCACCATTGAAATGGCGCAGGGGCAAAAAATCAGTCGCTTCGTCGCCTGGACTTTCCACGATGCACAACGGCAGGTCGCCTGGGCGACAGAACGCTGGCGTTAATTTCCCTGGTGCCGATTATTTAATCGGCACTGATAAAACTTAGCATTTCCCTTTCAATTTCTGCATGTTGCGTTATTTTCAATATGTCTTCTAATACTAAAAATCTTAAAAAAGTTATTTATTCAAAATACAATACTTACCTTACTTAATTGATATTTTAATCCGGTATATATAGAGCTCAAGCTGCGGTTTGAATGAATAAGGGTATATGACCACATTATAAACACATTAAAGGAGATGCATGGTTCGGAGGAAATCATTCAGGCTTGGAATGACGCAAGGAGCAGCTTGTTTGAATATACATCCCATGAGTCTCCTTTCCTCCCTCCTGTTTTAAATGACGGGCAGAAATAGCAGCCTCATATTCTCGCAGTACTCACTGCGGCATTATTCATCAAATCCGTTTCTACTAAAATCCATCGTACTTGAAGAGGATCGGAAGTAATTCACGGTCAAACAGCTTAGTCAGCCCCCATTTATTGGCGCTTAGAATTGTTCGTAATCCTCTATCAGCAGCGAGAACATCAGGTGGGGGTTGGGTAATACAAGTGGCAGTGACCGTGAATGTCCTATCTTCGCTCAAAGCTGACTACTAAATTAGAACTAATAAATTAACCAACTATAGCGTACTCACCTTCAATAAAATCCTCTCCGTCATTTTCGTATTTCACAAGATGACATTTGCCAAGTAAACCATATTGACTAACGACACAGTGAACACCGTGAGAACTATTTGAGCCTTGGTGTTTGTTTTGTCTTCGTTTGTAGCTGGACGCTTTTTCTAGAAAACCATCTTTTACTGTGCTATCTAACATGAGAATACGTGAAATGGAAGAAGCGCAGAAAGCGGAAGAGGAATAATTGTGATTGTTGTTAAACGGGCTGTACTAATTAACTATCTCGCCCGTTTAATATAATGGATGATTATGCGAACCTTGGTAACTTAATGCAGATAGACCGCAAATCTTGCGGTTTTATCGCCGACTCAGGTAACATACGTTTTGTATAAAAATATTCGCCGTCACAATTGCAATAGAAATAATAAGCTTAATCTCTTATTAGATAATCCTTATCAATAATAAAGAGATTTTTATTCTCATTATATTTCGTATTGATATCCCAAACACCATCATTAAGCTTTATTCCATTAACCCCAAGATACTCAAATGCATCCAAAGTATACGTCCATCCAACTTGATTTAGTTTAGCAAAATCTGTCTCTTGGCCAGCTGTAATAAGTCTTATATTAATACCAAGTTTTTTATAGAATTCACTTTCCCACTCTTTAATTGAATTATTCTCTGGCTCAGTGATACTGTTTGCACTCATAATATTTTTGTTTTTTTCTAAGTCGTAAAACTGTGTCGAAGCTTCTCCGCCATGAAAACCAATCAAAGCATTTTTACTTATGTATTTATTTCTTCCCGCGACAAAAACATAGTTAGCTGCTGACGAGTAAACTCTGTCTTTTACTTCAACATCCAATTTATTTTTATAAATCAGTTCTCCGAAGCATAATCCCAGTGACGTAACACCACCAAGAGAGTCTATTTTAATTAATTTTATGTTCGGATTTTCAGAAAGCAGTTGATTAACTCTCAATAGACCGCTATGTGAGATATAACCATCATAGCTAATTGTATTATCCATGTGTTGTACTTGAACTAATTTTTCTAAATCTGATTTCTTATCACCGATGATGTACTCTTTTAAAATTTCGTCTGCTTGTAACCCTTCCTGTTGTTTGATTGAGTGCCCGTCGCCACATATCAGTTCGAAATCCTTTTCCGTTTCAGAATCACAACCAGCGAGGAGTAAACAGTTACTAAATATAAACGCAAGCTGAATATTTTTTGATGCCATAGCTGTCTCCTATAAAACAATATCAATTAGACATAAAGTTTTCCATCATTCTACTATCACTTTGTTGTTCTATTTTATCGCGCTGCATGTGAAATTCCTTAAGACAATCTGCGTATTTGTCAGTCCCTTTCTGGTAGCCAAACTTATCGCAGTATGACTGGTCCTGATTAAATTGTTGCTCTGGTGTAATACAACCTGATAACAAAAAAACAACGCCCAAAATAATAATTTTTTTCATAGCCTCTCCTGGTTAAATAGTTAAAATCTATCATTAAATACTTTTTCATCATTGAGTTAATTTATATTACAGCAATTTAATTAATGTTTATTAACACTAAATTAAATAGTTAAATATATTATTAAATACTTTTTCATCATTGCATTGCTTTATATTACAATGGCTTCTTTTATAAACTGGAGTGTAAAATGGAGTATAAAATCATGACGAAAAAATTAATTCCTCTATCAATAGCTATAATGACAATAGCAGTATCGGCTTGTAACACTAAAAACTCTTCCATAAAAAAGGAAGATGAGCTAAAAATATTTACATCAGGTGATAAAATATTCTATTCTGGTAATATTAGTGAGTCTGGATATGAAAAAGTTCACGCCTTGGCTAGCAACTCAGATATTTCTACTCTTGTCATTAACAGTCGTGGCGGTGATATTGTTCCTGGTATGAAGTTAGGTGAACTGGTATTCGATAAAAAGTGGGATGTCCAGGTTCAAGATTATTGCTTCTCCTCCTGTGCAAATTACATTTTCCCAGCAGGGAAAACTAAATACATTTCAAAGTTCAGCCAATTGGGGTGGCATGGTGGGGCAACACAGCAGTTTGATGAAGACATTATTCCAAAAGAAAAGAATGATAGAGAAAGATTTACCCAAATACTTACTGGGCTTATAGAAACTGAAACAGCCTTTTTTAAAAAAATCAATGTTAATCAAGAGTCTACGATATACGGACAAATTGCTTTTAATCATCTAGAGATGATTAAAGCACACAGCATCAACTGTATAGGATGGAGCTACTCAATTGATGGCATGTCTGCATTTGGGATGAAAAATATTGTACTGATAGATGGTGAGTGGGAGCCAAGCACATCTTTTGAAAATAGCTGCATCCATATCTATGATAAAGTAAAATTATAGTAATATAAAAACGATAATATCCCCGTCTGAATAGTCCGTTTGACGCAGTGTTCGGTTTAATTTGTTGCGGTATAAACTCCTTGCCTAATCCTTTTGCAACATAGCGTTATGCATTATGTGCATACCCTAATAACGATATTTTTATTATTACGTTTTTATTCAAACTTTATAATAAAAATTATATTCAAAATAAAATAATAGTGAAAAATAGAAAAATTAGGAGGTATTTTTCTTAATTTCATAAGGTAATACATATCTCTATAAGGTAATGCCATTAAGTAAAGATAAATAATTAATACCTCCTAAAATTAATTTTCTATTTTGGGAGGCGTATAATTGAATTTTTAATTACATAACTTTGTAGTGGCGCTAGTCTTATCAAGATATCTTTCCAATTTCTCAAATAAATCCCTCGCTACATCTTCCGTCATATGCGTCCTAACAGGCTCTCGTCTAATAGTCTTCATGTTGCTAATTAGTTTTTGGAGAGTATAGCAGGGTGTGGGATGTAAGATAAAACACACTCACTAAAAACTGTAATATATTGATTTATTTGTCTTGTGTTGTCATGTTTTGACGTGTATTTTCACATAAATAGCATGGTAATTAAAATGTAACCACTTGATTTATAATTATAATTAACTTCTATAGAGCTTTTTATAATAAAGTGGTATTCTTCTTCTATGTTTTTCCAACATAAAACATATCGAATATAAAAGGTTGTAAGGAAGTAATAAATGACGACTATTGAGAAAATTGAACGCCAGATCAAAGAAAACCCGATTATTTTATATATGAAAGGTTCACCTAAGTTACCAAATTGTGGTTTTTCTGCGCAGGCAGTTCAAGCAATTTCAGCATGTGGTGAGCGTTTTGCTTATGTCGATATCCTACAAAATCCAGACATTCGTTCTGAATTACCAAAATATGCTCATTGGCCAACATTCCCACAATTATGGGTAGATGGTGAATTAGTTGGTGGATGCGATATTATTTTAGAAATGTATCAACGTGGCGAGTTACAGAAGTTACTAAAAGAAACTGCTGATAAATACCGAGACGATGAAGCAGAATAATTAATACCATTTTTGCGATTAATTATTTGTCGATATAAAAAGCCAGTTTTATAAAAACTGGCTTTTTTTGTTAAAAAAAGAGAAACGCTAATTAAGGGGTAGGTAAAGGCCAGCCACCTAGTTTTTTCCAGCGATTAACTAATTCACAAAAAAGTAAAGAAGTGCGATTAGTGTCGTATAAAGCTCCGTGAGCTAATTTACTATCAAAAGGGATACCCGCTGTAATGCAGGCTTTTGCTAAAATAGTTTGGCCTAATACTAAACCGCTGAGCGCTGCGGTATCGAATGTCGCAAAAGGATGAAAAGGATTGCGTTTTAATCCAGAACGTTCAGCAGCTGCCATCACAAAGCTATGATCAAAGGTGGCATTATGAGCGACGATAATGGCACGATTACAATTTGTCTCTTTCATGCCTTTTCTTACCATTTTAAAAATAGCATGAAGTGCTTCATATTCACTG
The DNA here is from genome assembly GCF_001654855.1 of Proteus myxofaciens ATCC 19692. Lineage (GTDB taxonomy): Bacteria > Pseudomonadota > Gammaproteobacteria > Enterobacterales > Enterobacteriaceae > Proteus > Proteus myxofaciens. The sequence goes on from NZ_LXEN01000155.1 coordinate 55,088, forward strand.
ACGGCACCACGAAGCGGATTTTTAGGATCAATACCGGTAAATTCTAATGCTGAGGGTTCTAAATTAGCGCCTTCAAAAGGGTCAACATGAAAATGTAAGGTATTATCAGGTTGTATCCAACCTTGCTCATCCATTTTTAATGTAATCGCGGCAATTTCAAGAAGCGCATCTGTTTTTGCATTAAATCCACCTGTCTCAACATCTATAACAACAGGGTAATAACCGCGAAAACGGTTACAAAGCTCATTAGGGCTATTTTTATCAGGCATTAAACTTATACTTATCTGATTAAAGTAAGAGATCAGAAATTAATCAATAATCAAAAATCAGAGAGGCCGTAAAATTGCCTCTCTGATTTAAATAAAATTAGTTACCAAGTGCGTGGCTTGCATCTTTGTTTTCGATTAATTCAATTTTGTATCCATCTGGATCTTCAACAAAGGCAATAATAGTAGTTCCGCCTTTTACGGGACCGGCATCTCGAACGACATTACCACCGGCTTGGCGAATTGCCTCACAAGTTGCTGCAACATCATCAACACCTAATGCAACATGACCAAAAGCGGTACCCATCTCATAACTATTAACACCCCAGTTATAAGTCAATTCAATGACGGCGCCACTGCTTTCATCACCATAGCCAACAAAAGCTAACGAGTATTTATATTCCTCATTTTCATTGGTGCGCAGAAGTTGCATACCTAATACTTGGGTATAAAAATCGATAGAGCGTTGTAAATCGCCTACACGGATCATGGTATGAAGTACTCGCATATAAACCTCTTATATTTTTTGACTCATTAAACCCAACAGAAAAAACTGACGGTCTAATACTATAACGCGTTAAAGCCCTAAAGTTCAATTTTAGTGCTCAAACAGATGTTAGTTATCAGTTACGCAGAAGATAATTCTATTAACTATACTCTATAGTAACAAATAAGCAGGGAGGAATAATCAAATGTTAGAACAATTAGAATTTTTCGATATTCCTAGTCCATGTATTGGGCGTTGTGAAATGAATGCACAAGGTTATTGTATGGGTTGCTTTCGTAATCGACAAGAACGTTTTAATTGGTCAACGATGAACCAACAAGAAAAAAGAAATACGCTACGGTTATGCCGCCAACGTTATTTAAGAAAAATTTCTAAAACAGAGATACAAATAGAGATAAAAAATAATCAATTAAATTTATTTTGAAGTTAAAAATAATTTAAAAATTAAAAAAAATTTTATCTAACTATTATCCATTATCTTTACTTATTGTATTTAATTTATTTATTACTTCCTTATTATTATTTTAATAATATCAATTGTAATTATTGCCTTTATAAATGTCATCTAATTAGATGAACTTTAATGTATTTTTCTTTTAAAACAGTTTTTTTGTAAAATAATAATGATTATTATGTAAAAAAATATAGATTAGTTTTTATAACAAGGTTATTCTTTATAGTGTTTCATAATTAAGAAATAAGAAAGATTATATTAAGCCTTATTAAATAATTTATCTATTTTATAAAATAATTAACTACCTAATAAATGAAGTTGTAACTTTAAATATTAGTAAGATTAAAGCGAGATATTATAAAAGAGTAGGTGAGTCAAATTGTATCAAGTACATAGATTTAAGTTTGGTTATAAACAGGCTGAAAATGCGAATTTAAGGAGGGATATGTGGAATCAACATTAGGAGCTGATTTAGCACGTTTAGTTAGACTGTGGCGTGCATTAATTGATCACCGTCTCAAACCATTGAAATTAACTCAAACTCATTGGGTAACATTGTATAATATTAGCCAATTACCTCCTGAGCAATCGCAAATACAGTTAGCTAAAGCGATTGGCATTGAGCAACCTTCTTTAGTAAGAACCTTGGATCAGTTAGAAGAAAAAAAATTGATATGTCGCCATACATGTATAAATGATCGTCGAGCAAAACGTATTAAATTAACAAAAGAATCAGAACCTTTTATTAATGAAGTCTATACAGTTATTGAAAAAACACGGCAAGAAATATTAGGTGATATTCAGCAGGATGAAGTTGAAGGGTTGATTAATATCATTAGAAAATTAGAAAAAAACATAAATAGGCTACATGATTAATTATGTGTAATATAATACTTTAAGTTAATTGATTTTAATATGCTCTAATAGCCTGTTATTTTTACTTTTTATATTTTTCTGTGGCTTTATCCGTATAATGTAAATATAAAATTTATAGATAAGTGAAGCGTATTTTGCATATTAATGTCATTAAGATTATTAAAAAATAAAACAGGCGATAGTAAATACTCGCCTGCTTTATTTATTTTGGGGATTATCGTGGAGATACCGTTAAGTTATTACCACTACCAATAACGGAAACACGTTGTCCTTTGCTATAAACGGTATTATCTGCTTTTTGAACAACAGCAACGGTTCTGCCACTGTCTAAACGTACCTCAAGCTGAACACCTTTTGTTGTATTTAATGCGCCTTGCGCTTGTTGTCCTGCCATACCACCTGCAATAGCACCAGCAGCAGTTGCTAAGTTACGGCCTGTCCCACCACCAATAGTGTTACCTAATAGGCCACCAAGAACAGCACCGCCAATGGCACCAACAATATTCTCGTCGCTACCAGCTTGGATATTTACTGCACGAACAGAAACAATAGTACCATAAGTAACAGTCTGTGCTTGTTTCGCTTGGCTTGCTGTATAGGTATCACCGGATAAAGAACCGGTATTAACACAACCTGCAAGTGCCGTCATGGTAAAAAGGCCGATTAGTAAATGCTTAAACATAGTTACTCCTAAAGAAAATCCAAGAAATTGACTTAGATTGAATAATGTTCTTAGTATCAGTTATAGCGTGTTTTTTGCGTATGTCGATACAGATATTAATAATATTTTGCTTACTATATAGTAAAACGAGAAAGCAAACACAGAAGAGATTTCTTAAAAATATAATATAACATTATATGTTAAAATTTGTATCATCTTGATTATAAGGAAAACACCATGAGAGCAGGGCGGTACATCGGTATAATGTCGGGTACAAGTTTAGATGGAATTGATGTTGTTTTAGCCGCAATAAATAATAAATTTGTTGCACAACAAACAAATCACTTTCTACCTTATCCACAATCCTTACGAGAACGTATTTTAGCTATTTGCCAGGGGCAATCAACAACGTTATCTGAATTAGGTGTGTTAGATGCGCAATTAGGAGAATTATACGCTAAAGCGGTTATTGAGTTATTAGCTAAAGTGAAGTTAAGCGCCGATGATATTACTGCAATAGGTTGTCATGGACAAACTGTTTGGCATGAACCTGATGGCGTTTTTCCTTTTACAATGCAACTAGGTGATAACCATCGTATTGCTGCGCTAACAGGGATTACAACGGTGGGTGATTTTCGTCGTAGAGATATTGCTTATGGTGGTCAAGGTGCACCTCTTGTTCCTGCATTTCACTTTGCGGTATTAGGTCATCCTCTTGAAAAGCGAGTTATTCTTAATATCGGTGGTATCGCTAATATTTCGTTATTATTTCCGGGCGTAACAGTTAAAGGCTACGATACTGGGCCTGGCAATATGTTGCTTGATAGCTGGAATTGGATACATAACAAAACACCTTATGATGATAATGGATCATGGGCTGCAACAGGGAAAGTGAATACTGGGCTGTTAAATCAAATGCTTACTGATCCTTACTTTTTACGTTCAGCACCCAAAAGTACAGGGCGTGAATATTTTAATACACAATGGTTAAATCAGCATTTATCAAAATTCCCTTCTATTTTGCCAGAAGATGTTCAAGCAACATTAGTTGAATTAACTGCTACCACTATTGCACAGCAAGTAAAGTTAAATGGTGGATGTGAGCGTTTATTGGTATGTGGTGGTGGTGCGCGTAATGGACAAATAATGCAACGTTTAGGTTCTTTATTGCCTGGTAGTGAAGTTACTGTTACAGATAAATATGGGTTAAGTGGCGATGATATGGAAGCGCTAGCATTTGCTTGGCTTGCTGCTCGTACGATAGCTAATGAATCAGGTAATTTACCTTCAGTAACAGGTGCTTCTAGAGAAACAATTTTAGGGGCAATTTACCCTACAAATCCATGTTAGGCGTGGTATGCTGAGTAGAGCCTCTTAACGTGAGAATAAAAAATGACCGAACTTGATTTAACTGATATTGCTGATTTACGTCGAGAATATATGAAAGGCGGTTTAAGACGCAACGAACTCACGCAAGAACCTCTCACATTATTCGAAAAATGGCTAAAACAAGCATGTGAGGCAGGTTTAAGTGATCCGACTGCAATGAGTGTTGCAACTGTTGATGAGAATGGACAACCTTATCAACGCATTGTGCTACTTAAGCATTTTGATGAAAAAGGGTTAGTTTTCTATACCAACTTAGGAAGTCGTAAGGCATCTCACCTTGAGCATAATCCTCATGTTAGCCTGTTATTCCCTTGGTATCCTTTAGAGAGACAAGTCTGTTTTCTTGGCAAAGCAGAAAAACTTTCACCTCTTGAAGTGGTTAAATATTTCCATAGTCGCCCTAAAGATAGTCAAATTGCGGCTTGGGCTTCCCAGCAATCTTCTCGTATCTCAGCGAGAGGTATATTAGAAAGCAAATTTTTAGAATTAAAACAGAAATTTAAAAATGGTGAAGTCCCATTGCCTAGTTTTTGGGGGGGATTTCGTGTTGCGTTCGATTCTGTTGAGTTTTGGCAAGGTAGAGAAAACCGTCTACATGATCGTTTTATTTATCAAAAATCGATAGATGGATGGGATATTGAGCGATTAGCACCTTAGTTCTTTATTGAGTGTGAATAATTTAGCACAAAAGGGCTTTTTCTACTGGTACTTAATAGGGGAGCGCTTTATGCTATACCCCTTATGTTTCACATATATTTTAAAATAGACAAAAACAATAAACTGATGGAGTCATTGATGTCTAGCAAGAACCTAATTACACAATTGCAGGAGCGTGGGCTAATTGCTCAGGTAACGGATGAGGCAGCTTTAGTTGAGCGTTTGGAGCAAGGTTCTATCGCACTCTATTGTGGTTTTGATCCTACCGCTGATAGTCTGCACTTGGGGCACTTGGTTCCTTTGCTGTGTTTAAAACGATTCCAACTAGCCGGGCATAAGCCTGTGGCGTTGGTGGGTGGTGCAACGGGTCTGATTGGTGATCCTAGTTTTAAAGCCACCGAGCGCAAACTGAATACCCAAGATACTGTTCACGAGTGGGTAGAAAAAATTCGTAAACAAGTATCACCTTTCTTAGATTTCGACAGTGGTGAAAACAGTGCGGAATTAGCAAATAACTATGACTGGTTTGGTCAAATGGATGTGCTAACATTCCTGCGTGATATCGGTAAACACTTCTCTGTGAACCAAATGATCAACAAAGAAGCGGTGAAACAGCGTTTAAACCGTGATGATGTTGGGATCTCATTTACTGAATTCGCCTATAATCTGTTACAAGCGTATGATTTTACATCATTAAATACTCATCATGGCGTAGAATTACAAATTGGTGGTTCTGACCAATGGGGTAATATTACATCAGGAATTGATTTAACTCGTCGTTTCAACCAAAAACAAGTTTTTGGTATGACTGTACCTTTAATTACCAAATCTGATGGGACTAAATTTGGTAAAACAGAAGGTGGTGCTGTTTGGTTAGATCCTAAGAAAACAAGCCCATATAAATTCTATCAATTTTGGATCAACACAGCAGATGCTGATGTCTATCGTTTCTTGAAATTCTTTACCTTCATGAGCATTGAAGATATTAATGCACTGGAACAAGAAGATAAAAATAGTGGTCAAGCACCTCGTGCTCAGCGTGTATTAGCTGAATTAGTCACAGGCCTAGTTCACGGTGAGGAAGGTTTAACTGCGGCAAAACGTATTACAGAAAGTTTATTCTCTGGCGCTATTTCTGAGTTAACTCAAGCTGATCTTGAGCAACTCGCACAAGATGGAATGCCAACGATTGAATTAGAAAAAGGGAGTGACTTACAACAAGCTCTCGTGAATGCACAATTAGTCCCATCTCGTGGTCAAGCACGTACAATGATTGGTTCTAATGCAGTCTCTATCAATGGTGAGAAACAAGACAATCCTGAATATGTTTTTGAAGAAAAAGATTTCTTGTTTGGTCATTACTCCATTTTACGTCGCGGTAAAAAACACTACTGCCTTGTTATCTGGAAATAATTGATATAAAAGGGCAACATTATGTTTGCCCTTTTTTGATCTCCAAAAGTTGTATATACCTCGCCTATGATGATAAAGCTTGGGTGTTGTGTGTATTCACAATAATCGGTTTATGTCATGAAAAATATACTTTCTATTCAATCTCACGTTGTTTTTGGTCATGCTGGTAATAGTGCTGCTGAATTTCCTATGAATCGTATGGGCGTTAATGTATGGCCATTAAATACGGTACAATTTTCAAATCACACGCAATATCCTGAAAAGTGGACAGGATGTGTGATGTCTGCTGAACATATTACTGAGATTGTTGACGGTATTGCCGCAATCGGTAAACTCGGCCAATGTGATGCAGTCTTAAGTGGATATTTAGGTTCAGCTGAACAAGGATTACGTATTGTTGATATCGTTAAAAAGGTTAAACAAGCTAATCCTAATGCATGGTATTTTTGCGATCCAGTAATGGGACACCCTGAAAAAGGCTGTATTGTTCCTCCTGAAGTCTCTGGCGTATTATGTGAAGAAGCGTTACCTATCAGTGATATTATTGCACCAAATTTACTAGAGCTTGAAACATTAGCGGGTGGTAAAGCGTTACATAATGTTGATGAGTGTGTAAAAGCTGCACGAAAACTATGCTCGCAAGGGCCTAAAATTGTATTAGTAAAACACTTATCTCGTGCAGGTTATCGTCAGGATCGCTTTGAAATGTTGCTGGTTACCGCAGAACATAGCTGGCATATTAGTCGCCCATTAGTTGATTTTGGAGAGCGTCAGCCTGTCGGTGTAGGTGATTTAACCAGTGGTTTAATGCTAGTGGACTTATTAAAAGGTATTGAATTACCACAAGCGTTAGAGCATGTTGCAGCTGCCGTTTATGAAGTAATGCTAAAAACGAAAGAGATGAATGAATATGAATTGCAATTAGTTGCAGCTCAAGATCAAATGGTGCATCCAACCCATAAATTCTGTGCAACTCAGCTAGACTAATCGGTTAATTCTTTATAAATAAAAACAGGCACTTTATATGCCTGTTTTTTTATACCTGCTTTTTAATATATAGCACATTACGATAGTGTGATGACAATAAGATAATTATTCTTTAATTAAGCCTTCAGCAACCAATGCACTATGTACATTAGGACGTTGTGCAATACGTTTTAAGTAGCTTTGTAAATGTGAAAGATCAGTGATATCTAATCCAACATGAGAAGCCCATTGGCTTAATGTAAATAAATAAGCATCTGCAACAGTAAAATGGCTACCGCAAACATAGTCTTGTTTACTTAATACACCATCAATATAGCTAAATTTACTTTTAAGTTTCTCTTTAACAACAGGAATATAGCTTTCTGGTGTATCAGAAGAGAAAAGAGGGCCATAGCCTTTATGTACTTCGCTTGCAAGGAAATTTAGCCATTCTATTTGGTGGTAACGTTCTAATGACTTTGGTGAAGCAATTAAGTTTCTATCTGGTTTTAAATCAGCCAAATATTGCACAATAGCAACACCTTCAGTCAAAATATCTCCATTATCTAATTGAAGAACAGGAACTTGGCCTTTAGGATTAATGCTAAGGAAATCTTTACCTGATTCTGTTTTTTTTGCTCGTAAATCAATTTTCTCTATTGAAAAATCAAGGCCTGTCTCACGTAAAACAATGTGAGGAGAAAGCGAGCAACTACCTGGCGTGTAGTACAATTTCATATAATAGCCCCCTATCAATTAAGATGGTAGTAATAATGAAGACATAAATGGTCTTCATTAGTATTAGATAATAAGATGTTATAAAAAATTAGCAAATGAAATAGAGTAAATAACAGAAGCTTTTGTAAATCTGTGAAGAGTATGGGAAATAGACAAAATTGCTTACTTAATATCTGGAATAATTAAGTAAGCATATAGAATTTTTTATTTTTTAATTGTTGGTAGGAAAGAAATATCCATATAATATTTTTTAGGGTTATTTTTATCTATATATACAGTGACATTCTCATCAGTAAGATATGGTGTGGGATCAAAAAAGATATTTTTACTTTTATATCGAGTGATGCTATTGGTTGCTTTATCAAGTTTATCAGCAATAATTTGAAAAGGATTGCTTCCATTCACGCTTATTGAGTCATTAATAATGACTTCGCTAATTTTAACTGTAATAGGCGAACCTTCACGTATTAAACGTGTACCCTTATTTTTTGATATTTTCATTATGATAAGAGGAATAATACCAGCAAGTAGGAAAAGAACACCAAATCCTGATATAAATATACCACTACCATATAAGCCGAAAGCACTATTGATAACGGCGGATTTTGGGTTATCTTTTGGGTAAATAATATCGATAGAATTCCCGATATCATTGCTAAAACTACTACTACCGTAAGACGATCTAAACATTACTGCTGAATTATCTTCTAATGTATTAAAAACGATAATCGGATAAAAAGCTCGCCCACCATCTGAATCGCCTACGTCGAGATCAATAATTGTTCCAGTGGTTTTAATACCATTATTTGTAAATTCGAGGGATGATTTCCATAAAAAGATTGAACCTATTAGCAATGCAATACCAACTACAATAAATATAGGAAGTACTAATTTCAATTGTTTCATTTATATATCCATTTTAAATAAAAATAATTAATTTTACTAATGGAAGTCTATATAAATAAATTAAAAATTGACAGAATAAATTTGAGAATTAATTTATTAAATATCTCATAATATGAGTAAAAGTAATAATAAAACGAGAAAAAATAATTTATATTATCTTGACATAAAATAAGCCCCTTAATATGAAGATTTAAAGGGCTTATTACAGAATATTATTTCAATTCTAATTCATTCATTGCTGCGATGCTAAATCCACCATCAACATGAATAATTTCACCTGTAATACCACTAGACAAATCAGAGCATAGGAATGCTGCTGTATTACCAACATCTTCAGTTGTAACAGTGCGACGTAGTGGTGTTACCGCTTCACAATGGCTTAACATTTTACGGAAATCTTTAATACCAGATGCAGCTAAAGTGCGGATAGGACCTGCTGAGATACCATTAACACGAATACCTTCAGGACCCATTGCATTTGCCATATAACGAACATTAGCTTCTAAAGAAGCTTTAGCCAGACCCATAACGTTATAGTTAGGGATTGCACGTTCAGCACCTAAATAAGTCAGAGTTAACAGTGCAGCATTTGGATTTAGCATTTCACGACTAGCTTTAGCCATTGCTACAAAGCTATATGCACTGATGTCATGGGCAATTTTAAATCCTTCACGAGTGACTGCATTAACATAGTCACCATCGAGTTGGTCAGCTGGGGCAAAACCGATAGAGTGAACAAAACCATCATATTTAGGCCAAGTTTTTGCTAGCTCAGCATACATTGCATCAATACTTTCGTCTTTTGACACATCACATTCTAATACGATAGTTGAGTCTAATGATGCTGCAAATTCTTCAACGCGTGGTTTCAGTTTTTCATTTTGGTAAGTAAATGCAAGCTCTGCACCTTGGTCACGCATCGCTTTGGCAATACCATAAGCAATTGATAATTTACTAGCAACACCAGTAATAAGAATGCGTTTGCCGGTCATAAAACCCATAGCTGTATCCTTGTTTTTTTCGTAAATCGCGATAATAACATTATTCACAGTTTTGTTTTTCTGTTTAGTTATCACGCTTATTGTTAATAAACGTGGTTGATTCTACCACGACATTTGTAAATTTGCTTAATTTACCTAGCACCTCCGAGGAGTTGCTAGTTATAGATAATCCATTTTAATGACTAATTTGTATTTAGATTAAATCTTGTCGCCAAGCTTCGGCTGTTAATGCTTCACCAAAATGGCTGGCAACAAGCCGTCGTGTTACTTCGTGTAAGGGCGATGCTAATACTTCAGCAGTATTACCACGTTCAACCACTTCACCTTTATCCATGACAATAATCTTATCGCTGATATGTTTTGTCATACCTAAATTTTGGGTAACGTAAATATAGGCAATATCATGTTTCTCTTGAAGCTCCAGCATTAAGTTAATCATTTGTGAACGCAAAGACATATCTAAAGAGGCGATAGCCTCATCAGCAATGATAACTTGCGGTTCTAAAATTAACGCTCTTGCTAGCGCTATACGTTGACGTTGCCCTGATGCAAACATATGTGGGTAATAATTAGCATGTTCAGGAAGAAGACCGACTTGGCGTAAGGTTTGATAAATTCTTTTTTCTCGTTCAACAGCGCTTAAATCCGTATTTAGCCGCAAAGGCATATCAAGGGTTTGACCAATACGCTGGCGAGGGTTTAATGAATTTGTGGGATCTTGAAAGATCATTCTAATCCGCTGACTACGATAAGAGTAATCACCAAAACTAACTTGATGGCCATCAATAAAAATATCACCGCCTGTTGGCTCTGTAACACCAGATAGCATTCTTGCTAATGTTGATTTACCAGAACCATTAGCACCAATAATGGCAAGCGTTTGTTTAGGCTCTAATGAAAAACTAATGGGTTTAACAGCTTCTAGTTGTTCACGACGAAATAGCCCTGTTCGATAACGAAATGTTTTTGATAAATTTTTTACTTCTAACAGTTTATCGAACATCAGTAGGCTCCACATTTAATGGAAAGTGACAAGCTACTGCATGGGTTTTAAATAAGCGTAAACGAGGTGTTTCAATACATTGACGCTGTGCATAAGGACAGCGAGGCCCTAAACGACAACCTACCGGTAAATGTTCAAGAGAAGGAATAGCACCAGGTAATGTATTTAAACGGCTTTTATGAGGCAATGAGTTCGTAAAATCAGGTATAGAGCGAACTAGCGCCTGAGTATAAGGGTGATAAGGGGTAACTAATAATTCATCAGGTGATGATGTTTCTACAGTTTGACCACAATACATCACCGTAATTTTATTGGCTAATTTACTCATCCATTGCAAATCATGGCTAATGAGTAAGATAGTCATATTATTATTTTGGTTAAGACGAGTTAGTAAGCGAAATATTTGTGTTTGGGTTGCTGGTTCCATCGCATTTGTTGGTTCATCGGCAATCAATAAACGAGGTTGGTTAGCAATTGCAATGGCTATCATTACTTTCTGGCATTCACCTTCTGTTAATTCATAAGGGTAGCTGCGCATAATATCTTTATGATCTTTAATACCAACACGATGCAATAATTCAATTGCGCGACGTTTTCGCCAATGGAAGCGTTGCCACCAATGCCCTTTAAATGTCCAACCAGGGATGGCTTGAATAAGTTGTTGTTCTATCTTAGTTGCAGGATCAAGACACGATTGTGGTTCTTGGAAAATCATTGAGACATTATGACCAATTACACGACGGCGTGCTCTAGGTGAGAGTTTTAATAAATCGATATCATCAAAGCGAAAGCGATCCGCAGTGACTTTAATATTGTCTTTTGTGACACCACAAATGGCTTTAGCGATAAGACTTTTACCAGAGCCAGATTCACCAACAAGGCCTCTCACTTCACTTTCATTTAATGTTATAGAAACACGATCTACGGCTTTAACAGGACCATCGGGTGTCATAAACTCAATAGTCAAGTTGCGTATATCTAATAAAGGCATTATTCAACTCCCTCATTTATCGCACGCTGTAAACCATCACCTAATAGATTTACCAATAAAACACTTATCATAATGGTGGCACCAGGAATTAATACAGTCCAAGGTGCAACATAAATTAGCTCGAGTGAGTCACCTAACATGGCTCCCCATTCAGGAGAAGGTAACTGAGCGCCTAAGTTTAGAAAACCCAAAGCAGTAATATCAAGGATCGCTATAGAAAAGGCCCGTGTTAATTCAGACACTAACACCGGCGTAATATTAGGAAGTACGGTATACCATAAAATAGAGAGATTAGAAGCACCATCAAGACGAGAGGCTATCACATACTCTTTATTTAATTCGTCATGCACAGCAGAGAAAATCATTCTGACTAATCTAGGAAGTAGTGCAAGCCAAATCGCTATCATGGCATGTTCTAAACTAGCGCCAACAAAAGCGACGACAATAATTGCTAAGAGCAGAGAAGGGATAGAAAGTAGTGTATCTAATATATGATTTAGAACAGCAGATTTAAGCCCGTGAGTCATACCAGCAAAACAGCCGATAATTAATCCCATTAATGTTGCTGCAAAAGTGACAATAAATGCGCCACCAAAGGTCATACTTGTGCCAATGAGAATTCGGCTAAAAATGTCACGGCCTAAATCATCAGTACCGAAATAGAAATCAACATTACCATTTTGATACCAAGATGGTGGGGTAAGTTGATGTCCAAAAAATTGTTGGTCAAGCGCATAAGGGGCGATATAAGGGCCAACGATGCTGAGCAATAAGAGAAAAAGCACGCCATAAAAGCCCACCATGGAGATGACATCTTTAGAAAAACATTGCCAGATAACATAAGTTGGCGAAGGCGTTTTTCTCTCTTTATAAAATTGGCTATCTAAAGGCATATCCCACCTTGTGTTTCATTGGATTACTCATAGCCCCAACGATATCCGATAACACATTCACAATAATGACCATTGATCCTATTAACATCACACCAGCAGAAATCGCTGAGTAATCTTGTTGGCGAATTGCCGTGACTAACCAACGGCCTAAGCCTGGCCAGTTAAACACAATTTCAGTCACCATTGTCAATGTTAGCATTGTTGAGAACTGTAAGCCTAATTTAGGGATAATTGGAGGTAAAGCATTATGAAGAATATGGCGTCGAATAATTGTAAAACGTGAGAGACCTCGCGTTGCAGCTGCTTTTACATAGTTTTCCGACATAATTTCTTCAGTACTATTTCGCATTAAACGAATAACCTCAGTGATAGGTGCAATAGCCAAGGTTGCTACTGGTAAAACTAAGTGCTGCAATACATTTATCATCATTTGATGACGGTAAGGTGAATCAGATAGCCAAGCATCAACTAGGGCAATCCCTGTGACAGTTTGTAGATTATAAAGTAAATCAATACGGCCAGAAACAGGAAACCAACCTAATTTCAAAGAGAAAAAGAGGGTTAATAAGAGTGCTAAACCAAACACAGGAATAGAAAAACCTAATAACGCAAAATGACTAATAATGATATCTGCGGGTTTATTTCGCCAAACAGCAGCTATAATTCCCGCTGGAATACCAATAAATAGCGCAAAAAAGAAGGCTAAAGAGCAAAGCTCCATCGTAGCAGGAAATGCTTCAATTAATTGTGCTTTAATGGGCTCGCCATTAATAGAGGAAATACCAAAATCAAAATGAAGTAAGTTATGAGTATAGAAAAGATACGCATCAGCTAATGAGGCACCACTAAGTGGCCCATTTGGCGTGTAGTAGCTTAAGCTAAAACTGATAAGTGACAAAAAGAAAAGTGTCACTAGCAGTAGAAGTAATCGACGTATCGAATAGATTATCATGGGTTATTTCTCAGCCTCATAACGTTGACTGTGCTCATCTACTTCTGTTTCTCTATAAACGCCAGCAAAAGAAGCATTTCCAAAAGTACTTAACACAAGTCCTTTAATATCATAACGATAAGCCTGCATACGTAAAGAATTTGCTAATGGTAATACGGGTAACTCTTGCGCTAATATATCTTGAGCTTCGTGATAGTAATCCATGCGTGAAGCGAGTTGTTGACTATTAAGCGCTTTTTGTAAAACAGTGTCAAAAGAAGGAAGACACCAATGACTTAAATTAGTTTGAGACCCAATTGCAGCACAGCTAAAAAGAGGTCTATAAAAGCTATCAGGATCGTTACTATCAGTAGACCAACCTGACAACGTCATATCATGCGTTCTATCCATTAAACTAGTATCCTGATAACGACCTTCAATAGGACGTATATCCATTTTTATACCGACTTGAGCTAAATCAGCTTGGATTAACTCAGCCATTTTTAATGGACTAGGATTATAAGATTGAGGAGCACTAGGAACCCACAGACTTAATGTCATATTTTCAAGGCCAAGCTCTTTAAGAATTTGTTTGGCTTTTTCTGGATTATATTCTGTAATCTTTGCTCGATTATCATAGGCCCATGATGCACGAGGTAAAACAGAAGCCGCTGTTTCCGCAGTACCATAATAAATTGATTCCATTAATCGTTCATTATTTATTGCGTAAGCAATGGCTTGGCGAACTTTGAGGTTATTGAGCGGTTGTTTACTTGTATTAAACGCTAAATAGGCGATATTCATGCCTGAACGCAGTGTTAATCTTAAACGTGGATCATCACGTAAGACTTTTAACTGGCTTGCAGCAGGATAAGCCAGTACATCGCATTCACCGGTTAATAATTTAGAAATACGTCCTGTACCACCAGCACCAGTATCAATAACGATTTGTTGCATTTTAGGCTGACCTTTCCAATAGTCATTATTTCTAAATAAACGAACAAATTGACCTGGTTGATATTCATCTAATAAAAAAGGTCCTGTACCAACAGGCTTCCAGTCAATTTGAGATTGTTCCCCTTTTGCCTCTAATGATTGAGCATATTCATACGAAAGAATAGGAGCGTAATGAGTGGCTAGATGCCATAAAAAAGAAGCGTCAGGTTCTTTTAAACTAAATTCAACGGTATACGGTCCCAATTTTTTAATCGACTTAATATTATCAGCAAGACTTAAACTATCGAAATAAGGATATTTGCCACCGTTAATTTGATGATAAGAATTTTCGTTTGAAAACATGCGTTCAAAACTAAAAATAACATCATCAGCGGTTAACTTACGTGTGGGTGAAAACCAATCTGTCTTTTGAAATGGGACATTTTTTCGTAAATAGAAACGATAAGTTGCGCCATTATCAAGAGATTCCCAGCGTGCTGCAATTTCAGGAATAAGTCGATAAGTATAAGGGTCAACATCTAATAGGCGATCGTAAAGCTGTGCTGCAAGTGGATCGATAATGAGTCCACTACTAGAAAGTTGTGGATTAAATGTATTTACGCTGCCATCAACACAATAGACAAAACCATTTTGTTGAATTTGTGTTGGCTCTTGCTCAACAGATAACACTTCCGTCATTGGAGTAATATCAGCAGAGCAAGTCATGCTTACAACGGCTAATAACAAAGTACTAGCAAGTATAATAGGGCGCATAATAATATCTTTTCGAGGAACGATTTGCTCATTGTAACTTAAAAACCGAGCTATCCCAAAATAGTGCGGAAACACATATTGAGGAAAATTCGTAATAAAACGCTTTACAAATGCTAATGATAAGGATTATCATCCGTATTGTCCTTCAGCGGTAAGAGGTTTTCCGCTTGAAGGGACGACATTGCTCACATTGCTTCCAGTATTTTTTTACTAGCCAGCTCGGGTGCTGGCTTTTTTTTATCTATTATTTATCTCTTCAATTATTCATTCGCACTAATACCATGTTTTTTAATCAACCCACGTAATTGGTCATAGCTTAATGATAATTTTTTAGCCGCTAATTTTTGGTTATAGCGGCTTGCTTTTAATGCGTGTTCTACTATCTCTTTTTCAGTCTCACTCTGCCAATGGCGTAAATCTAAAGGTAGCTTAGGAAGTATAATGTGATTTGAGTTAGGCTCTTTTTTCGTGATAGGCGTTATTACAGTTGATGATTTCAATCTTGCAAAGGGATCAATAATAATATTATCAAGTTCACTATCACTTGTGCCATGGCGATAAACAGAGCGTTCAACGACATTTTTAAGCTCACGAATATTGCCAGGCCATGAATAATCTAATAATACTTGCTGAGCCTCTTCACTAAATCCTGGAAAAAATGCAAGACCTAATTCTTGACACATTGCGATAGCAAAGTTTTCAGCTAATAACATAATATCAGCAGGGCGTTCTCTTAAAGGTGGGATTTTAATAACATCAAATGCGAGCCTATCTAGCAAATCAGCTCTAAACTTACCTTCTTCAGCCATAGTAGGTAAATCGGCATTGGTTGCGCAGATAAGTCTTACATCAACATGAAGTGATTGACTACCACCAACACGCTCTAAATGGCCATACTCAATAACTCTTAGTAATTTTTCTTGCACTAACATAGGTGCTGTTGCAAGTTCATCGAGAAATAAAGACCCCCCATCAGCGCGCTCAAAGCGACCTTGATGGCGATTTTTAGCACCAGTAAATGCACCAGCTTCATGGCCAAAAAGCTCAGAATCTAGCAAGTTTTCATTAAGCGCAGAACAATTAATAGAAATAAAAGGCCCTTGCCACCAAGGCGAAAGATAGTGCAATCGATGTGCAATCAGCTCTTTACCTGTCCCTCGTTCACCAATAATTAAGACAGGCTTTTTCAATTGAGCAAGAGCAGATGTTTGCTCTAATACATCAATAAATTGGCTATCTATTCCGATTATATTTTCTGTATTTTCATTCATTGGTTAAATTCACCATATTGAGGTATTTTTTACTATTCTAGCAGTGGGTCGAAAAATATACTAATTTAATAAATCTTTATTTATTAGTATGTTATGGTAATTGAAAAAGTTGGCACGTAAATTGTATTAACTACAGTAGACAGCGTTATTAAAAGTGACGCAATTAATGAAACAATTAAACAATACTATTTATCATAGCTATTAAGGATGACAACATGGGTATATTTTCACGTTTTGCCGACATTATTAACGCCAATATCGCTTCTTTATTAGATAAAGCGGAAGATCCTGAAAAAATGATCCGTTTGATGATCCAAGAAATGGAAGACATGCTAGTCGAAATTCGTACGACATCAGCACGTACTCTAGCGGAAAAAAGAGGCTTAGAACGTCGTATCGAACAAGCCGAAAAACAGATAAAAGATTGGCAAGATAAAGCTGAGCTTGCTTTAGTTAAAGAAAAAGAAGATTTAGCGAGAGCTGCTTTGATAGAGAAGCAACGTGTAGCATCAGTCTGTGACACATTAAAGCACGAATTAATTATTATTGATGAAACCTTAGAACGTCTAAAAGGTGAAATTAATGAATTAGAAAATAAACTGACAGAAACGCGTGCAAAACAACAATCTTTAGTTGTTCGTCATCAAGCCGCTAACTCATCACGTCAAGTACGTCGTCAGTTAGATAGTGGAAAAATGGACGCAGCAATGGCGCGTTTCGAACAATTTGAACGCCGTATTGACCATATGGAAGGTGAAGCACAAAGCTACGGATTAGGAAAAGAAAAGTCATTAGAGCAACAGTTTGCTGAATTAAAAGCGGATGACGAAATTAGCGCGCAATTAGCTGCATTAAAAGCTAAAATTAATACTAATAAAGAGTAACAGCAAACGTAATAACTACCTTATAAAGGATATGTAATGGGCTATATATTTCTGGGAATACCACTGACGATTTTTATCTTATTTGTTCTGCCTATTTGGCTGTGGTTACACTATAGCGGTAAAAAAGGTGTGAGTAATGGTCAGCTAACCCAACAAGAAATGCAGCGACTGAGCGCGCTGGTAGATAAAGCTCAGCAAATGCAAGAACGCATCA
Source organism: Proteus myxofaciens ATCC 19692 (assembly GCF_001654855.1). Taxonomy (GTDB): domain Bacteria; phylum Pseudomonadota; class Gammaproteobacteria; order Enterobacterales; family Enterobacteriaceae; genus Proteus; species Proteus myxofaciens. The sequence goes on from NZ_LXEN01000155.1 coordinate 72,820, forward strand.
AAACCTTAGAATCAATACTTGATGCAGAACATCCTAACTGGAGGCAATCATAGTGTCGATGCAAAATAAACAACTGTATCGTATGCCACAAGAGGGCATGATCCGTGGTGTATGCGCTGGGCTTGCCCATTACTTTAATATTCCTGTTCTGCTTGTCAGAGTTATTGCGGTAATTGCTCTTTTTGCTGGTTTTTTTGGTTTTACTCTTGTTGCTTATTTTATTTTAAGTTTCTTTATGGAGCCCGCTCCTGATAACTATTTACAAAATTATGAACAACAAGAAGATTTAAAAGAGATTTTAAGTAGCGTTGATAACCAGTTGATCCGAGAAGAAAAACGTTTACAACAAATTGAACGTTATATCACATCTTCAACTTATCAGTTAAATAAACGCTTTCGAGATCTGTAACTTTTTTGATATTTCATCTGATAACACGCTCCATTCTTGGGGCGTCTTTCTTTAAAACGCATATTAATTCTATGCACGAACATTTAAAAATCAGATGTTATTGAGGAGAATGCAATGAAAAATACTCCCGCTGTAGTAACCTTAAAAACAAATAATCTCACCCAAATTGCCAAAAAAGGGTTAACATTCGGCTTTATGCTATTCACTTTATTAGGACCTGCCGCTATAACGGGAGGTATTTTAAAACGTATAAGCAGTAAGCCTTTACGTTGGTTGGTTCTATTGATAGCTGAGCCTATTATCAAGGCGGGTGTAAATAAGCTATCGCGTCACGTGTCTTGGGAGAAACATGAAACGCCTACAAAATGAATTAACTGCTTTTATTAACCGCGGAATAGATAGGCATCTGCGTCTCGCTGTAACAGGATTAAGCCGTAGCGGTAAAACGGCTTTTATTACTTCATTGGTTAATCAATTAATCAATATTCACAGTGGGGCGCGCTTGCCTTTATTTTCAGCTGCACGTAATAAACAATTATTGGGCATAAAACGGATTCCTCAGCACCATTTAAATATTCCTCGTTTTACCTATGACGAATCTATGGCATCGCTTTACCACATGCCACCACAGTGGCCCCAGCCAACTAAAGGTGTCAGTGAAATTCGCCTACAGCTTCGTTATCGCTCTAATGAATCACTAAGTCGCTTTATTAAAGATACTTCATCACTTTATTTAGAAATTGTCGATTATCCAGGTGAATGGCTATTAGATTTACCTATGTTAGAGCAGGACTATTTTGCATGGTCTGAGCAAATGAATGCTATTAATCGGCAACGAATAACGCCTGAACAACAATGGCAAATGCTCGTTAAAAAATGCGATCCTTTTGCGCCTGTTGATGAAACATTATTAGCAGATATAGCAGCTGCATATACAGAATATTTATTAGCCTGTAAGAAAGAAGGGCTTCATTTTATTCAACCAGGTCGTTTTGTATTACCTGGCGAATTAGAAGGTGCGCCAGTATTGCAGTTTTTTCCATGGCCGAATTTATCATCAAGCGATTTCGCCAAATTTAAAAATGCAGATAAACGTTCAAATATTGGCGTGTTAAAACAACGTTATGAATATTATGGACAACATGTTGTTAAAGGATTTTATCGGGATCATTTTCAAGGGTTTGATAGACAAATCGTTCTTGTGGATTGCTTACAGCCTCTCAATCAAGGCGCCGAAGTCTTTAATGATATGCGACAAGCATTGACACAATTAATGCACAGTTTTCATTATGGTAAAAGAACACTATTGAGACGTTTATTTTCACCTTGTATTGATAAACTCTTATTTGCTGCAACAAAGGCTGATCATATTACTGCTGACCAACATGAAAATTTAGTGTCACTACTTCAGCAAATTATTCAAGAAGCGAAACAAAATGCGATATTTGAAGGTATTAGTATTGATTGTATGGGGCTTGCTTCTATTTGTGCGACTGAAAGTGGAATAGTCGACAGCCATGGCGAAAAAATTCCTGCTTTAAAAGGTTATCGTTTATCAGATAATAAACCATTAGTCTATTTTCCTGGAGAAGTGCCTAAACGATTACCAAAAGCAGATTTTTGGCAAAAACAAGGTTTTAGTTTTGAGTCATTCAGACCACAACAAATTTCAAGAGACAATGCGATACCTCATATACGAATGGATAGTGTAATGGAATTTTTGTTAGGGGATAAACTAAAATGAGTGAACCCATTAAATCGAGAATCGATTTTAATGAAACGCTATATAGTGACAACGTCACCTATAACAATAATGAAGAAATTAGCGTTAAAAAAAGTATCGACTTTAACGAAGATGAGCAGTTTATTGCATATAACCCACAACTTGATGAAGTAGAGATTGAAGGGCGTATAGAAAACGAAGTACAAACAATTTTAAAACCGAAAAAAAGCTTATGGAAAAGTTTATTAAAAACAGCTACAGCAATATTAGGTGTTAGTGTTATCGCTCAGACTGGACAATGGATTTATGATTCTTGGATAAATTCTGATTGGATAGCTTTGGGGGCTGCTAGTGCTGGTGGATTAATTGTCATTGCGGGATTTGGCTCAGTAATCACAGAATGGCGTCGTATTTATCGTTTACGACAACGAGCTGATGAACGGGATGAAGCAAAAGAGCTACTCTATAGTCATGGAATCGGCAAAGGAAAATCATTTTGTGATAACTTAGCTAAACAAGCGGGTATTATGCCACAACATCCTGCTTTTATTCATTGGCAAACTACGCTACATGATACTCATAATGACAAAGAAGTTTTAGAACTTTATAGCCAATTAGTTCAACCTATTTTAGATAAACAGGCAAGAGCCGAAATAAGTCGTTCAGCTGCAGAATCTACACTTATGATTGCAGTGAGTCCGTTAGCTATGGTTGATATGGCTTTTATCGGCTGGCGTAATATTCGTTTGATTAATGAGATTGCACAAATTTATGGTATCGAGTTAGGATATTACAGTCGATTAAAACTATTTCGCTTAGTGCTAGTTAATATTGCTTTTGCAGGTGCAACAGAGCTTGTGAGGGAAGTGGGTATGGATTGGCTTTCACAAGATATCGCAGCACGCTTGTCAACAAGGGCGGCTCAAGGTATTGGTGCTGGATTACTAACGGCAAGGTTAGGCATAAAAGCGATGGAACTTTGTAGGCCATTACCCTGGATTGATGGTGATAAACCAAAATTAGGCGATTTTAGAAAAGAACTTATAGGTCAATTAAAAAATACACTAAATAGAAAGAGAAAAGAATAATAAAAAATTTCAAAAAATAGTCATAGATATTACCTATGGCTATTTTTTTAATGACGAAAAAAACAATAAAATTATATAAAACAAACTAATTTATGAAAATAGAATTTATTTTTAAGTGGGTAATTAATATTATTAAATAATAAAAAAGTTTATTTAGATATAAATTATCGACTTAACCCTTAGAGAATCAATAAAATAAGGTATTGTAAAAAATATAATAATTCCAATTTATTATTTAAAAAAACAAAAAATTAATAAAAATTGTTTTTTGATAGAAATGTATATTAATTTTAGTATGATAAATAGTATCAAACACAGCATAAGCATACTACTTTAATTATATATACTTCAAGTGGGAAAATTAGTTTAATTTTACTTTATAAAAATGTTTTATTTACATTCTAACGGTAAGATTATAAAAATACTTTTATACTTATCTATAATTAGGTATATGAATTATTAATAATAAAGGAAAGCATACCATGAAAAAAATAGAGGTGAAAGCGATAAAAAAATTAACTAAACAAAGACGTAAACTCTATGTTTGTTCCACTTTTAATCAGCAAAATTTGGTAAATCATCTAGGTGCTTTTATTCCTATTTTAAATGAGACTATTGCTGAAATTAAAAAAAATCAGCAAAATTATCAACAAAATCACGCGAAGCAATTACTAATCAGAGAAACATCACAATTATTTGTATGCTTGACTGATAAAGAAAAGAAAGAAGCTGCAATCAATTCATTAGATTACCTTTTATTCTGTTTTGAAAATGGGTGTAAAACAATTAAAAGTGTCATTAGACAAGAAATGATGCCATTAATAAAAAAAATCGAACATCTTATTGATTTTGAGCTAAAAAAAGTAATTAAACCTTTAAAGTTCACTTTTTGGAGATAAATAAAATTATAATTTATTTTTGTGTATAATTTGAAAGCTAATTCATTTGTGCAAAAATAAATGCTAGTAGTGTCAACCTTTGCTGACAAGACTCTTTATTTAGTTGATATTTATGTATAATATCTAAAATTAGTTCAGGGTCACCAGTATTAAGAAGGTTGAAAATGCGTTTAGAAGTCACTTGTGAAGATCGCATCGGGTTAACCCGTGAATTATTAGATCTGCTTGTTTTAAAAAATATCGACTTACGAGGAATAGAAATATTACCTATCGGCTTAATATATTTGAATTTTTCACAAATAGATTTCGATATATTCCAGCCATTAATGGCAGAGATAAGACGAATTAATGGAGTTACAGATGTACGTACTGTTACATTTATGCCTTCAGAACAAGAACACAAGGCAATGTGGACTTTGCTTGAGTCTGTTCCAGTTCCCGTCTTTTCTATTAATATCAAAGGCCATATTAAACTATTAAATCCAGCGACACGCCACCTTTTTGATATACCGGTGGATGATAACAGCGAAAAATCATTTAACCAATTAATTCCTAATTTTAATATTTATCGTTGGTTAGAACAAAAAGATCCTCATGCTGAAATAATTCCACTCACATTTAAAAAACAAAAATTTGATATGGAAATTGTGCCTATCAAATTAGTCGATGATGAACAATATTATCATTGTGTGGGTGCGTTCGTTTTATTGAAATACAGTGATATATTGCATGAGCATGCATCTTTAATTACTCATGATGATAGTGGATTTAATCAAATTATTGCTGTTAGCGCTATAATGAAACAAATTGTTGAGCAAGCAAAGAAAATGTCAAAAATGGATGCACCATTATTGCTTGTGGGTGATACGGGTACGGGTAAAGATATTTTTGCTAAAGCCTGTCATTTACTCAGTAATCGCTCAAGATATCCATTCCTTGGTCTAAATTGTGCTTCTTTACCTGATGATGTTGTTGAAAATGAATTATTTGGTTATGCAGCGGGTGCTTATCCTAATGCAATTGAAGGCAAAAAAGGATTTTTTGAACAAGCGAATAATGGCACCGTTTTACTGGATGAAATTGGTGAAATGTCACCACAAATGCAAATTAAATTATTACGTTTCTTAAACGATGGTACCTTTCGTCGAGTCGGTGAAGAGCATGAAGTTAAGGTTGATATTCGAATTATTTGTGCCACTCAAAAGAATCTATGGGAATTAGTACAAAAAGGTTTATTTAGAGAAGATCTTTATTATCGATTAAATGTATTAACATTAACATTGCCACCATTGTGTGATAGAAAGGCAGATATAATGCCATTAGTTACTTATTTTGTTAGCCAATATTGCAATGAACAGAAAGTGACAAAACCACTTTTCTCACCGGAATTATCATCCTATTTAGCACAGTATACCTGGCCTGGTAATATAAGACAGCTTCGCAATACAATATATCAAGCAATGGCACAACTAACAGGTAATACTTTACGTGTGCAAGATATTACACTACCAGAACAGAAAGCAGAAACGCTGTTTGATGAAGAGCTTTTAGAAGGTTCTTTGGATGAAATGACAAAACGTTTTGAGGCTTCTATTTTAGCTCGTTTATATCGTGATTATCCTAGTACTCGTAAATTAGCTAAACGTTTAGGAATATCACATACAGCGATTGCAAATAAGTTGAGAGAGTATAATTTAACCAATAAGAAAAACGAGGACAGCGAAAGCTAATCTTGTTCATACTGATAAAAAACGGGCATTAGGCCCGTTTTTATTTCAATATTATTATTATTTTAGCGCTTTTAATGCACCATCATAATTAGGCTCTGTTGTTATTTCATCAACTAGCTGAGTATAAATAACATTATCATTTTCATCTAAAACGATAACTGCACGGCTAGCAAGACCCGCTAATGGGCCTGATGTTATCGCAACACCATAATCTTCTTTGAATTGAGCACCACGCATTGTAGATAGTGTAACAACATTATCTAAACCTTCAGCACCACAAAAACGTGCTTGAGCAAAAGGTAAATCAGCAGAAATACACAAAACAACAGTATTATCCAATTCATTAGCGACTTTGTTAAACTGGCGAACACTTGCTGCACAAACACCAGTATCAACACTTGGGAAAATATTTAGCACTTTGCGCTTACCCGCAAATTTAGCTAATGAAACATCATTAAGATCTTTATCTACTAAAGAAAACGCAGGTGCTTTTTCGCCAACAGTCAGAAATTTTCCACCTAGGGTGATTGGATTTCCTTGTAATGTGACTTGATGTGCCATTGTAGTTCTCCTCTATTTGTTATCAGACTAACTATTATTTGTACTAAATGATTAATCATTCATTTTGTTCAACGTTTAATCATTATTAAATTTTATGGCTATTTTTAAGTGTTTCAGTAAAAAAGCAAAATTTCATAAAATAATTGCAATCTGTGATTGTGCCTTTCTTTTAGGCTCTTATAATTATTATGTTTATTCTCTTATAGATTACAGGACGAAACAGACATGCGCAAAACATTCGTTATATCATGTGCACTTGTCGTTCAAGGCTTATTCATAGCGCAACCTTATGCTGCAGTGATACCTCAAGGAACGATACTCGATAAAAAACAAGAAGTTGTTCGGCATTTAAAAGATGAGCCAGCCTCATTAGATCCCATCAAAGCTGTAGGTTTAACAGAAGCGCAGGTGCAAAGAGATTTATTTGAAGGATTAACGATTGAAGATGCCCATGGGCGTCCTATTCCTGGTGTCGCAGAGTCTTGGAATACAGAGGATAATCGTGTTTGGGTATTTACGTTACGCGATAATGCAAAATGGTCAAATGGTGACGCTGTCACGGCAGACGATTTTGTTTATAGCTGGCAACGATTAGTTGATCCTAAAAATTTATCGCCTTTTGCATGGTATGCTTCATTAGCATCTATTGAAAATGCGCAAAAAATCATTGATGGAAAATTAAAACCAAGTGCATTAGGTATTGAAGTCATTAATCAAAAAACATTGAAAATAACGTTAGAGCGGCCTGTTTCATTTTTTCCAAGTTTAACAACCAATTTTTCATTATATCCGGTGCCTAAGCATATTGTTGAAAAGTATGGTGTAAATTGGGTTAATGTTGATAATTTAGTAGGTAATGGGGCATTTAAATTATCTGAACGCGTTGTTAATGAAAAAATTGTATTAACGCCAAATCCTTATTATTGGGATCATAAAAATACAATTTTAACGAAGGTGACGTTTGTACCTATTAATCATGAATCTCAAGCAACAAAACGTTATTTAGCCAATGATATTGATATTACAGAGTCATTCCCTAAAAATCTGTATAAGAAGCTAATGAAAGAGATACCCAATGAAGTCTATATACCCGAGCAATTAGGTACTTATTATTATGCTTTTAATACACAATCAGGCCCAACAAAAGATTTACGAGTACGCAAAGCGTTGGCGATGGCAATAGATAGAAAAATTATTACACAAAAAGTATTAGGAACAGGTGAAAAACCAGCAAATCGTTTTACACCTGATGTGACGGCAAATTTTACGCCTGAGCTTACGCTGTATGATGAATATAGCCAAGATGAGCTTGATGGGCAGGCTAAAATATTATTATCAGCAGCAGGTTATGGGCCTCATAATCCCTTAAAGTTATCACTTTTATATAATAACTCTGAAAATCACCAAAAAATAGCCATTGCGGTAGCTTCAATGTGGAAAAAGAAATTAGGTGTAAAAGTTGAACTACGAAATCAGGAATGGAAAACATATATAGATAGCCGTAATTCAGGACATTTTGACGTTATCCGCGCATCTTGGATTGGTGACTATAATGAACCATCAACATTTCTTTCATTGTTGGGGTCTAAGCATGCTGGAAATATTTCTAAATATCAAAATTCACAATATGATGAAATATTAGCACAATCAGCAATGGCATTAGAGAGTAATGAAAGAAATCGACTTTATAATCGAGCTGAGCAAATGATTGCTGAAGATGCGCCTATTGCACCCATTTATCAATATACTAATGGAAGATTAATCAAGCCTTGGCTTAAGGGCTATCCTATTGAAAATCCTGAAGATGTCGCCTACAGCCATATGCTTTATATTATCAAACATTGACGGCTAATTTATAGATGTAGCACTACATTAAAAAATATAATAGGGCACTCAATGTAAATTGAGTGTTTTTTTATTTAAGTATGAAAATGCTAAAAAAGAACCCCTTTAAAAAGGGGGGTAGCAAATGATGCCTATAAGGGGGCTTATTATTTCTGTTCTAAAGGTATCGCTTAATGGTGACATTTGCATCTTTTTTGTTGTATCAAACTGTTACATGCATTAATAAAATATATATATAAAAAAAATCCCTCTGTTATGAAAACAGAAGGAGACTCAAAAGGAATAAACATTGCAAAAATAATGTTAATGTAATTTAACAACATTGTTTTGACTAATTGTGCAGTGCTGAAAAAATTAGTCTGTTTTTATCGTATATTTGGTTCTTTTTGTTAAGTATTTTAATATCTATTGTTTCTAAAAAATAAATAGATATAAGGCGATGAGATTTCTCTCTCTATTAAGTAGTTTTAATGATTATACTAGACTTTTATTTAAATTATTAAAAACGATAACCAATAGACAACTGTAAACTATTCAATTCAATATGACGTCGTTGTACTGTAGTATTTGAATAAAAATAGCCCAAGTTAACAGCAATATTTTTTAGCGGATTAAAATCAATACCGACTTGACCTAGCATATTGGTACTTTCAATAAAAGTAGAATCTGTTGTATTTATTTCTGGATGATAAATACTTTCTTTATAGTTGATTTTTTTGGGACCTGCTTGTATAAACAGTGATAAATAAGGTGTAACTCTGTAGGTGGGTCCAATTAATAAAGCGGTTATTTTACTTTTTTGATTATGAATAGACAGTGTTTTAAAACGTGATTCATCAATAAATTGTTTAAAATCTGATTTCATATAAAGTATAGAGGCCAATAGCCCCCATTTTTCTTCAGGTTCGTAACGATAGCTAATAATAACTCCATTAGCTTTATTTTCTTTGATTTTGCCGTAGATATAGCCACTATAAAAAGTGTGAGTATTTTCAAAAGCAGAAAGTGTAGAAGGGCAAGTAAGGATAAAACACATAGCAATAATGGATTTTTTCATTGTAGATTTCTAGTTTATTTAAGGTGAAATCATTTTTATCAAACACAGTGTTTATTTCAATATGAATTAATTAAAATCACTCTTAAAAATACTTAGCTGACTTATTTTTGTCTATAAATAAAAAGTTTATTGTTTATTTTATAAGTTAATAAATGTGTAAAAAAAATAAAAATTATTGTTTATTTTAAATAATAGCTCATACTTTTTAT
>NZ_LXEN01000156.1 GCF_001654855.1 Proteus myxofaciens ATCC 19692
GGTGTCCTTTTTCCCAACCAACTCTTTCACCTTTTTCCCAGCCAATCCTTTCGCCTTTATCTTGCAAACGCTGTGCAATACTCACGATAGCCTCCTGATGCTTATCAGCCTGTTCACTGAGTTGTTGAACAATGGACTCAAAGTGAGGTGAATCCAACACAATAAACAGGTAATTAAGGATAGTAATGATGTCATTATCACTATTATACTGTTGATTCAGTGCTTGTGCCAATAATGGGATAACGCGCTCAAACTCATCACGTAACTGCTTGTGTTTCATTGCCAGTTCCATCACTGCGATTTTGCGATGATTGACCAACTCATTATCATCAATCACGGTGACATCGACTAATGGAAAGGCACGCGTATACAACTCATTGGCAATGTCAGATAACGGGAAACAATCAGTCCATAATTGAGAATACGGATAGGGCGAGCGACCACCGTGATAAAACAGAACTGGCACCACTAAGGGCAATATTTTATGACCTTGTTGAAGGTGCTGATTCATGGCTAAAAAAGCATAGTGCATTAATCGCCATGCCATGAGTTTATCGGGGGTCGATTGATGCTCAACGAGCAAATAAATATACCCTTCACCTTGGATTGTTTGCACTGAATACAATACATCCGATAAACGAGAGCGTAATTGTTTATCAATAAATGAAGAATTCGTGAGTGTTAATGTCTTGAAATCACATAATGATTTAATAGGGTGTGGTAAGTGAATATCAAAAAAATCTCTGGCACTGTCGATATTCGTCATAAAGCCTTTAAACGCGGCATCATGGGCAGAGGGTGTTTGTTTAGGTTTCATCAGTCCATTACCTATCTCCTATAAAAGAGAAAAGAGTATAACGCAAAAACAATTTATTGTATATTTTCAATGAGATACGTATTCTTGTTATTAGAATAATGAAAAATGAGAAGAGATTTAAAATGACAGGAAGAATTATTCGTTTAGATAGGATCCATGTTGATCCTATCTAAGGATTATTAATGAATTTGCTAGAAATTTTACATTATTTTACTTCAATAATATCTAATCTATCTTGTGTGAAATCTGGGCGATTTTCTTCATCATCAAGAATTAAGGGAGCTGATGGCAATTCATCTTTATCAAATGCAAGATCACCTCCATTAATCACTTCATCACCATGTTTTATATTCACAAAATCAAATAATTGAGTGTCACATAAATGTGAAGGAACAATATTTTGAGTTGCTCTAAACATGGTTTCAATTCGACCTGGATAACGCTTATCCCAAGTATTTAGCATCTCTTTAATAACTTGTCGCTGTAAATTAGGTTGTGAGCCACAAAGGTTACAAGGAATAATAGGGAATTCTTTAGCTTGTGCAAAACGCTCAATATCTTTTTCACGAGCATAAGCAAGGGGTCTTATAACAATATGCTTACCATCATCACTCATTAATTTAGGTGGCATACCTTTTAGTTTTCCACCATAAAACATATTTAAAAAGAGTGTCTCTAAAATATCATCACGATGATGACCTAATGCTATTTTAGTTGCACCGACTTCTGTTGCTGTACGATATAGGATACCGCGACGTAAGCGAGAGCATAAAGAGCAGGTTGTTTTACCTTCAGGAATAATATCTTTTACTATCCCATAGGTATTTTCTTCAACAATTTTATATTCAACACCTAGCCCTTTAAGATATTCAGGTAATATATGTTCTGGAAATCCAGGTTGTTTTTGATCTAAATTTACCGCAATTAATGAAAAGTGTATTGGCGCACTTTTTTGTAAATTCATTAAAATAGAAAGTAGCGTATAGCTGTCCTTTCCGCCTGAAAGACAAACCATGATTCTGTCACCTTCTTCAATCATATTGAAGTCTGCGATAGCTTGCCCTACATCACGGCGTAAGCGTTTTTGTAATTTGTTGAAATTATACTGCTCTTTAGGAATGCTCATTTTTACGGTTCTATATCGTTGCTATTGTTCTGTAACTTGTCAATAAACAATGTACTATATCAAGTTTTATTGAAAGTAAGCTAATTGATTATGTATGCCTAATTCTCAAATGAAAAGTTAACTATTTATGACAAGAAAATAAATAAGTTGCTAATGATAGCAGATGGTAGGGTGGTTTCGATACTGATATGTCAAAGGAAAACGCAGATATCAAGTGAAGAAGAGTAACAGAGATAATAAAAAGTGCTGAAACTCAGATCGTTATCTGATTGAAGTACAATTATATTAACAATAAGATGCTTAATAATCCTTCAATTTAAGGAAATATATTTATACCTACAGCAACCTTTATTGCTATCTTTGGTCTATTCAATCCTATTAATCCGATTGGGCTTAGTGGAATATTCAATAACATCAGTGGTTAGAAATAATAAAAAATCGCCAGTTCAGCGTAAAACTGACGATAATAATAGAAAAATTATGATTTCCAAATTATATGGAACATAGGCTGTAGCGGATCTCGACTAATAAGAACCCGGCCAAAAATATCATTAATATCAGAATCCTCATCAGGCGCTAGGCCGATAATGACCTCACAAAAACGAGAAGCAGAGATAGGCTGGGCAACGATAAATTGCCAATCATTCCCTAATGTAACAACTTCAGCAGCACCTCTTTCTTCAAATTGCAAATTAAAAAGCAACTGATCCGCAACGTCTAAATTATCGGCGGCTTGTGATAAAAAGAGATCATAAGCTTGTTCTAGCGCTTCTTCTTCACTGATTAGCGTTGGTTCATTCATGGTAATGCCTATCAATTAAATATCGTAAATTTTATCTTAAAGGTAATATTATCTTTATTCATATCAAATGTATGCAGTAAAGATAACAAGGTTGTTATAATAATGGGCTAAAGAAATAGCACATGCGTTCTAAAACGCGATTAAAGAAAGGGCGCTTGTCCCATTCATCAAGGGTGAGTTCAGTAGATCGAGAAATATAATCGTATTGTATAATACTTAGATCACTACCAAAGCCTTCATCATCAATCACAACTGTTATTTCAAAGTTCAGCCATAAACTGCGCATATCGAGATTTACAGAGCCTACCATACTTAATTGGCCATCAACCATGACGCTTTTGGTGTGAAGTAGACCATCTTCAAATTGAAAGATTTTAACACCTGACTCAAGCATTTCAGCAAAGAATGCACGGCTAGCCCAGCGCACTAAAAATGAGTCATTACTACGAGGCATAATAATGCTGACATCAACACCACGCATAGCCGCAGTCGAAATTGCATGAGCTAGATCGTCACTAGGAACAAAGTAGGGTGTTGTCATAACAAGTTCTTTTCTTGCTGAGTAAATAGCCGTAATCAGCGACTGTTGAATAAGCTCATCGGGAAAACCGGGACCTGATGCAATAACTTGTGTTGTGTGTCCACTCGCTCTTTCAAAAGGCATAATATTATTATCAGGCGCGGGGGGGAGATGACGTTCTCCTGTTTCCATTTCCCAATCAAACGCATAGATAATACCAAGAGTTGTCGACACAGGACCTTCCATTCTTACCATAATATCAATCCACTGACCAACTCCTGCATCTTGTTTAAAATAGCGAGGATCAACCATATTCATACTACCAGTGTAAGAAATATAGTTATCAATTAAGACGATTTTACGATGTTGACGTAAATCCATGCGACGTAGAAAAAAACGAAAGAGATTAACGTGTAAAGATTCAACAAATTCAATACCCGCTGCACGCATTTGTGCTGGACCATTAGTACGGAAAAAATGCCAGCTACCCGCTGAATCGACCATAATACGACATTTCACACCGCGTTTTGCTGCTCTAATAAGTGCTGCCGTGACTTCTTCAACTAAACCACCGGGTTGCCAAATATAAAATACCATTTCTATATTATTGCGAGCATTATCAATATCACGAGTAATGACATTAAGAGAGTCTTCACAGGTTGTAAGTAATTGGATTTTATTTCCTTTAACACCTTCAATACCTTGGCGTTTTGCGGTTAATTGAAATAAAGGTTCTGCAACAGCACTATTGTGTTTAGCAAAGATGTGTTTGCACTTTCTTAATTCTTCAAGCCAAGCCACGACAGAAGGCCACATTTGTTTTGCATGCTCTACACGCCTTTTTCCAAGATGAAGTTCACCAAATGCGAAATAAGCAATAACACCCACCAATGGTAGGATATAGATGATAAGCAACCATGTCATCGTTGAGGTGACTGGCCTGCGATGCATTAAGACTCGAAATGTAACACCAGCAATTAATAACCAGTAAAAGAAAAATGTTAGCCAACTTAATACAGTATAAAATGTTGTCATAGGAGAGCTATTTTCCGTTGAAAAAGAACCGCTTGAATAGGCTAGGGGCAATAGAATAACAATAGCTTATTATTTCTATAATTTGCCAAATGGTGTTATTAAATCAGGAATATTAGTGCTGTCAAATCTGTTTATTAAAAGACGCTCATCAAATCAATAACACGGTAAGTATATTATACTATTAATTATGGTAATAAATGATTAAAGAATAAATAAAATACGGGTAAATTTTCATTATCCTCTTGGATCATATATTCAACGTTCTATAATACACCACTTATTCGAAAAAATAGGTGTGAATAGAATGAGACATAGCAGGAATGAAGTTGCTCGTTGGCGAATGATGAGACAATCATTACGTCGTCGTCGTCGTTGGTTAGAAGGACAATCTCGTCGTAACTTTCGTATTTATCGTATGCGTAAACTTGATACTGCTAGAAAACACCGTGGTGTTTTGTTTGTTCAATACACTGAATTGAAATAATAACGCTCTTTTTTAGCTGTTAGTATCAATCATTTTAATAAACGTTATTGAATATGATTGCTATTTGCATTTAAACTAGGGGTACTATTTTTTCTCTAGGTGAAATAAGATAAGTTATGCGTTGGAATATTTGGGTCCTTTGGGGTGTTGTTTCTCTCTGTCTACATGTCTCACTTGTAGCAGCTGCTATGCTATATACGCCAGAAAAGAGTATTACACCAGAACCTATTTCAGTACAAATGATATCATTTGCAGCCGATGAGCCTGCTGGTGAACCTCAACCTGTGGTTGAAGAAGAAACGCCTCCTGAGCCAGAACCTGTTATGGAACCAGAACCAGAACCGGAACCAATTCCTGATGTGAAACCCGTTATCGAAAAACCGATTGAGAAAAAACCTGAGCCTAAACCTAAGCCAAAACCTAAGCCTGTGGAAAAACCAAAGCCGAAACCACCGATTGAGCAATCAAAGTCATTGGCGATGAATAAAGGGCAAGATCTTTCAAATCTCAATCCATCAGCTAAGCCTAGTGATAAAGGTGCTGAAAAACCTATTCATTCAACGAGTGAAGGTAAAGGTAAAGTGCCTAATGCATTGCGCCAAGGTTTACCAGAATATCCTTCTCGTGCTAAAGCAGTAGGTATCGAAGGTTCAGTAAAAGTGCGTTTTGATATTGATGCAGATGGTCGAGTTGATAATGTTGAAATACTTTCAGCAACACCTAAGAATGTATTTGAACGAGATGTGAAAAGAGCAATGCGTCAATGGCGTTATGAAAAGATCGCGTATAAAGGCAAAGTGATTATTATTGAATTTAATATGAGTGGTGTCTCTGCGAGTTAATTGGATAGATAGCTACTAGCAAGCACAAGCATCAAACATCGAAATTTAAAGCCCCCAATATTGAATAGCGATATTGGGGGCTTTTATTATTCAGTGAAAATGGAATAAATATTTTTATAAGTGAGAAATACTCATTTACTATTTACGCAATCGTACTAGGAAGGGTAAAGTTGGCTTTACCTTCTGGTAAACGGCGTGATTTATTATTTTCATCAACAGCAACATATGTAAATACCGCTTCTGTAGCGCGATAACGCTGACCAACAGGCTCAGAGGCAACTTTTTTAACCCATACTTCAATATTAACTGTAATTGATGAGTTACCCGTTTTTAGGCAACGGGCATAACAGCAAACAACATCACCAACAGCGACTGGTTTAAGAAAGGTAATACCGGTAACACTAACAGTGACGACACGGCCTAACGCGATTTCTTTTGCTAAAATAGCACCACCAATATCCATTTGCGACATAATCCAACCACCGAAAATATCGCCATTGGCATTAGTGTCAGCAGGCATAGCAAGAGTACGTAAAACAAGTTCACCATTAGGTAGAGATTGTTGTTCAGTCATGGGAAATAATATCTATAAATGTTAAAACAAAGGAGATGCAAAAGGCATCTCCCGATAATAAAAATGATTATTCAGACTTTGAATTAGTATCATCATTCGCTGATTTTACGTCATGTTGTGTCATGTTATCTGAATGATGTTGGGTAGAATTATCTATTGATGCTTGCACTGATTGTTCTTCAGGTAAACGTTTAGTCCAAATATAAGCGACACTCGCAATAGCGAAAATAAACGTTAAAATAGTTAAGCCAAAGACTTTAAAATTAACCCACGTTTCTTCAGAAAGCGAGAAAGCAACATAAATATTGCCGATAGCACATGCGACAAAAAACAGTACCCATGCAAAATTTAATTTTTTCCAATTTGCAGGTGGAATAGAAAGCTCTTTACCTAGCATTCTTTCCATTAATGTTTTCGGTGTGAAAAACTGCATAAACAGTAACACAAGTGCAAAAATGGCATAAATTGCAGTGACTTTCCATTTGATAAAATCAGCAGAATGGAAAGCAATCGTTAATGAACCAAAAATAGTAACGACAATCGCAGTGATAAGTGGCGCTTTTTCAACTTTATGAAAAATAAAAAAAGTTAAAACGACTGAAATCCAGGTCGCTACAATTAATGCACCAGAAGCATAGTAAATATCCTGCCATTTATAAAATACAAAAAACACTAGAAGTGGAGCGAAATCAAGTAATTGCTTAAGCCAGCCGTTTTTCATAACCGATAAGAACCTATTCCAATTGAATTTATAACCCTCGCTATTCTAAAGCAAAGTAGCGAAAATAGGTAAACAATTGCACATCTTTAAAAAATCAATTTTATTACAGATAATTATACGTAATCTATATAAATCAATTGATAAAAAATAATTGAGTTTAGTTTATGCAATAGAACTTAAATACCACTATCTTATGCCCTGTATTGATGCTTTAATCCTCAAAATAATATTTGATAGTTCCATAATAAAAATTTCTTATATTAGTATGAGGAAAATAATGAACGGAAAAAGAATAATAAAATGGATACCAGGATTAAGCTTATTATTTACCTATAAACGTGAATATTTTGGTTATGATCTTAAAGCAGGGCTATCAGTTGCTGCTGTTGCATTACCTGTTGCCATTGCTTATACCGAATTACTTGGCATAAATCCGATTGTTGGTCTTTATGCGTGTATTTTCCCCATGATGATTTATGCATTATTTGGAACTTCTTGCCAACTTATAACAGGCCCTGATGCAGCAACTTGTGCTGTTATTGCTGCCGTTGTTATTCCATTATCTGCAGGTGATGAAAATACTCGATGGCAATTAGCTATTATTATGACGGCAATGACTGGCTTTTGGTGTATTTTAGCCAGTCATTTCCGATTAGGAGCATTTACCGATTTTTTATCTCGCCCCATTTTACAAGGCTTATTAAATGGTGTTGCTATCACTATTATGGTCGGTCAAATCAGTAAAGTTTTGGGTTTCGAAACTTCACCAGTGCAGTTAATTGAAAAATTAATTGAAGTCCCCTTTAGATTATTAGAAGTACACTGGCCGACACTCGTTTTATCGTTATTAACACTCGCGTTGTTATTGGGTATCCGCCATTATAGACAACGCTGGCCAGCACCATTAATTGCTATGGTTGTGATGACTTATCTGAGTTGGCAATTTGATTTAGCTAATTATGGTGTAGCTATTGTTAATCAAGAAGCGGGGCATGTTGATCTTTTCTTGCCTGTTGTATCAATGAGTAGTTTTCAACCAGGTTTACTGCGTGAACTGATAGTGCCTTCGATTAACCTTGCTGTGATTAGCTTTGTTAGTTTTATGATGACGGCAAGAAGTTTTGCAAGCAAAAATGGCTATGATGTTGATGCTGACCAAGAATTGAAAGCATTAGGTATTGCCAATATTGCAGCTGCTCTTTCTCAAGGTTTTGCTGTCAGTGCCGCAAGTAGTCGCACCGCAGTAAATGATTCTGTTGGTGGTAAGACACAACTAGTCTCTATTATCGCAGCACTTTTTATTTTATTGGTGCTGTTATTTATGACGGAATTCTTAGCTTATATTCCTTTATCCTCTTTGGGCGTCGTACTTATTGTTTCGTCTTGGTCATTATTAAGTCTTCGTCATATCTGGTCTTATCGTAAAAGGAATCGTCAAGCTTTTACGCTAGCTTCATTTACATTATTAGCCGTTCTATTAGCTGGACTGATTACGGGCATTGGTTTTGCTGTATTACTGGGTTTATTACAATTTTTGCGTATTGTTTTTCGACCAAGTGATCAGTTATTAGGTGTTGATGAACAAGGTATGGTTCATTCAATGAATAACGATAACGGTATTGAGCCTATTGAAGGATTAATGATGTACCGTTTTAATTCGCCATTGACTTACTTTAATGTAGGTTATTTTAAAAAACGCGTATTGTAGTTGGTAGATAATGCGCCTAAACGGCCTAGTTGGCTTGCTGTCGATGCTGCTGTGAGCTTTACGTATGATGATGTGAGTGTATTTGCAGTTATTGATGAGCTTATTCGTGAGTTGAGAATTAAAGGTGTCAAATTAGTATTAGCAGGTAGAAGAACAGAGCTAAATCGTTGGATATTGAAAAATAAAATGTCTTTAAATGATGGTGACTTAATTATCGCGCCTGATCTCTATTTTGTCATAAGGTTGTATCAAAGCCGTCAACAAATACAAGAAAAGTATAAAGAGACACAGCAGGTATAATTAAATTAAATCGAGAAATGAGTCTGTTATGCCTAAAATTTTGAAATAAAAAGGCCCGTGAAACAGTAGGGAAACTTAGTATCACGGGCTTTCTGTTTTTATATCGTCTTACTTATTAGAATATTTATCTTCAACAATCATAAATAAACGGAAAAGATAAATAATCATCCATGCCGAGACTAAATTCTTTAAGAAATAAAAGAGGAAGTTATGGGCAATTTCTGGTAATTGCATTGTAATATTACTAATAAATCCAATCCCAAACTGCAATAAAATCCAAATACCTAGTGCAGGTACTAGTGTACCAGATTGACTAAACCCAATTTTCCAACTCAAACGTATTGCATGACCCAATTTTTGGTGGCGAACCAAAGCAACAGGTGCAAGCGCAAAGCCAATCAGCAAAATTAACCCAGGTACTATCATTACCATAAAGCCAATACTGATAAGAATTGAGCAGATAACAACAAGCAGAAACATTTTTGGTAAATGAGGAAGTGCTACACTGAATGTTTGCTTTAATGTCACATTATGGCCAACAGAAAGCGCCATAGCGAACATGAGTAGAGTTAGCACTAATATACTTTGTTGTAATGATTCAAAAACGTAAAGTAACAAAACTTTTTTGACCACACCTACAAGACTGCCTGTCATGGATTCTAATTCATCAGGTGAGAGTGACGCGAGTTCATCACTTTTAAAATTAGAAATAAACTCAAGCATCAGTTGATACTCTTGGGTATTCGGTCCAATTAATGTGTGAATGACAGCCATAATAACAGCAAGCAATGCAGAAAGGGTAACAATGCTACCTCGTTCATTTTTATAAAAGTTTAAACTGTCACGGTAGATTGTGCGTGCCGCGGTTGGCATGGAACTGCTCCTATAAGAAAGACGATATTAATTATCGCTATTGTACCTTTTAAGCATAAAAAAAGGGATAATTTCTCTAAGACTATTTGTTAAAACTTTTTTATATTACTTTTTATACAGACATCAATAAAAAGAATGTCTTTCTAAGTAAAAAAATAAACATTAATTTAACATAAAAGCAACCTTATTTATTTCACTTTATGCGACGACGCTACAGCAAAAAGATTGTCATAATTTTAAAACTAAATTATAAGAAAAAATGGTATTAACGCCTAATTTGATATAGATCAATTATAAATAATCTACTTCATAAATAATAAATAAAGAAATAACACATTCTGCATAAATAATTCCAAAGTTGTGATCTGTCATAGATCATAATAAGTTATTACTGGTTATATTTTAGCGGAAAATTTACTTATTACAGGAATGGACTAAATAATGAAAAAACTTTCTGCGCTTATTTTAGCAGCTGCAACTCTTGCACCTTCTATTTCTTTCGCACACCAAGCAGGTGACTTTTTATTCCGCGCTGGTACTGCAACAGTTCGCCCTAATTCAGGATCTGACTCTATTTTAGGTGGTGACCATTTTTCCGTAAATAATAATACCCAATTAGGTTTAACCTTTGGATATATGATTACAGATAATATTGGTGTTGAGTTATTGGCAGCCACACCTTTTGAGCATAAAGTATCATTAAGTGGCGTTGGTGAAATCGCTAAAGTAAAACAATTACCACCAACATTAATGGCGCAATATTATTTTGGCCATGCAGAAGATAAATTACGTCCTTATCTAGGCGCTGGTGTTAACTTTACAACGTTTTTTGATGAAAAATTTAATAATAATCCAGCCGTTGATGGACTAGGTTTAAATGGTCTTGATCTTAAGGATTCATGGGGTGTGGCAGCACAAGCAGGTTTAGATTATAACCTTAATAAAAACTGGATGCTGAATGCGTCTGTATGGTGGATGAACATCGAAACACATGCGAGATTTAATAGCACAGTCGCTGATAAAGATTTTGATGTTAAAACACGTATAGACCCATTTGTCTTTATGTTTGGTGTTGGTTATCGTTTCTAATTATTTACAAAAAGATATAAATATTTATCGATAAAAGGCGGGGTATATCTCCGTCTTTTTTATTTACTTATCTTCAATATTCTTCTTATAAAATACTGTTTAAATATAAATACTCTTTATTTATGTTAGAGAAATATTCTCAATATAAGAGTAAAGAATAATAAAAACCGATTAAATATCACATTATATTTTATCTTAATCATACTCACTTAATAAACATGCATTAAATATATATCTTATTGCATCATCGTCTGTATTTTAAATAAAAAATAACAAAAACTTGATTCATCTTGCTAAAGAAAGCGTAATAGCTAAGTTAACTTAAAAGTATATATAAAATATATCTTTTATTGTTTTGATAATAGTTACATTTATTCTAACAAGATAGGAATGTTGTATTAATAATGTACAGTCTCTATTTCTTACTTAATATAAGCCATTTATAGTATTCTGTTTTCACACTAAAACTGATTAGTTTATTTAATGTTTTTTTCTTTTTTTATGGGCAGTATATTACGGTTATTATTTACTAGTTATTTTTATATGTTATGAAATTCTTTGTAAATTGATCAAGACAGTAAAACGACCAAATGAGTAGATCACTTAACAAAATAATCTATAAAAGAGAATTTAATAAAGTTTGACTAGCCCTGATATTCCGCTGAGCAATATTGTAAACCGCGATCTGAATGATGGACTAAGGGGGTTGCTGAACTTCGTTTTTTTAAGGCTTGAAACAATAATTTCTTTACTGCATTCGTTTTCATATTGTCATCTAAATGATAATCCACGATTTTTCGTGAATATGCATCGGTGATTAAACTTAAATACGTATCACCTTCATGAGTCGATAAATAGGTAATATCCGCCACCCAAAGTTATTCAAGTTATGTAGGGATAAATCCGGATTTAATTAAGTTTGGATGATGATGAAAACGATGATGGCTTAATGTTGTTCGATGGTAAGCGCGTTTAGTAGGGACAAGTAACCGATGTTCTTTCAATAAAGAAAATAGTCAGTCTTGGCCAATAACGAATTGTTTCTGTTTTAAAATAAAATGCAACTTGCGTCCCCTCAATCTGGGTTGAAAAACGCGTTCACCTTTAACAGCATCGATAATAATGGCGTCTGTTTTTTTCGTTCTTCAGACGTATCTTGGCGTTTGTAATAGGCTTGCTGACTAATTTTCATGAAGCGACATGTGGTCGTTATTGTGAGTCT
Source organism: Proteus myxofaciens ATCC 19692 (assembly GCF_001654855.1). Lineage (GTDB taxonomy): Bacteria > Pseudomonadota > Gammaproteobacteria > Enterobacterales > Enterobacteriaceae > Proteus > Proteus myxofaciens. Next base: position 12,114 of record NZ_LXEN01000156.1, read on the forward strand.
TTCAACCGTTTTTTCTTCAATAACTCGGCTTTAAGCTGAGCTTCTTCAAGTTCTTTTTCGAGGGCTTTAATGCGTTATTCAGGTGTTTGTTGCTCAGAAGATTGGATCATAGCCGCACCTTTATAAAGAGCGTTGGACGTATCTTTCGACCAATCTAATCTGCCATGTTTATGAAGCCAAACCAAAATGGTAGAACGACCTTGTATGCCATATTGATATTGAGCTTGTTTATAGGTGAATATATCATCTATTATACAAAAAGTGTTGATATATTAATCCATTAGAAAAATGGAATAAGTTCTGATATAAGAGTACGTGAATTATCAATTGGATATCATTCAATAGGTATGTTTATTGTCATCCTAAAACAAAGTGTCATTAAGCATATTGGGTGGAAACAGCATATATTGACAGAAAGAGAAATTAAAGAACGAAAGAAAAAAGCAAGAACAAAAATAAAGTACTCTTTTCTAGGTTTTCAAATTGGTTGCATCTTCATGGCCATATTATCTTGGTTGTTTTATTCTTAATTATTAGAGCTAAGAGATCTTAAGGTATAAAAGGTCTCTTAGACGATATTCAGCTGGATATATAGCTTATAATAAAATTTTTTTAAAATAAAAATAAGACATTGAAATACGTTCTTATTTTATTTTTAAGCATCTTCTTCATAAGGTTCAGTTTTATATTTTTCCCGTTGAATTTGCATAAAACAAAAATTAGAACGATATTCACTCCATAATTGATTATTATAATTATGAGCTAATCGATTTGCTTGTGACCATGCTTTTGAGGTTTCAAAATATTTGTTAGAGTGCTCAAGACGGATTGCATCATGAGCTGTACGAGAAAATAGAGTGGGTTATCGCTATTTTTGAATATCATGAGTTTTATCCTGAATTAAGTTAATTAGAAAAATAGGTAGCTATGGTTATATTTTATTCTTCCCGAAAATTATAAGTTTGAACAATTTACATAATTTACATAATTTTTATTAGAATTTTCTCCGTTCCTACTCATGAATGTATCATTCACCCACTAATATTTTTCAGATAATTCAATAAATTTTGGTAGCTGTTCTTCAGGAATTTGGTTCAATTTTTTTGCCACAAATCGAGATAGAATAGTAACAACTTTTAATAAAGCATTAGGATTAACAGATTCTGTCTCTATTTTAACCTCAGAGATACCTGTATTTCCA
>NZ_LXEN01000157.1 GCF_001654855.1 Proteus myxofaciens ATCC 19692
TGTTATTGATTAGTAATGCCAATAATGATAATTTTTAATTTCATTGTTTTATTAACGTTTATTTTAATATGTAATTAAATAGTGATTCATTTAATTTTTAATGTAAATATATGAAATGAGGTATCCCCATGAGTGAATTTGACAAATGGAAAGATTTTAAGAAACTTACTACGCTTAAAATTTCATTTTATGACAGTGTAAATGCCAAAAGTGCAGAGATTTTTGGTAATGGGAAAAATCAGGTTAAATTACACATTCAAGTTAATGCCGTAGATAAAAATAATGAACAAATATCTATATCAGATGACGAAATAAGTAAGATTTTGAGTCTAGTAACTTACTCTACGGGCGAAAAAATTTCTCATAATGGAAGCCCTTCATCTGTTAAGCATTGGAACTCTTCCCTTGTCGCATCTGAGTTTCCTTATGCTTTCAATTACAGTACTTCTTTGACTAGAGATGAAAATGCTAAAGAATTAAGAGCAAATCAAAACTTTATTTTCTATTTAACCGCAAATAATGTATTGGCGGAGAAGAACATTGATATAGCTGCTCAGATCGATATACCGAATGTGGGTGCATTTAATACTACATCTGATGGTACTGATACTAAAAATAGTCCTAAAGGAGAAAATGGCTCCCCATTTAGAGCTCCGTCATCTGTTCATGTTAAAGCAATGATACAGATCGATTATTCTGATATTACTAAATTACAATTAATCCAAAGTCCCTGGAGTCCGGTAAAGAAACAAACTTTTGTTGTGCATGATTATAAGTCGGATTCTAAATATTGGACTAAAGAAAATGGCGCATCTTTGTATCGAAGTACCGTTAGGATTACGCCAAAGTTAAGTGATAAATTAAAATTTACTGAAGTAAAAAGATCTTATTTCGGTATTCATTCAGAAGATCTTATTGAAAATAAAGGAATGGCAACATGGCGGCATAAGAAAGAACCTGGAATTTTGTTACGTGATGGTGACGAATATAGTGCGTTATTTGTTGCCGTCGGAGGATTTGGGAAAAATGTTAATAATCCTGATTATGATACTTATTTTTGGCACCGACCACTGTCCGTAGCTCCTACTATAAAAGGATATTTTCATCTTGCTGATTCGGTATGGCAATACCGGACTGAAGTTAATATTCCAGTATTGAATACTAGTATTGGGGTTAATGAAGTGGAGCTGGTGGGTTATAAAATCAGTACCCCTACGGGTCGTAATGTCTATTCAAATCATTGGGAAGGTAAATCGAACCCAGTTACTTTTTCAGTAGTTGATAATTATGGTAATAAAGGTAAATTTAAGATTATTTTTTTCTCAGATCAATCGGACTATAAAAAATTAGGTGATGTTCATCTCGAATAGCATCTATATTCGCTCTATTTTTTAATCCAGTATCCAGATGATAACTGGATACTGCAAGAGGCATTATAAATACATTGATATCAGAATGTTTATTATAATAAGGGGTGTTTAATTGGGTTGTTAAAACTTAATATTTCAATGAAAAAATGAGGGATCTGAATTCGGTAAATTTGACAGATTAAAAATCAGGTTGCTATCTATGTTTCAGTTATATTTTTTTAATAAAAAACAATAAAACTAAGTTGACTGAATTGGAGTAACTTTAGGCCTTGTATTAATGACATGATTCTAGTTTTCACTGATGTTTATGGTGATAGTAGTAAACTTAAATTAATATTTCATGAAGGTAAATGTTTTAATAAATTTTAAAAAACTATTATTAATTAACAATGCTTATACCATTTATTAAATAATGAGATCTATTTTTAAATCGACTGATTTTAACTATGTAAATTACTAATAAATACTCTTTTATCTAGAGATATTGAGAAATTTTTCTACACTTAATATAAGTGTAATGATATTGCTTTAACAATATGACAATAGGTGCTAATTATGAATGAAAATTTCACATCACAATCATCAAATTTCATTAGTGCTATAAATACAGATGTTGATCCGCGAACTGGTCAGTTTATGGTTAATCTACCTGTTGTTTCATTAATAGGCAATAATCGACTTGGTCCCGAGTTATCTCTGTCCCTGAGTTATTCATCACTAAGCAGAATTAATTGTGGGTTCGGTACTGGTTTTTCACTGAGTTTGACGCAGTTCAATAATAAACTAATTTGCTGGAGTTAAGCAATGGTGAAAAATACAGAGTTAGTCCCGGCTCAGATGAGGTGCGTAACCATAAACTTAAAAATTTCCGTTTCGCTTTTACCAATAGTTACGGGGATGGAGATGGTTATACCATTTTTTGGAAAGACGGCAAAATAGAGTTGCTAGAAAAAACTGAAGATAATGAGACATTCGTCACTACGACCATCTGTTCTCCCTCTGGACGCCTGTTGTATCTGCTATGGGACTGGAGCGGCCAAGTATCTCGGCTATCAGAAATTAGAGATGAGTTAGTGACCTTATGTCAGATTAGTTACGGGGTATTCCCTACCGTAACACTGTGGCCAAAAACAAGAGATGAAAGTCGTATACAATTTGAATTGTTGAATGAGTCTCAACTTGACTGTATTTCCCATCATATTTCAGATAGTGAAATAATGAAGTGGTATTTCAGTTACGAGCTTCTGGAAGGGATGACAGATCTGTTACTTACCGAAGTAAAGTATCCGACAGGAATGACGGATAACGTTGTCTATAATCAGCTTGAGGGACTCCGATATCCCGAATCATCGGGTTTCAATGAACGTTTGCCAGTCGTTTTAACTCATACCCGTGACCCGGGAGCGGGGCAGCCAGAAACTATTCGGTATTTTACATACACAGAACAAAATTTCCTCGGTTTTAATGGTAACTTTGGTGACTGGTATGCTGATAGTGATTATATCTACACTACGTTAACCGATTACATTTATGGTTCAACTGAAACCATCAGCAGTGAAGGGATCACTGTAATCACTGAACGGCAATACAATAATTATCATCTGCAAATATCGGAACAAACACAAAAACATAGCAGTATTATCCGTGAAGACACAGAATATTATGCCATTCCTTATGATTTTATTGAGAGCCAGCCAGCTCAATTTCAGCTACCCAAAAAGAAAATTGTCACTCTGACGGATACTTCGTTGCCTGCGACAGAGCAATCCCGTCAGGAAATTACGGAGACCGAGTTTGATGAGCACGGTAACCCGATCAGTATTAAAGCGCCTGATGGTACTCTCACAACATATGAATTTTATTCAGCGGAAGGTGAGGAAAATTGCCCTCTCGAACCGAATGGTTTCGCCCGTTTCCTAAAATCAGTTAAAATCACTCCTCGTACCAGTGATTACAGTGATACTCCGGTTAATATGACCGTTTATACCTATAAATCTCTAGGAAATACCTTATGTGTAGTGCAGGATACTGAATCAACCTTCAGCGGAAGTACCTTATTGTCAGTGCGCACTACCCAGTATCAGACAAATACTGAGCATGCGGAGTATGGTCGTATCATCGCATTTATTGATACCCGTTACGAAAAGGGGGTTTCTTTTACCAGCAGACAGGATTTTGACACTGTGATCAGTGACGGCCTGATGGAACAGTCTGTCATCTTTACCGGACATGACGGACTTCAGTCATCGATAGCGCGCCGCCAGTCTATTTATAACGGACTTTTACGTACTGAAATTTCACCTCAGGGAGTAATAACAGACTATACCTATGATGTACTGGGAAGAATACTGACCCAAACACTGAATTCAGGCACAGATTATGAAAATACAGCGATATGGGAATATGCGATCAAAAATACAGGCCCTGTTACCACAATGCGAGATGCCCTTGGTAATCAGATAAGAATTTATTTTGACGGGGCTGGGCGTCAGATTCGTCAGCAACAATTTGATGTTGATCATACACATCAATGGTTTGATATTGTGTCAACACAGTATGATTCTTTAGGTCAGTCGCGGGCTAGTACAGGGCAGGACTGGATCACTGCAGAGCCCGGTTCTGTCAGTAATTTTATTATCAGTAGCAGAGTTAGTTATGATAATTGGGGTAATCAGTCGGAAATGGCATTTTCGAATAATCTTTATGAACTGACACAAACAGATCCAGTTCGAAGGTTAACACATTCCTTCTCACAAGGTGGGGAAGGAATAACTCTAATGAAAAGTGGTTCTGTGAATACTCAGCTAGATAAAATTACTGGGTTGCCAGTACAGGAAGTGATGAAAGATGTATCTGGAGCTGAACAGAGTAAAAAATGCTATATATATGACGGGCTTAATCGATTACGGCAAGAAGAAGATACGGATGGAAATTTAACCACATACAGCTATGACGAGTTTAATAGGGAGATATCTCGTACGCTGGCTGACGGAACTATAGTAACTCGTGAATATGCCCCCCATTTAAGCGACAGTCAAGTCACCTGTATTCAGGTAACTAGTCCAGATGATGATGGAAATCTTCAGATTCAGACAATGGGTCTTCGGATATATGACAGTCTGAACCGAGTCACGAAGGAAACGGTCGGCGGGCGAGTGACAAGCTATTATTATGACGGTGCATCTCCCGTGCCTGCTAAAAAAACCTTACCATCGGGAGAGTCACTGACGTATACGTATATCCTTGAGCTGGATAATGTCCCTCGCAGTATTAGTGCCGAAGAGGTGACTCAAATTTATGAATACGATAATTTGACTGGTGCTCTATTAAAAGCCCGTGAGGGTGATACCGAATATGTTTGCATCAGGTCACCGTCAGGTCAATTGATCCGAGAGCAGTTTATTCGGCAGGGGAGCCACCATCAGGCAGATCATATCAGCACATTGAGCGGAACTCCTCTTAGCTACACGGATATTACAGGGGCGCAGACGTGTTATAAACGTAATGAGCAAGGACAAATCGTCGAGATATCGGACAGTGCTCTTGATGTTGAGTTGAGCTACGATCTCCTGCATCGCTTGTCGAGTCAAACAGTGACGGAGACGGTTGGTGGTGCGAGCTTAACCACCTCGTTTGCGTATGATGATTTCAGCCGAGAAACTACACGAACCCTCACTGACAGCAGTGGGAAAACGCTGACAACAGAATTAAGTTGGCTAAAAAACGGCCTGCTTGGTCGTCGCCTGACTCAGCAAAATAATATGAAATTGAAAGATGAACAATATAATTATGACTGCCGTAACCGTTTGGTTAGTTATCGTGTGAGTGGCAGATTGCCAACGCTGGATGCTTACGGTAATCCACTGACAAGCCAGCTATATCAGCATGATGCGATAAATAATTTGACGTCTGTCACGACCACCTTAATCGATGGCAGCACCGATACAGCTACATATCATTATCTGAATACAGATGATCCAACACAGTTATCGATGGTAACGCATACACATGGCAAGTACCCACCGACGATTAATCTGACATATGATGCAAACGGTCGGATGACTCTGGATGAGGCGGGCAGAACACTGATTTATGATGTACGAGGAAGATTGATCGAAGTCAGCGGAGAAAACATTAATGGAGGCAGCTATCAGTATGATGCAGTTAACCGGTTGGCGACTCAGAATGTTAGTCAAAGTGATGTGAGGGCACTGTACTATCGAGGAAATGATCTGGTAAATGAAGTGCTTTCTAAAAACAAGCAGGATATACGTTTGATTAAACAGGGTTCTCTTTGTCTGGGGGTTAGCGATGGTCATAAGCTAACCCTTACGGGAACTGATCATAACAACAGCTTATTATTATCAAATGATAATATCGGTGGAGAGCAGCTACATAGCTGGTCGCCTTATGGCAGCGGAAATCCGATCGATTTACTGCCAGGTTTTAACGGTGAGCGGTCTGATCCTGTAAGTGGTAGTTACCACTTGGGAAACGGTTATCGGGCCTATAATCCAGTTCTGATGCGTTTTAACTGTCCAGATAGTATGAGTCCGTTCAATGAAGGTGGCATTAATCCTTATGCCTATTGCGCGGGGGATCCTATTAATTTGACTGATCCCTCAGGTCACATGAGCACAGGCAGTAAAGTGGGAATAGGGCTCGGTGTCGCGGGTCTTTTTGCTGCTGCTTTTACCGCGGGATTGTCTTTGGTTGCCTCGACAATTGCTACAGCACTAACAGTAACCATAACAACAGGAGCATCCATCTCAACAATGGGCGCTATATCCGGGGCACTGGCTTCAGCATCAGTTACCTCATTAGTGGTAGGAGGGCTAGGTATTGTATCAGATGTGACAGCGATCGCGAGCGGTGCAGCGGAAAGTAGCGATCCGGCAGCTTCCTCTGTGCTGGGTTGGATATCCATGGGTATGGGCTTGGCCGGTTTGGGAATAAGTATGGGTATGGGAGGAGCAAAAATATTGAGTAGCTCCAACACAACAAGCTCTATGATGTTAAGTGGTACAATGAAAGAACTTGATTCTATGGGTAAGGATATTTATTTTTTTGAAGATAATTATAAATTTGGGAGAAGGCTTAATATTGTTGCTCATGGTTCACTACAAAAAAATGGTACAGGGCTACTCGCTCGTTCTTTTGGCGCTAATCTAGATGCGGAGGAGTTATTTTCCATTATAAAACAAAGAAAAATCTTAGATCGCTATGAAAATATTAGAACCATTATGTGTTTTTCTGGAAATGGTAATAGTCAATCATTCGGCCAAAAATTAGCTAACCTGACGAAGCTTCCTGTCAAATCTTATGTAGGTACTGTCACAGGAAATTTTGAGGTAAATAGTCTAAACAAGATTTTATATGAGGCGGCAGGAATACGAGGAGGCGACGGTTTTGCATATATGAGTAAGACCTTTGCCGAAAATTATGAATTTCAGATTAGAAAATCAAACCCTTACTCATTATTTTCTAAAAATTACTGGAAATGGAATTATGATGCTGCAATGTTTAGACCTGTACTTTAACTTTGTATCCAGAAAATCAAACCCTACCCACTTTAAATCAGACTAACTAAGCCCAATTTTTGGGAGAGCGTATAAAAAGGGATTATCTTTACTTTACAGAAAGGTCAACAGTTTATTTCTATATTACTGTGCTAAGAGCTTATATGGCAGGTATTGAGACTAAGAATAAACCTCTTATTTATAGCGAAGGAAATTAACATACCAACCTGCAAAAAATTGACTAGTCCTGATATAGGTTGACAACTTTTCAGGTATAAAATGCCCGATGAACCTCATTGGGCGTTTTATAATTTAATGATAAATACGGTCGCCATTCATTATACAACTGTATTGATTCTTCAAATAACTTTCTTGCCTGCTCCAAATTACTTGGCTTGACTAGTAAATACTCCATTTTTAATATTCCATTGACCCGTTCTGCCAATCGGCTTTAAGCTGAGCTTCTTCAAATTCTTTTTCGAGGGCTTTAATGCGTTATTCAGGTGTTTGTTGCTCAGAAGATTGGATCATAGCCGCACCTTTATAAAGAGTGTTGGGCGTATCTTTCGACCAATCTAATCTACCATGCTTATGAAGCCAAACCAAAATGGTAGAACGACCTTGTATGCCGTATTGATATTGAGCTTGTTTATAGGTGAATTCGCCTTTTTCTACTTGGTCAACGACTGCCAATTAAAGGCTAGGGAATAATCACGTTGAGTTCGTTTACTTGTTGGTTTCATTACACTCTCCAATTTTAAGTTGGAAAAGTGTCAACCTTATTTAGGACGGGTCAGTTGATGAAAATTAGGCTAAAAAAAAGCCACTAAAGTGGCTTTTTTACTCAAAAGAAACTTTTTATAGAGTATGATTAACGAATACTCATTGAGTTGATAACACCTTTAACACCTTTCACGTTACGAGTTGTATCAATAGCGCGATTAGCATCAGCTTCTGATGAAACGAAACCACTTAATTGTACTTTTCCTTTGAATGTTTCAACGCTAATTTGTGTTGAGTTCAGATTTTTCTCACCTAATAGAGCTGTTTTAACCTTAGTAGTGATAACTGAGTCATCAAAATAACCACCAGTACCTTCTGTTTTTGGTGTTGGTGAACATGCAGCTATTGTAAACACCATGAGTAGTGCTGCAAATACAGCAGAAATTTTTGCCCATAGTTTCATCATCGAACTCCTTATAATCACATTATTGGTTGGGTATTTATGAAAAGAAAATATAAAGCTCTTAATGAATTATGAGCAAAAAATTAAAAATTGCCAAATTTTTGCGTCAAGATAATTTGAAGTGAAAAATATTTAGAAAGACTCACAATGCTTTAAATTCAGGACTTCTCGCAATATATATAGCTTTAATTTGAGGTAATCAGCAGAAATAATTAAGAATAATCCGCTTAGGAATATGAATTAAATACATGCCTAAAGCGGATCAGAGTAGGGTATCACAATAAAATTATTGCGATTGTGTTGCTTTTTTCATCGCTTTAACAAATTCAGTGAGCTTATTAAGCATTACATTAGGCTGGTGGAGATTTTTTTCAATAATTTGTACCACGGCAGATCCTGAAATAGCACCTGCAGCACCATTATCTAATGCTTCTTTCACTTGTGCTGGTTCTGAAATGCCAAAACCTTGTAATGCAGGTGGCGCTTTGGCGTCTTTTAATTTTTTTGTTAAATGAGACAATGAATGTTCAGCACGCTTATCAGTGCCAGTTACACCTGCTCTTGATAAGAGATAAGTATAGGCTTTTCCTGAAGTTGCTAGCTCGTTTAATAACGCATCATCAGCATTAGGAGGACAGATAAAAATAGGTGCAATTCGTTCTTTTTGTGCCGCATCACGAAATACTTTTGACTCACGTAAAGGCACATCACCAATAAGAACAGAATCAACACCTGCTTGTTGGCATTTATGATAAAAATTATCGATGCCATTGCTAAACACTAAATTTGCATAGACTAATAGCCCAATAGGAATATTAGGGTGTTTTTGACGAACTTGGCTTAATAAAGAGAAGCATTCTGTCGGTGTAACATTGGCATGCAATGCTCGTAAATTTGCACCTTGAATAGTTGGACCATCAGCTAAAGGATCTGAAAAGGGAATACCTATTTCAAGCGCATCAGCACCACCTTCAATTAATGCATCAATAATTTGTAATGATAATTGAGGTGAGGGATCACCTAAGGTAATAAAAGGAACAAAAGCGCCTTCATTTTTTTCAGCTAACGCCTCAAAGCATAATTGATAGCGATTCATTAGATTTCTCCTCGTGCTGCTAAAATATCATTAACAGTAAAAATGTCTTTATCACCCCGTCCTGATAGATTCACCACTAATAGCTGTTCTTTGTCAGGATTTTGTGCAATTAATTTTAATGCGTAAGCAAGAGCATGAGAGGATTCTAATGCAGGAATAATCCCTTCTCTGCGAGAAAGTGCTTTAAAGGCTTCAATAGCTTCATCATCAGTAACAGAAACATAATCAGCTCGACCAATGCTATTTAAATGCGCATGTTGAGGACCCACTGATGGGAAATCTAAACCTGCAGAAATAGAATAAGATTCTTCAATCTGACCTTCATCTGTTTGCATAATTGGCGATTTCATACCGAAATAGATCCCCAATTTACCGTGTTTAAGTGGCGCACCATGTTCACCTGTTTCAATACCTTTACCTGCGGGTTCTACACCAATAAGTTGCACAGACGTTTCAGGAATAAATGCAGTAAATAAGCCAATAGCGTTAGAACCCCCACCAATACAAGCAATTACTGCATCAGGTAATCGACCTTCACGCTCAAGAATTTGAGATTTGGCTTCATCGCCAATCATGCGTTGGAATTCACGCACAATAGTTGGGTAAGGGTGAGGACCAGCTGCTGTTCCTAATAAGTAGTGTGCATTTTCATAGCTACCAGACCAGTCACGCAAAGCCTCATTACAGGCATCCTTAAGTGTTGAAGAGCCACTGTGCACAGGAATAACTTCAGCGCCCATTAAGCGCATACGAAAAACATTAGGCGATTGGCGTTCAACATCTTTAGCACCCATATAAATACGACATTTCATATTTAATAATGCGCAAGCAAGGGCGGTTGCTACACCATGTTGACCTGCACCTGTTTCTGCAATAATTTCTGTTTTACCCATACGCTTTGCTAAAAGTGCTTGTCCTAACACTTGGTTCGTTTTATGAGCTCCACCATGCAATAAATCTTCACGCTTTAAATATAGGCGAGTACGGGTGCCTTCAGTTAAATTACGGCAAAGGGTTAATGCTGTTGGTCTACCAGCATAATTTTTAAGTAAATCTTGAAATTCCTGCTGAAATGACGGGCTATTTTGTGTATCGATAAATGCTTGTTCGAGTTGATCCAGCGCTGGAATTAAAATTTCTGGGACATATTGTCCACCAAATTCACCAAAATAAGGGTTAAGTTTTCTCATTGTGTTGCCATCCTATTTTTAAATTTTTTCATTGTAATTGTGTGGATTTAATATTGTGGAATGCGATAGTGATGCAATTGCTTGAACACATTTAGCAACCGTTGTTCATCTTTTATACCGGGAGCTGACTCAACACCTGAGTTAAAATCTAATCCAAGACAACCTGTTTTCTCTGCATCTAAACAGTTTTCACTATTAAGACCCCCTGCAAGTAATGCGTTATCACGTAATTGCTTAGGGATATTGTGCCAATTAAATGTTTTTCCTGTCCCACCAGCCCCATTATCAAGAATGTATTTGTTCACTTGTGGTAATACAGTAAATTCAGTTTTTTTTGCCATGTTAACGGCTTGCCAAATTTCACAATCTGCGGGTAATTGCTGGCCTAATTGCGCAATAAATGGGCTATCTTCATCACCATGAAGTTGTACCGCTGATAAATTAAGTGCTTTGGCATATTTACAAATAAGCTCAATAGGTTGGTTTTGAAAAACACCAACAAAAGCTAAAGGGGCTTGTTTCACAAGTTCTTGAGCTTGCGATAATGTCACTTTACGAGGTGATTTTTCTGCAAATATTAGTCCTGCATAATAAGCACCAGCGTTATATACAGCTTGAATATCTTGTGTGCGGGTTAAGCCACACACTTTATACTTTCCCAGAATGAGCGCTCTCACTGCTTGGTCAATATTCTCTTGCGACATTAACGCGCTACCGACTAAAAAACCATTCGCATATTGACTTAGTGTTTTAACTTGTTGATGGGTATGAATACCAGACTCACTAATAATAATAGTACCTTGAGGCAATCCTTGGCTAAGTTGCTGAGTCCGTGTTAAATCAATAGAAAGATCACGCAAATCTCGATTGTTAATTCCGATTACTTTGGCGTTTAATTTTATTGCTCGTTGGCGTTCTTCCTCTGTACTAACCTCGGTTAATACACCCATATCTAATTGATGAGCAACTGTTGAAAGTGCACGATATTCATCATCAGTTAATACAGAAAGCATTAATAAAATCGCGTCAGCCTGATAAAAGCGAGCAAGGTAAATTTGGTATTCATCAATAATAAAATCTTTGCATAACACAGGTTGATGAACGGCATCGCTAACTTGGCGTAGATAATCAAAGCTACCTTGGAAATATTTTTCATCGGTTAACACCGAAATAGCAGCCGCATAAGGTTGATAAGTTTTTGCTATTTTTACAGGATCAAAATCAGTACGAATTAATCCTTTAGATGGCGATGCTTTTTTACATTCTAAAATAAATACCGTGTTAGGTTGCGTTAATGCTTCATAAAATGAACGTGTAGACGGCGTTATTTTGTCTTGAAATTCTGATAAAGGTTGAATAGTTTTACGCTCAACAAGGTTATCCGCTTTATCTTTCACAATAGCGTTTAATACAGTCATTTTTTATCCTCTTGTCGCTAGTGCGTTTACACGATTAATTGCTTTGCCACTATAAATAGTATGCATTGCTACTTCAGTATTCGCTTTAAGATCTTCTTGTCCATGTAGGCGCATTAATAAGGCGACATTCGCTGCGACAGACTCTGTATGAGCGCGTTTACCTTGTCCTTGCAGTAAATCTGAAAGTAATTGGCGATTAACCTCAGGAGTACCACCTTCTAAATCTCTTAAAGCACAAGGGCGAAGTCCAAAATCACTCGGTGTTAATTCATAGTTTGTAATTTCACCATTATGTAATTCGGCAACGTGAGTGGGTGCATGTAAAGAAACTTCATCCATTCCGCCACTATGAACAACAGCTGCGCGCTCATAACCTAATACTTTTAATGTATTTGCAATGGGGGTTAATAGTTCTGGACTATAAACACCAATTAATGCCAATGGTGGACGAGCAGGATTAATTAAAGGGCCTAATACATTAAATAGCGTACGTGTTTTTAATTGCTGACGAACAGGGGCTGCGAAACGAAATCCACTGTGATAAAAGGGGGCAAATAAAAAACATAGTCCGACTTCATCAAGTAATTGGCGCGCGGTATCAGCACTATTGTCTAAAGGAATTCCGAAAGCCGCTAATAAATCAGAAGAGCCTGAGCGACTTGATACACTGCGATTGCCATGTTTTGCTACTTTTATACCAATTTCAGCAGCAACAAATGCACTTGCTGTTGAAATATTGATACTATTCGCCCCATCACCACCAGTACCTACGATATCGCAAAAAGTATAATCAGGACGTGGAAAAGGCAAGGCATCTTCAAGTAATGCCCTCGCTGCGCCTGCAATTTCTTGCGGTTCTTCGCCGCGCATTTTCATACAAACTAATACAGCAGCAAGTTGAGATTCAGTTAATTCACCACGGATAATGGCGCTAAATAAAGTTTTGCTCTCTTCTAATGTTAAATGTTGTGAGCTAAATAACTTATTAAAAATAATATCCATTTTATGCGTCTCCTTTAGGAGCTAGTGACCATGCGATTGTTTGTGCTAAAAGTTGTGCACCTTTTGTGGTTAAAATTGATTCAGGGTGAAACTGAAAACCACAGGTTTTATGTTGATGATGGCGCACTGCCATCACAGTGTCATCACACCACGCATTAATAATGAGCTCATCAGGGATATGCTCTCCTGATAAGGAATGATATCGCGCAACAGGTAATGGATTAGGTAAATACGTGAACATCGCTTGATTGTCATGCTGTGCTGACGTTGCTTTACCATGCAAAATCTCACCACAACCTGAGACTTTTCCGCCATAAGCTTCAATAATGGCTTGGTGTCCTAAACAAATTCCAATAATGGGGTATTGACCTAATACACGCTTAAGTAATTCTGGCATGCAACCCGCTTTAGAAGGGGCGCCAGGACCTGGCGATAATAGTAATATTGGGTTTGTTAATTCCTGTAATTTTTGCTCGATCAACTCTGCTGTAACAGTATTACGATAAATAATGACGTCATGTCCTAGTGTGCGTAATTGATCAACTAAGTTATAAGTGAATGAGTCAATATTATCGAGCAGTAAGATAGTCGCCATTAATAAGCCTCCTGCGTTTGAGTACTTTCATGTGCCTGCAAAATGGCATTAATAACAGCTTGTGATTTGTTGCGAGTTTCTTCTGCTTCCATTTTCGGATCTGAATCCAGCACAATGCCAGCTCCGACTTGAATAGTTGCTATTTGATTTTCGACATAGGCAGAGCGAATAACAATGCAAGTATCAAAGTCACCAGCACCTGTAAAATAACCTATTGCTCCACCATAGCTACCACGTTTCTTTCTCTCATAACGTGCAATCAGTTGCATCGCACTGACTTTTGGTGCACCTGATAATGTGCCCATATTCATGCAAGCTTGATAAGCATGAAATATATCGAAGTCATGACGAAGTTTACCGATAACACGAGAAACTAAATGCATGACGAATGCATAGCGATCGACTTTTGTTAATTCAGCAACATATCGACTGCCAGCCTGACAAATCCGCGCTAAATCATTACGCGCTAAGTCTACTAGCATGATATGTTCTGAAAGCTCTTTGGTATCAGTACGCATTTCAAGCTCAATACGACTATCAAGATCATTATCAATAGAGCCATCAGCATGACGACCTCTAGGACGTGTACCTGCGATAGGATAAATTTCAATTTGGCGGTTATCAGCTTGATATTTCAATGCGCTTTCAGGAGATGCACCAAATACAGTAAATTGAGTATCTTGCATATAAAAAAGATACGGGCTTGGATTTTTCGCTTTTAATACTTGATAAGCGGATAAAGGAGAAGGGCATGCAACTTGAAAACGACGTGATGGTACGACTTGAAATATATCACCACGACGAATATATGTTTTCATTGCATCAACAATATCACCATATCCTTTATCATCCATATTGCCTTTTATGGTGCGCTCTTGCTCACTAAGTGTACAGCGCACAGGTTGTTTTAATGGTGATTTTGCCACTTCAATTAACTGATTTTGACGCGAAATCAGGCGGTCACACTCTGATTTATCATCCGTTAATCTAAGAGTAATAAGTTGGCTATGATGATTTTGATGGTCGATCTTAATTAATTGCTCAGCGAGATAAAAACAGTAATCTGGACAAGAAAAATCACTTTCAAGCTCAGGAATAGGCTCAAAACCGCTAACTAAATCGTAAGCAAATAAACCACCTAAAAAGAGAGCATCACGCTCTTTTTCTGCTGAATTACCTAAGAAGAAACGCAAAACATCAAATACACTGGCTGATTTTAATTTACTTTCTTCATCTATATCTTGATTTGGTGCTGAAAAAGTAAACACACACTGTGAAGGCGTGTCAAAATTGAGTATTGCTTTTTCTTTTAATGCGATTTTTAGTCTGGGTAATAAAGCTTGTCCATTAATACTTAATGCATCAATAGTAACTTGATTTTTAACAGCACTTATACGTAATGCGCTGTCTACAATTAGTAAACTTTGTAAATTAGCTTTAGTATCGATTTGAGCGGATTCTAGTAGCAATGTATTACCACGTTCTGCACATAACGTATTGAAAAGTAAAGCAGGCTCACTGCAATAAGGTAATGCTTTTTCGTTGACCTTGAATGGAAATGCGAGTGTTGTATTCATTATTTTTTGCTCTCTATTTTCTTTAGTTGATGTTTTTAGCGTAAAAAAAACCCGCATGTGCGGGCTTTTGATATCACTGACGCTAAGCAGGAAATCAAACCACCCATAACATAGATGTACGCCACCAAAAAGCGATAACATGTTGATTGGTATTCATAAAATCTCCTTACAGCAACAATAGATAAATAGATATCGAACTAGCTCGTGTTGTGTACTAGTAAACTGGATTGGATTGGGTTCGTCAAGTACTTTATGGCATACTCTTAAAAAATTATTATCGTGGTAATTCGAACAAGGTAAACAAATGACTGATACGCTCTCTGATTTACGGGTGATTTATGATTTACACAGCCACACTACAGCATCAGATGGCGAACTTTCACCAGAAGAACTGATTGATAGAGCGATAGAGCGACAAATCAACGTTCTAGCGATTACCGATCACGATACAACCGCCGCAATTGCACCTGCAACTCGTTATATCAACGAAAAAAATTACCTCTTACGTTGATACCAGGTGTCGAAATATCGACTTTGTGGGAGAATATAGAAATACATATTGTGGGATTAAATATTGATATTGAACATCCTGCAATAAAAGCGTTACTTAATACTCAAAGCTTACGCCGTGAAGCACGCGCAATAATGATTGGTGAACGTTTAGCCAAAGCAGGTATAGAAGGCGCTTGGGAAGGGGCAAAAGCGTTAGCTCAAGGAGGACAAGTTACTCGTGGCCATTTTGCTCGATTTTTGGTAAATGCGGGCCATGTAGCATCAGTCAATAAAGTGTTCAAACGCTATTTAGCAAAAGGCAAAACAGGCTATGTACCCTCACAGTGGTGTTCAATCAGTGACGCTGTCACTGCAATTCATGAGGCAGGGGGGGTTGCAGTATTCGCACATCCTGGTCGATATGGTCTATCCTCTAAATGGTTAAAGCGAGTGACGCTTTATTTTAAACAACAAGGTGGCGATGCAATGGAAGTGGCACAATGTCAACAACCACCACAAGAACGGGAGCAGCACGCAGCTTTAGCTCAATCTTTTGAACTCAAAGCCTCGTTAGGTTCTGATTTTCATCGTCCTTGCTCGTGGATAGAGTTAGGTCGTAATTTATGGTTACCTGGTGGTGTCGAACCCGTTTGGACACTATGGCAGGATTAATAGCAAAAGTCGTTGAGGGATGTATGAGCCAATTTTTTTATATTCACCCAGATAATCCGCAGGCTCGTTTAATTGAA
Source organism: Proteus myxofaciens ATCC 19692 (assembly GCF_001654855.1). Lineage (GTDB taxonomy): Bacteria > Pseudomonadota > Gammaproteobacteria > Enterobacterales > Enterobacteriaceae > Proteus > Proteus myxofaciens. Next base: position 16,195 of record NZ_LXEN01000157.1, read on the forward strand.
CAAAGTGCTGATATTTTACGGAAAGGCGGAGTGGTGATTTATCCAACAGATTCTGGTTATGCTATCGGTTGTTGTTTAGATAACAAAGATGCAATGACGCGAATTTGTCGTATTCGTCAAATAGACAAAAATCATAACTTTACATTAATGTGCCGTGATTTATCAGAAATTGCTACCTATGCACATGTTGATAATGTGGTTTTTCGTTTAATCAAAAACAACACGCCAGGAAACTACACCTTTATTCTAAAAGCAACGAAAGATGTACCTAAGCGTTTAATGAATGAAAAGCGTAAAACAATAGGTTTACGAGTGCCTTCTAATCCCATTGCGCTTGCATTATTAGAAAATATTGATGAGCCGTTGATGTCAACAAGCTTGATATTACCAGGTAATGATTTTGCTGAATCTGATCCTGAAGAAATTAATGATTTATTGGGCAAGCAGGTTGATTTAGTTATCCATGGTGGTTATTTAGGACAAAAATTAACAACTGTGGTTGATTTTACAGAAGATACACCAGTGATTATTCGTGAAGGTATGGGAGATATCACTCCTTTTCAGTAAGTGATTATTAATAAACACTATTTTTGATAGTGAAAAATTTAGAATGAGATAACAGGTGAAGGGCTTTCTTGCTTGTGTTAGATTTGCACTTAATGATAAGGGTTATCGTACACTTTTAGCGAATTCGCCAATATAAAGTGTCTATTTTATCTAATAAATTGCTAACGATATTGAATTAACAACATATCGATATCGTTTTCTATTGAATCAATACGCCTATGTTTGTTAACGATTTAATAAACACAGGCTATTTCCTATCAAGTTGATTTAGAAAATTAATTCTATTTTTATGACGCCTGTGAAGGCGACACATGAGGTTGTTCATGAGCGATAAATCGCAACGTACTGAAAAATTACAAAAAATATTAGCTCGTTCTGGTCATGGTTCTCGCCGTGAAATTGAAGGTTATCTTCAAGAAGGACGAATTAGTATTGATGGCACAAAAGCGAAGTTAGGCGATCGCATTGATGTGACATCAACAGCAAAGATCCGCTTAGATGGTCGTATTTTAAATATTAGAGAAGCACAAAAAGATGTTTGCCGAGTGTTGGCTTACTATAAGCCTGAAGGCGAATTATGTACTCGTAGTGATCCCCAAGGTCGTCCTACCGTTTTTCAACGCTTACCTCGTCTTAACCATGCTCGCTGGATTGCTGTTGGCCGTCTTGATGTCAATACCAGTGGTTTGCTCTTATTCACAACCGACGGTGAGTTGGCAAACCGTCTAATGCATCCTAGCCGTGAAGTCGAACGCGAATATGCGGTGCGTGTATTTGGTGAAATTGATGATGCGAAAGTGCGCCAATTAACTCGTGGCGTTCAGTTAGAAGATGGTATGGCCTCTTTCCGTTCTATTTCATATCGTGGCGGTGAAGGGATTAACCAGTGGTATAATGTTTCTTTGACTGAAGGTCGTAACCGCGAAGTGCGTCGTATGTGGGAAGCCGTAGGCGTTCAAGTCAGTCGCCTTATTCGTGTTCGTTATGGTGATATAGATTTACCTAAAGGATTACCACGAGGTGGTTGGGTTGAGTTAGGTCTTGATCAAATCAACTATTTACGCCAACTGGTTGAACTGAATGATGAAACAGTAACGAAAGTTGCAGTAGAAAAAGATCAAAGACGCATTAAGGCGAATCAAATTCGTCGTGCTGTGAAACGTCATACAAAAATTTCTGCTCGTTCGTCAACATCGCCAGCGAAAAGAGCTTCAAGCCGTCGTCAATCAGCTGGAATGAATAAAAAATAATTTATTCTTTCATTTTAAGTATTATAAAATTTTTGGTTAATAAAGAAGTCTTCTTATACGCTAAGGAGACTTCTTTTTTTGATGACTTTCTTTTTATTATAAATAAAACTATTATATTAATACTAATTAGATGGTAAGCTATTTTTATCAATTGACATTTATTTGTATATTTTACGATAAGGTATACTCAATAATATGTATCGGTATTTTTATTTAACTATCATTTTTTGTACTAATTTTTTTGCTGTGGGTTGTGATAGAACAATTAGCCCGACAGCACAAACAGGTCTATTTTATATTAGTAATAACAATAATACACCATTAGAGTTTTATATTGATAATACTCATTTTAAGATTAATGAAGGTGAGATTGAAAAAATAAAATTAGAAGATGGAAAACATGTATTAGTTGATATAAATGGCAAAAAGAAAATTTTTATGGTTTATCCTGGAAATCAAGGTGGAATAATTAATCCTTCTAGAGCTATTTATTATAGTTTTACTTCGGTATTAACTGCCAAAGAAGATCCTAATAACTTTTATCTCAATACTCAATCAGTTTGGGTAAATGGTCAGTTAATTAGTGGCGCCATTAATAGTTCAGATGCGATGTTTATTGATAATAACGTATTTCATTGTAATGTACCTATCGGTGAGACAATCAATACTTATCTTGATGATAGGAAAGACAAGGCTGTTGCCAATGTACTGACTAAATGTTATTCACAAGTTTCCTTTGGTAAGTTGTTATTGAAAAATCCCGAGGGAATACACTTCCATTCGAACATAGAGTTATTACAAGATGAACTAAATGAAAATAAACTCAATTGGATTAATGAAGAAAATACACGAACAGAAGATTTTATTATTAGCCTTGATAAAATAAAATTTAATAATAACAAATTAGTGAAAGAAGCAAAACAAATAAATAATATTATTTATCAATATTTATCTTCGCGAGATGTAAATGATAGAAGAACTTACTATAACGCTTACCATTCACATATAATGAATATGGCGAAAATTTATCATGAACAAATACAAAGTAATATGTTTGACGATAAAGACGCTTACATTAAATTAATACTTGAAACAAGTAAAATATTTGATGCGGGTGTTTTAAGTGAGCCTATTTTAATATGATAAACTTCTTGTTTTAATAATTAAAAAAAGATAATCGAATAAAGTAAAAAGAATAAATAGATGGTTAATAATGCACCTTTTTTAATTTCTCTTTAAAATAAGTGTTGCACAACATTTTTTATTACAGATAAATAATAGAATGAATGTTGTGCAATTAAGATAAAATAAATTATGCGGCAGGACCTGCTAATCTATCAGGTTGTGCATCTAGAGACTGTCCTTTCACATCTAAGCTATCATCGCTCATTACATAAAGATATAAAGGCATGAGATCTTTTGGTGTTCTCAGTTTTAATGCATCTTCTTCAGGGAAAGCACTTGCACGCATACCTGTACGAGTACCGCCTGGATTAATACAGTTTACACGTACTGTTGTATCGTTGTATTCCTCATTTAATATTTGCATAAAACCTTCTGTCGCAAATTTAGAGACAGAATAAGCACCCCAACCATAACGACCTTGGCGACCGACACTTGATGTTGTTAATACTAAACTTGAATGAGGTGCTTTTAACATTAAAGGCAATAATGCTTTAGTTAGCATAAATGTCGCATTAACGTTAACTTGCATTACATCATGCCACAGTGCACTTGGTTGGTTAATTATTGGCTCAACGACGCCTAATAAACCTGCATTTTGTAAGACGCCATCAAGATGAGGAAAACGTCTTGCAATTGTATCTGCTAATAATTGGTAATCATTTTCGGTTGCTGTAAGTAAATCTAAAGGATAAAGCAGAGGATGTTGGCCACCTGAAGCAATAATTTGTGTTTGAACATCTTCAAGTTTTGATAAAGTACGACCAACTAAGATTAATGTTGCACCATAGCTAGCATAAGTCAGAGCCGCTTCTTTGCCTATACCATCACCAGCGCCAGTGACTAGGATAATTTTATCTTTTAAGACAGTATGTTCGGGTTGATATTGCAGCATGTAGAGCTCCTGTTTGGTAAAAAGTCCATAAAGTGTAACGTCTAATTGCAATAAGGACTAGTTTTGCATTACGTTTTTATTGCTGTAATAGCATTATGCGCTTTTATGAAATTGTCATAAAGATACCTTAGTGTCTGGTACTAGCGCAAAATTTCATTAAACTAGGGCAATAAATTTTCTTCAGTTTTATTAACCTTAAAAAGAGGTCTTTGTGGAGTATATTTTACAATATGGACTGTTTTTAGCAGAAATAGTTACTGTCGTTGTGGCAATTATCGCGATTGTTTTATTCTTTGTGATAGTGGGAAGTAAAAAACAAAATCGAAAAGGGACGTTAAAAGTCACAGATCTTGCTGAAAGCTATCATGATAAACAACGTGTTATGCAACAAGCCAGAATGGATGATGCCGAATTAAAAGTTTGGTATAAAGCGTTTAAAAAGCAACAAAAACGAGAAAGCAAATTAAGTAAAAACAATGCTAAAGAAGGACGAAAAGGCGTTGTTAAACCCTGTTTGTATGTTATTGATTTTAATGGCAGTATGGATGCTCATGAAGTTGGTGCTTTACGTGAGGAAATTAGTGCAGTGCTATCTGTTGCACAGACCGGTGATGAAGTACTGCTTCGCTTAGAAAGCCCTGGTGGTATGGTACATGGTTATGGGCTTGCAGCAGCACAATTAACGCGTCTAAAAGAGAAAGGTATCAAATTAACGGCGGTCGTAGACAAAGTGGCTGCTAGTGGCGGTTATATGATGGCTTGTGTTGCAGATAAGATTGTGGCTGCACCTTTCGCGATTATCGGTTCTATTGGTGTTGTCGCACAAATCCCAAACATCCATCGTTTACTCAAGAAAAATGATATTGATGTTGAATTACATACTGCGGGCGAATATAAACGCACACTGACACTTTTAGGTGAAAATACCGAAGAAGGGCGTGAGAAATTTAAACAAGATTTAAATGAAACGCATTTATTATTTAAAAACTTTGTTCATCAATATCGTCCACAGCTAGATATCGATAGTGTTGCAACTGGTGAATATTGGTATGGTACTGATGCTTTAAACAAAGGGCTTATTGATGAAGTTGGCGTAAGTGATGACTGGTTAATTAGCCGAATTAATGATTTTGAAGTATTCTCAGTGCAATATGTTATTAAAAAGAAAATGGTTGAACGTGTTACAGGTGGTGCAATGGAAAGTGTTGATAAGCTTTTAATGCGCTGGGTTCAACGAGGCAAAAAACCACTGTTGTGATTGAAGATTAGCTCTCTTTAATTATCAATATTGACGATACTGAGAGGTATTAAAATCTTCTCAGTATCGTCATCATAAAAAGAGTTAATTAGATAAATTTATTTGATTATTTAATGATTTTTAAGCGAATATTTATCTAAATATGCTTTTTCTAGGGTTATTATATAAATAACATAAAAACGTCTTATTCTAAATGGTATTTATCAGATAATTCCTGAGCTAGATACTTGAACATATTAAATGCAGCCGTGCTTTTGAGTGTCGGTAATCCTTGGTCATCGAGGAAAAATTCTCCTTTAAAAACGAGAACGTCACCTTTTTGTTCAACAGAATCCGCACACATTCCTTGTAAATAGTCTTCATGTTCACGTATGATTTTATTCGCTTTTTCAAGTAGCATCTTGGTTGTGATAGGTGTAGTTTTGTTTGGCATAAATTGTGCTCCTTAGAAAAATAATTTGTTGCGCATCACTTTTTATCAGGTAGAGTGTGGCATTTTTAAAAGCTAGGCTACGCTATATGTAGCAAATGGTGATACCTGAATTAAAGTGTAGAGGTGTTTAAAATACCTCAAAAAACGTAACGAGTTTTGCGTTTAAACAAAAGCTTTAAATAAAAACAGGTTGATATATTGCAAAACTAACGCAATATAAAAAAGAGATTTTAAAAGTTTTTTGAGTTGATGGTATTGAATAATGCCGTCATGACAAAGTTTAATTAGGTAAAGGTAATTATGGGTAAAGCTCTTGTTATCGTGGAGTCCCCGGCTAAAGCCAAAACGATCAATAAATATCTTGGTAATGACTACGTAGTGAAATCTAGCGTTGGTCACATTCGTGATTTACCAAAAAGTGGATCGGGCAGCCAGAAGAGCGAAAACTCATCCGCCACGAAAAAAGGCGTAAAAAAAGTTAAAAAGGATGAGAAAACCGCCTTAGTCAACCGTATGGGCGTTGACCCATACAATGGGTGGACTGCGAATTATCAAATTCTGCCAGGCAAAGAAAAAGTCGTCGCTGAACTAAAATCATTAGCAGAGAAAGCTGACCATATCTATCTCGCAACCGACCTTGACCGCGAAGGAGAAGCTATCGCATGGCATTTACGCGAAGTTATCGGCGGTGAAGATGATAGATTTAGTCGAGTGGTTTTTAACGAAATCACTAAAAATGCCATTACACAAGCCTTTGAAACGCCTGGTGAGTTAAATATCGATCGCGTTAACGCACAGCAAGCCCGTCGTTTTATGGATAGGGTTGTTGGGTATATGGTTTCTCCTCTTTTGTGGAAAAAAGTTGCACGTGGATTATCAGCAGGACGCGTACAATCTGTTGCAGTTCGTCTATTAGTTGAACGTGAGCGTGAAATTAAAGCCTTTGTTCCTGAAGAGTATTGGCAATTACACGCTTCCTTGTTAACGCCAGATGAGCAAGCATTGCGTATGGAAGTAACCCATTGCAATGATAAAGCGTTTAATCCTGTTTCTGGTGATGAAACACAAGTTGCGGTTAACGCGCTTAAAAATGCAACATTCGTAGTTAAAGATCGTGAAGATAAGCCCACTTCAAGTAAGCCTAGCGCACCATTAATCACATCAACTTTGCAACAAGCGGCAAGTACTCGTTTAAGCTTTGGTGTGAAAAAAACGATGATGTTAGCGCAACGTCTCTATGAGGCGGGTTATATCACTTATATGCGTACTGACTCGACTAATTTAAGTCAAGACGCAATACAAATGGCTCGTGATTATATTCATGAGAATTTTGGTGATAAATACTTACCAAAAGCGCCGAATATTTATTCAAATAAAGAAAATTCGCAAGAAGCACATGAAGCTATCCGTCCTTCAGATATCAGCGTTTCTGCTGAATCGTTAAAAGATATGGATAATGATGCGAAACGTTTATACCAACTGATTTGGAATCAATTTGTCGCCTGTCAAATGACACCTGCAAAATATGATTCAACAACCTTAACCGTGACATCAGGTGATTATAAACTGCGTGCAAAAGGCCGTACTTTACGTTTTGCTGGTTGGACTAAAGTTATGCCAGCTATGCGTAATAAAGATGAAGATAAAACGCTACCAATGGTTGATGTTGGCGCTAAATTAACGTTAGTTGAGCTTAATCCTACCCAGCACTTCACTAAGCCACCAGCGCGATTTAGTGAAGCAACGCTTGTTAAAGAGCTTGAAAAACGCGGTATTGGTCGTCCTTCAACCTATGCATCTATCATTTCAACTATTCAAGATAGAGGCTATGTTAAAGTAGAAAATCGTCGTTTTTATGCCGAAAAAATGGGTGAGATCGTCACCGATCGTTTAGAAGAAAACTTCAGCGATTTAATGAGCTACGATTTTACGGCACAAATGGAAGAAAATCTCGACCATGTTGCTAACAATGAAGAAAATTGGAAAGCGGTATTAGATGTTTTCTTTGGTGATTTTAGTGAGCAACTGACTGTTGCTGAAAAAGATCCTGAAGAAGGTGGAATGCGACCAAATCCAATGGTTATCACCTCCATTGAATGCCCAACATGTTCACGTCATATGGGTATTAGAACCGCGACAACGGGTGTCTTTTTAGGTTGTTCTGGTTATGCATTACCGCCGAAAGAGCGCTGCAAACAAACTATCAATCTTATTCCAGAAGATGAGCTACTCAATATTCTTGAAGGAGATGATGCAGAAACTAACGCTTTACGTGCTCGCCGTCGTTGTCCTAAATGTGGCACCGCGATGGATAGTTATCTGATCGATACGCATCGTAAATTGCATGTATGTGGTAATAATCCTGCATGTGATGGTTATGAAGTTGAAGAGGGTGAATTCCGCTTAAAAGGCTATGAAGGCCCTGTTATTGAATGTGATAAATGTGGCGCTGAAATGCACCTGAAAATGGGGCGTTTTGGTAAATACATGGGTTGCACCAATGATGAGTGTAAAAATACGCGTAAAATCTTAAAAAGTGGCGAAATAGCACCACCTAAAGAAGATCCTGTACCGTTACCTGAATTACCTTGTGAAAAATCAGATGCTTATTTCGTTTTACGTGATGGGGCTGCGGGTATATTCCTTGCCGCGAATACTTTCCCTAAATCGAGAGAAACGCGAGCTCCTAAAGTTGAAGAGTTAGTGCGTTTTAAAGATAGACTATCTGAAAAAATGCGTTATTTAGCAGAAGCACCCGTTGCTGATCCTGAAGGTAATCCAACTATTGTTCGTTTTAGTCGTAAAACAAAACAACAATATGTCTCTTCAGAAAAAGACGGTAAGGCAACAGGCTGGTCAGCATTTTATGTTGATGGCAAATGGGTTGAAAAAGCGAAATAATTTTGCACTGCCTCTAAAAATGAAAAGCGACTAATGTGAGTTAGTCGCTTTTTTAGTATTAAGAAGATAAGCTAAATAACGTACATTAAAACAGTATTAATGGTTAATATCGATTTACCTGATATTTTATTTTAAAAATTATAATTCGGTGATGTTATGAAACTAAAAACTGTTCTGCTATCGAGCTTTTTATTTGCGACTTCAGTTGCAAGTGCGGCTACATTAGATGTTACGTTAAATGAAGCATTGCCTTCAGGTGCTGGTCACTCTCTTGGTATGGTCACAATCACTGAAACCGATTATGGTTTGTTATTTACGCCTAAGCTAACAGGCTTAGTGCCCGGTATTCATGGCTTCCATATTCATGCTAATGGTTCTTGTGAACCTGATATAAAAGATGGCAAAGCAGTACCGGCATTAAAAGCAGGTGGTCATCTTGATCCAGAGAATAAAGGCGTCCATTTAGGTCCTTATAACAAAGAGGGACATTTAGGTGATTTACCTGGTCTTGTGGTGAATGACCAAGGGATTGCTGATTATGCTGTATTAGCCCCTAAATTGACTAAGCTTGATCAGATTAAAGATAAGGCATTGATGGTACATGTAGGTGGCGATAATTATTCTGATACACCAGAAGCCTTAGGCGGTGGTGGCGCAAGAATGGCATGCGGTGTTATAAAATAATACTTTATTATAAAAAATTAACTAAGCCTGATTGACGTATGATGACGGAATCAGGCTTTTTATTAGCGCCAGTCCTCTCTGATTTGATTTATTTACTCTGTAAATCGCTATGCTAATAGTATTTTTTATATAAATATTTATAGCTTATACTGATTCGATATAATAAAACCTAAATAACCTAGAGAATTACGTTAGACCAAAATGAAATAAGTGATATAGTGGTTATATGATACATCTTTATTATTCTTTTTAGTTATATGGTTATAAATAGAATAATGGAATAATAAGTTATTTTTGAAGGGATAGCGTCTCTATGAAACTACAGCAGTTACGTTATATTGTTGAAGTGGTAAATAACGATTTAAACGTCTCCACGACCGCCGAGCGTTTGTATACATCTCAACCGGGTATAAGTAAGCAAATCCGTATGTTAGAAGATGAATTAGGCATACAAATCTTTTCTCGTAGTGGTAAGCATTTAACGCATGTCACTGCTGCTGGTGAAGAGATTGTTAGACTTTCACGTGAAATTTTAACAAAAACAGAAGCTATTCGTTCTGCTGCGGGTGAACATACTTATCCAGATCGAGGTTCGCTATCTATTGCGACAACTCATACACAGGCTCGTTACGTGTTACCTCCTGTTATTAAAGGATTTATTGAGCGCTATCCTGATGTTTCATTGCACATGAATCAAGGTTCGCCAACACAAATCGCAGAAGATGTTTGCAGAGGGAAAAGTGATTTTGCGATAGCGACTGAATCACTTCATCTTTATAATGATTTGGTCATGCTACCTTGCTATCGTTGGAATCGTATTGTTGTTGTATCAAAAGACAGTCCATTAGCACAAAAACGAGAGGTGAGCCTTGAAGAGCTTGCTGAATACGACATTGTGACGTATACACATGGATTTACAGGGCGCTCTGATCTTGATGATGCATTTGGTAAAGTCGGTTTAAAACCAAAAATCGTTTTTACTGCCACTGATGCTGACGTAATAAAAACGTATGTTAGATTACATTTAGGCATTGGTGTTATTGCAAGTATGGCGTTTGATCCTGTACTTGATAGTGATTTAGTGGCTATTGATATGCGCGATAAATTTAGTTATAGCACAACCAAAATAGCATTTCGTCGTAGTGGTTTCTTACGTGGCTATATGTATGATTTTATGTGGCGTTTTGCACCTCATCTTACTCGTAATTTAGTAGAACAAGCCAGTACGTTACGCAGTAATGAAGAAATTGAAGAACTGTTTAAAGATATTGAATTACCTATAGTGTAATAAGATATTTACCAATATAAAGGCGGTTATATTGAATTCCGCCTTTATTTACTATTCTTTTATTCTTTTCCTTTCTTATTCTCGTTTTTTGCTAAAACGTTATCGCAAATAAAATCCCCACTAAAGAAAGCATCTGATTTTGTAATACTCAATTGACGATATTTTCTTAAAAAATCATAAAACTGTTGGTTAACTAGCGGATCATCTAATGCTGCGATATCAAAGATAGTGGTGATGGTTGAATACTCTAATGAAAGTGTAAATTTTCTACCAATACAGCTTGCTAATAACATTTTTGCAGACTGATAGGAGAAAAGAATACTGAGTATTTTAAATTTAGGAACAAAAATAAGATTGTTATTATGATTTAGTATCTCAGTGACGCCAGCAATGGTAATGGTCTTATAAGTATCAAATGAATCCCGCAATCCAATCTCTATTTGCTGTCCTTGCTTACGTAAGAACTCGATAAATTCTGCAAGAGAAGGAGACGCGATATTAATTGCGGTGCCTAATAATAGTTGTACAAATGACTGTGCGATAGAAAAATCACATGTCTGTTTATCTAACTTTTTAGTTTCAACTTTATTAGGTCCTAAAAATGGTAAATGATTTAATGCCTCTATCCAATGTTGTGGCTGGTAATAGGCTTCATTATTTTCTTTTTTTAGCATAGCAAGATGATTGGCCATAATAGAAATCAAGGCGATTTGTATATCTTTTAGTTGAGACATTTTTTTTATTTCAGCTGGCTGAAATGTTTTAGGCGAAGCAATGATAAATTGAACAAGGCCTTCTGTGTCTTTTATATTTTGAGAATGCAATGAATCTATTTTTATAGATTGAGGGTACGGTGGCTTGATAGCTTCTGAAAAATAGTCATTTGCCTGCCTAATATTTTTTTGTAAGTTGGATTGTTTATTATTCATTTTCATTATCCTTAATCGGCAATAACCCTTCCATTAAATCGTAATTAACTTCAAATTAAGAGATTAATTTTTATTAGCCTTGTGATGTTAATAACATCTTGTTAACAAAATGTGTGGTCTTTAAGCGAAATGCTACTTTATATGGTATGTTTAATATATAACCTTACCTATTTGATGGTTTATGCACTATCAGTATAAAAATAAGAAGGAGGAGCTATGTCGTTACGCTTAAAAAAGGAGAGTCTTTCTAAGCTCTCTGTTGGTAATCATAAATATAAATATTACCGACTTTCTGAAGTTGCTCGTCAATTGGGTGATATTGATCGCCTTCCTAAATCATTAAAAGTCCTCTTAGAAAATTTAGTTCGCTATTTAGATAATGACACGGTTGTTGAAGATGACATCAAGGCATTAGTTGAGTGGCAAAAAACAGCACATGCTTCACGTGAAATTGCTTATCGACCAGCAAGAGTGTTAATGCAAGATTTTACTGGTGTACCTGCCGTCGTTGATTTAGCCGCAATGCGAGAAGCTGTTCACGCGTTAGGTGGCGAAGTTGCTAAAGTTAACCCGCTATCACCCGTTGATTTGGTGATTGACCATTCTGTGATGGTAGATGAATATGCTTCACAAAATGCATTTGCAGATAACGTTGAAATAGAAATGAAACGTAATTATGAGCGTTATCTCTTTTTACGTTGGGGTCAGCAATCTTTTGAACGTTTTCGTGTTGTGCCTCCTGGTACAGGGATTTGTCACCAAGTTAACCTTGAATATCTAGGTAAAGCAATATGGTCTGAAGAGATAGATGGGCATCATATTGCTTATCCTGACACGCTGGTGGGTACTGATTCTCACACAACCATGATAAACGGATTAGGTGTACTAGGTTGGGGTGTCGGGGGTATTGAAGCAGAAGCCGCGATGTTAGGTCAGCCAATTTCAATGCTTATTCCTGATGTTGTCGGTTTTAAACTGACGGGTAAATTACGAGAAGGAATAACAGCTACTGACCTCGTATTAACCGTCACTCAAATGTTGCGTGCTCATGGCGTGGTTGGTAAGTTTGTTGAATTTTACGGTGATGGCCTTGCAACTTTACCACTCGCTGATAGAGCGACAATCGCTAACATGTCGCCAGAATATGGTGCAACATGTGGCTTTTTCCCTATTGATGAAATAACGCTTGATTATCTTCGTTTAACAGGGCGAGAAGAACAAGAAATAGCGCTTGTAGAAGCTTATAGTAAAGAACAAGGACTGTGGCGAAATATTGGTGATGAGCCTATTTTTACCTCCACATTATCACTAGATATGGGAACCGTTGACGTCAGCTTGGCAGGTCCTAAACGACCTCAAGACAGAGTTAATCTTGCAAATGTACCTAATGCGTTTAAAGCGGCTTTAGAGCTTGAGACTAATAAAAAACGATTAAGTCATTTTCCCCAAGTCAAAATTAATAACCACGATAAACCTTTTGATTTAACGGATGGCGCAGTTGTTATTGCCGCTATTACATCATGTACAAATACTTCTAACCCAACTGTATTAATGACAGCTGGCTTGTTGGCTAAAAACGCGGTTGAGAAAGGTTTACAGCGCAAACCATGGGTAAAATCATCTTTGGCGCCAGGCTCAAAGGTTGTCACTGATTATCTTAAATTAGCGGGATTAACGCCTTACCTTGATGAATTAGGATTTAATTTAGTTGGTTATGGTTGCACGACATGTATCGGTAATTCAGGTCCATTATTAACACCAATCGAAAATGCGATTAAAGAAAACGATCTCACTGTAGCTGCAGTGCTATCAGGTAACCGCAATTTTGAAGGTCGAATACACCCATTAGTTAAAACAAACTGGCTAGCATCACCTCCCTTAGTTGTCGCTTATGCATTATCTGGCAATATGAATATCGATTTAGCTAAAGATCCATTAGGGACAGATAAACAGGGTAACCCAGTTTATCTCAAAGATATTTGGCCTGATAGCACTGCGATTGCTCATGCTGTTGAAAAAGTAAAAACAGAAATGTTCCATAAAGAATATGCTGCTGTTTTTGATGGTGATGAAACTTGGCAATCATTGAAAATAGAAGATACCCCTGTTTATGCTTGGCAAGCAGACTCTACGTATATTCGTCATCCTCCTTTCTTTGAAGGCATGACTAAAACCCCTGAGGCAATCAAAGATATTCATGGTGCAAATATCTTAGCAATATTGGGTGATTCGGTAACGACAGACCATATTTCACCAGCCGGTAATATTAAAGCTGATAGCCCAGCAGGACGTTATTTACGTGAACATGGTGTTGAGCCAAAAGATTTTAACTCTTATGGTTCTCGACGAGGTAATCATGAAGTTATGATGCGAGGTACTTTTGCTAATATTCGTATTCGTAATGAAATGGTTCCTGGTGTTGAAGGCGGATTCACTCGTTATATTCCAACTGGCGAAACACTCGCTATTTATGATGCGGCTATGCGTTATCAACAAGAGAATAGACCATTAGCGATTATTGCAGGTAATGAATATGGTTCAGGCTCTAGCCGTGACTGGGCGGCTAAAGGAACCCGTTTACTCGGTGTTCGTGTTGTTATTGCTGGCTCTTTTGAGCGTATTCACCGCTCAAACTTAATTGGAATGGGCGTTTTACCTTTAGAATTTCCTGAGGGTGTAACACGCCAAACATTAGGCTTAAAAGGTGATGAAAAAATAGAAATTACAGGACTGAATACATTAACTCCAGGGCAAGATGTAGTGGTTAATATGACATTTGCAGATGGTCAAAGTAAGAAAATTATGGCGCGATGTCGTATAGATACAACAACCGAACTTGCTTATTTCCAGCATGGTGGGATCTTACATTACGTTATTCGTAATATGTTATAACGCTATTTAACGTACTTAGTTAATAAAATTAGCTAGGTATTAAAAATAAAAAAAAAGCCAACTCTATTAATTTTAGGGTTGGTTTTTTTATTTATAAATACGTTGATTTATTTTAATGAGAAAAAATTAACAGGGTTATGTTATATAAAAATATATAAGATAATTTGAAAACACTTTAAAATGAAAACATCCCCATTTCTTGTGAAATAAACACTAAATGAATTAGGTGAAAGGTATTTTATGGATAAATATAAAATTACAAATAACACAATGAAGTATAAAGATATTACGTTGTATAGAATAGAGCGAGTTGAT
>NZ_LXEN01000158.1 GCF_001654855.1 Proteus myxofaciens ATCC 19692
GAACAAGGTGGTTGGATAGAAAAAAAAGAAAATTTAAGTCAAGAGGGCGATTGTTTTATTTATGATGATGCGATGGTTTTTGGCTATGCACAGATTCAAGGAAATGCAATTGTCGCTGAGGATGCAATCGTTTATGGCAATGCTATTATCACTGATTCTGCAAAAGTATATGGTAAAGCACAAGTCTATGGTCATGCTTATATTGATGGTGAAAGTATCATCTCAGAAAATAAACATATCTTTGAAAATATACAATCGTGGAATAATATTGATTCTTTAGAGGTAATAAATACTAATATTGGAAGTAAAACAGATGATTATATTTTATATGCAAATGGTCGGCATCAAATACCTATAGAAATCTATTTTAAATCTTGGGATAAAAAAAAGAGAGAGATAAAAATAGAAGAAGATGAAATATTTGAAAATATAGAAATAGTCGATAAAGGGAATGGAAAACTATATAATGATTATTATCTCTCTGGTAAACCAGGAGGGTTTGTTTATCCTGAGGTTTCTGATTTTTTTGATGAGCATATTTCAAAATGCACTATTTACATCTCAACATTTAAAGAACTAGATGAAATTTTATTAGATATTACTATACTAATTAAAAAGAAAGTTTTCTATCTTTACAATGACATTAAAATAAAAGTTATCCCACCACGAGTATATACATCAGAAGATGTTTTAAATTATGATAATATACAGCCTATCATTGAAAAAGATATTGGTGGTTATAATTGTATTTTATCGAAATATTATATCAAACTAAAAAATTCAAGTGAATTTTTTATGGCAAAAGGTAAATACCCTGAAGATAATTGGTTTTACTATATTCAAAAAGGAAATTATAAAGGGTGCTGTACTACTACAGATAATAATATTAAATTTGAACCCTCTAGTTTTTTTACAAAAGAATTTATATTCACTACTCATTGGTCTGTTTCAGTTATTTCAGAACATCATGAAGAAGACGGACTTTGTTTCTGGAGCTATCGTATTTGGCATAGTGATTTGCAAAATTATAATGAATGGGGTGGTGAAATAAACTTTTCATTATTCGATCAATATGGAAATGAAGCTAAGATGATGGCAAAAGTGATAGAAGATGAAAAATTAACTTTCCATTTTCAATAAATGAAAATTTATTTATTTTTAAGAAAAAATAAAGATATCTAGTATTATTTATATTAAATTTAAAAGGAATTTAATGATGAACAAATATAAAATTACTAATGAAACGATGATACATAATGGTATTACACTTTATCGAATAGAAAGATTTTATACAAAAACTCTTGGTGGTTGGATAGAGAGTCAAAAAAATTTAAGTAGTGAAGGAAATTGTTTTATTTACGATGACGCAATGGTCTTTGGTGATGCAGTTATTAGTGGAGATGCCGAGATTAGAGGAAATGCACAAATTTATGGTAATGCGACAGTAACAGATTCTGCTGTCATTTTAGATAATGTACAAATTTATGGTAATGCGAGAGTAACAGATTCAGCGCGTATTACAGATAATGCACAAATTTATGGTGATGCCAAAATAAAAGATTCTGCAAAAGTATATGATAATGCAGTGGTTTGTGGTCAGTCTGTTGTTGAAAAAAATGCAAAAGTGTATGGATATGCATTTTTAGATGGAAATATGATTATTACTAATAATGACTATATAAATAACCGTATTGAAAGTTCATGGAGTAATGTTGATTCAGTCGCTAATGTGACTCTTTTTATAGAGCCAAATAGAAATAAGTTTAAAATTTATGCTAATGGAAAACATCAAGTTCCAATAATAGTTCATCTTGATACTTTAAATAAAAATAAGGAACATATTAAAGTAGATAGTGAACAATTATTACAAAATATTTCACTTTATTTTTCAGGAAAAAATACTTTAGATGATGATGAGAAAAAAATCTTCATAGGAGATTATTTGATATTTTCTACTCAACCTGATAATTATGTTTTTCCTGAAGCTGAACACTATCTTTCTAATTTATACGGTTCGGTGTGCATTATATATGTATCTTGTGACTTTTATCTCAATAATAGTATTGATTTAGATGTTGAAAATCGGATTAAAATTTATTTAAAATATAATATAAAAGGTAAGGAATATACAACGGAAAGTTCTAGTGAAATAACAAAACCAAAAAAATATAAATATGTTTCATTACATGCCAAACAACCCTATATATTTAAAAGTGATGATTTAGATCAGTCTCTTATACAAAATCCAAAAATAGAAAAAAGTGTAGCAGGTTATGATAATAGTATTTTATATAAATATTATATTAAATTTAGCCCCAAGATAAGACATCATATAAAAAATGTTGACTGTGAACAAGATGACCTATTCCATTATCTGCAAAAAGGTAATTATAAAGGATTTAGCACAACAACAGATAATCTTTTTAAACAAGATGATGATGCATATTATACCAAAGAATTTATTATATCATCAGATTGGTCTATTTCCGTAACATCTAAAAATCATGAAGAAACTGGAATATGTTTTTGGTGTCTTCGTGTTTGGTATGGTGCTTTATGGCTTTATAATGAAAAAAGTAAACCTTGTTCATTTATTTTATACGATCAATATGGTAATCAAGCTAAATTAGATGCAGTTACAATTGAAGATGAACAATTAACTTTTAACTTTTAACAAACACTATATTTTTATAAAAAGTAAAAGTATTTATTGTTATTTATATTAATTTGGAACATTAATTTTAAAAGGAATTTATTTATGAGTAAATATAACATTACTAATGAAACAAAAGTACATAATGGTGTTACTCTACATAAAATAGAAAGGGTATATACAAAAACTCCCGGTGGTTGGTTAGAAAGTGAAAAAAATTTAAGTCAAGAGGGAAATTGTTTTATTCGTGATAATGCAATGGTATATGGTAATGCAAGAGTAACAGGCAATGCCGTTGTATCAGAAGACGCTGAGGTATACGGTGATGCAATTATTAGAGATAATGCAAAGGTATATGGTAAAACGATTATAAATGACCACGCAATTATTGAACACAATGCGCAAATTTATGGTTATGCCAAAATAACGGGAAATACTATTGTATCTAATGATGAATCAGTTTTTGAATATATAGGAACTTGGGATGAAATTGATTATATAGAACGCTTAGATATTTATGTAGGTAACGATGATAAAAAAGGAATAATATGTAGTAATGGTTATCACCAAATGCCTATAAAAGTTTATTTTGAAGCATTTGATAAAGATAAAAAAAGAATTAAAGTACGATCAAGTGATATTTTTAATCATATTCGTATTGTTGACTCTAAAAATAAGCCTTTTACTGATGCTGAAGGATTTTCTTTTACACAAGAAGCAGGAGGATTTGTTTATCCTAAACTTAGAAGTCCAATGAATATGATTGGATCATCATGTTATTTTTATGCTTCTCTTGACCTTAATCTTGATAAGAAAATTGAATATGTTAGATTATTTGTACAATGTACTGTCAATGGAAAAGAATATACAACGGCAATAGAAAATACGGAAAGCTTATTTGTTCAAAATTTTGTAACGTTATATGTTTATCCTCGACGTGTTTTTTCTCAGAATGATATTGATGTTACTTCTGTTACTGAAACGGAACTTGTTAAAGATGATTTTTATATAGAAGGAAGAGATGTTTTAAAAAAATACTATGTAAGATTTAAAAATAATGAAAAATTTATCACAAATAGTGCGTCTTACCAAACAAATAATATTTTTTATTTTAAACAAATGGCAAGTAGTAAACATTGTTATTCATCTACAGATCTTTTTATCACGGAGGATAAAAAAGCCCTATTTACAATGACGTTTAATTATAAAAGTAATCAATCATTTTCTATTACATCTACAAACCATGATATGTCTGGATTATGCTTTTGGCATTATGCTTTTTGGGAAAGGGAAGATTTTTATTATCATGAATGGGGAAATAAAATGGACTTTATCTTATATGATCAATACGGTAATAAAGCAGATATGGTTGTACAACCAGATGAAAGTAATAAGAAATTATCTTTTCATGTGAAAGAATAAATAAAGGATAATATATAAAAAATTGGTCACGAGTTATTTTAAGTGACCAATCCGCTATATTGAGTTGTAATTACCAGCCTTGAATAGCGCCACCATTAAAAATAGTTTCAGCCGCTGTTGCAACTTCTGGTGATTGATACGCTTTTATAAAATCACGTACATTAGCTGCATCTTTATTGTTTTTTCGTGTCACAATAATATTAGTATACGGTGAATTTTTATCTTCAATAAAAATACTGTCTTTTGTTGGTGATAAATTAATTTGTTGGATGTAAGTTGTACTAATTATGGCAACGGTCACTTTGGGATCACTTAATACTCGTGGTAATTGAGCACCTTCTAACTCCATAATTTTTAAATTTAATGGATTATTAATAATATCAAGAGTGGTTGGAAGTAATCCGCTATCGGGTTTTAATGTGATTAGTTTTTCTTTCTGTAAGAGTAATAAAGCACGTCCTAGATTAGTCGGATCATTAGGTAATGCGATAGTGTCTCCTGGTTTTAACTCAGAAGGGTGTTTTATTTTTGTTGAATAACCTGCCATTGGAAAAACAAAGGTATTCGCAACTGCGACAAGGTTATATCCACGAGATTGATTATCTTGAGCTAAAAAGGGTCTATGTTGGAAGACGTTTGCATCTAATTCATTATTTGCAGTGGGATCATTGGGTAGTAAAGAGCCACTGAAACCAATAAGCTCAACATCTAAATTGTATTTTTCTTTTGCCACTTTTTTGGCAACTTCAGCAACATCTTGCTCTGCGCCATTGATGACACCCACTTTTATTGAGTAATCATTACTATTTTTACTATTATCACAACCTGCTAATAAGGTTGTAAGTAATATAAGCGTACCAAAAATCTTAAAATGTGATTGCATAGCCTAGTCCTGATAAATAATTATTTAATAATAAATAACTGAAAATCAGATAGATAGTCAATGAAATAGCATATGATAAAAATTCACATGATATAATTTAAAGTTAATTTGTTTCGCTTAGAATATAAAAGGCCTAGTCTTACTTTATCATTATTTTATCAAATTTTATGAGAAAGAAAGGCAAGGCCATTATTATTTGAACGCTTAGTTATTTGCTGTTAATAACGGCGGTTATTGTGTTTTATTAAACAGTAAATGACCCATTTTATCTGCTTTAGTATCTAGATAATGAGCATTATTTGGGTTACGACCTACAATAAGAGGCACGCGTTCTACCACATTGATACCGTCTGCTTTCATGGTCTCAATTTTTTGCGGATTATTGGTTAATAAACGCACTTCATGAATACCTAAAAGATTATACATATCAGCACAAAGGGTGAAATCACGTTCATCAGCTTTAAAACCTAACTTAAGGTTAGCTTCTACTGTATCTAATCCTTTATCTTGGAGTGCATAAGCACGAATTTTATTCAGTAAACCAATATTCCGACCTTCTTGACGATGATAAATGAGAACACCACGACCTTCTTTGCTTATTTGTGAAAGCGCAGCCTCAAGCTGAAAACCACAATCACAGCGTAAGCTAAAGAGTGCATCACCTGTTAAACACTCAGAATGAATACGAGATAAAACGGGCTCTGGTCCAGTAATATCTCCATATATTAGAGCAACATGATCTTTACCTGTTGCTATCTCTTCAAATCCTACCATTAAAAACTCACCAAAAGGTGTAGGCAGTTTGGCTTCGGCAATACGTCTTAATTTCATTATTTTTCGACTCATAATTTCAGGTGATACTCTCCTTCGATATTATATATCTTATAATGACAATGAAGAGCAATAAAACACTGAAATGGATCTTGTCCAATAATTTGGATAGATAATTCACACACACTTATAAAACACACCCTAGTAAATTATCAGAATTAAGCGCAGATAGCATAATGATTTATTGTTAAACTAATATCATCTATAGTGAATTTTTGAATGGAAAGTCAGACAGCCTTACCTAAAATACTTGAGGGATAATATATTGAATAAAAAAATAACTTTGTTAATTTTATCTGGTAGCGCCTTACTGTTAATGACGCCAGTAATCATGCTGATATTAGGATGGCAATGGCATCCTGTGGAGCATCCTATCGGTGGAAAAAGTCTGTTATGGATAGCGAATAGTGCAGCTAAACCCTGGGGGATATTAACAATAACGATTACACTATTATTATTGTTTTTTAGATTAAAATTACCTAAGAAATTATTTATTCAGTTAGCCATTATTATTGTAGGAACAATGATTATTGGTCAATTACTAAAAGTAGCAGTTAAAAATACGGTTAAAGAGCCTCGTCCTTATGTAGTTTGGGTGAGTGAACAGCTTGATATCACCACGGACTATTTTTATTCAGTACCCAGAGATGAACGAGCTCAGCTATTAGACAAAGGTTTTTCGCATTCACCTTTATTACCAAAATGGCAACTAAAGCATTGGCGCGCTGAAACAGGATATGCTTTTCCTTCAGGACATAGTTTATTTGCAGCAACACTTGCACTATTTATTTTCACTATTTTTATGTTTTATCGACACTATATTCTGGCATTACTTGGCTTAGTATGGGGCATGAGTGTCACTGTTGGGCGACTTGTGATGGGAATGCACTGGGCATCTGATGTGATTGTCGGTATTCTTATCAGTACAATACTTGTTTGGTGTGCTTTTCTAGTGATTAAGCGACGATTTTTGCTAAAATCATAAAGAAAGACCTTTATTTAAAGCGACAGAATTTATTTTTTATCGTTTATGTGAAAAAATATACATAAATCAGGTAATTCTAATAAATAACTTTCTTTGTGAGTGATGAAAATGCTACCTTTATCTGTCCTCTAAAGAAACGAGAATAAAAGGAAAAAATGTGAAGAAAGTCCTTATTTTTATTTTAGTGATTCTTGTTCTTGCTATCGTGATAATAGCGATGACGTTAGGCTCTAGTAACGATCAGGTTGTCACATTTAATTACCTTATTGCCCAAGGTGAATACCGTATTTCAACCTTATTAGCGATTTTATTTGGTGTTGGGTTCATACTAGGTTGGGTTGTGAGTGGCGCTTTCTATTTACGCGTGCGTTTATCGCTTGCTAGAGCAAATCGTAAAATTAAACGCTTAGAAAGCACTCAAAATAGCCAAGAAAGCCAAGAAAATCGTCCAACTACTGTTAGTGTGACAAAATAAGGACGAGATCTAATGTTAGAATTGCTGTTTCTGTTATTACCTGTCGCAGCTGCATATGGCTGGTATATGGGGCGTCGTGGCGCTCAACAGGATAAACAGCAGAATGCTGATCGCCTATCTCGCGAATATGTTGCAGGTGTTAACTTTTTACTTTCTAATCAGCAAGATAAAGCTGTCGATCTTTTTCTTGAAATGCTAAAAGAAGACAGCTCAGCATTTGAAGCTCATCTCACTTTAGGTAATCTATTTCGTTCAAGGGGGGAAGTCGAACGTGCTATTCGTATTCACCAATCCTTAATGGAAAGTGCTTCTCTTTCATTTGAACAACGTTTATTAGCTGTTCAGCAATTAGGCCGTGATTATGTTGCAGCGGGTGTATATGATCGCGCTGAAAATATGTTTTTACAGCTTATTGATGAACAAGATTTTCGTCAAAGCGCATTACAATCCCTTCTTGCTATTTACCAGTTAACTAGTGATTGGGGAAAAGCCATTGAAACCGCAGAAAAATTAGTTAAATTAGGCCAACATGAATTAAAAGAACAAATTGCCCATTTCTATTGTGAATTAGCTTTACAAGAAATGAGTAGTGATAATCTTGATAGTGCGCTTAATTTCTTACAAAAAGCAGGACAAACAGATCCTCTTTGTGCTCGTGTTTCTATTATGTATGGTCGTATTTATCTCGCCAGAGATGAGAAACAAAAAGCGATTGATATATTGATGAAAGTGATTGAACAAGACAAAGAGATGGTAAGTGAAACCTTACCTATGCTTTTTGAATGTTTTCAATCTAAAGATAATGATCCACGTTGGGAAGATTACTTGCGCCAATGTGTTGATAGTAATTGTGGTGCGATTGCTGAGCTTTATCTCGCTGATATCATCGAGCAAAAAGAAGGAATTGAAGCAGCACAATTGTATATTAATCGTCAATTAGAACGTCATCCTACTATGCGTCTTTTCTATCGCTTAATGCGCTATCACTTAGCAGAAGCAGAAGAAGGACGCGCTAAAGAAAGTCTTATTTTATTACGCTATATGGTCGGCGAACAAATCCGCACCAAGCCTGATTATCGTTGCCATAAATGTGGTTTTACCTCTCATGCATTATATTGGCATTGTCCATCTTGTCGCTCTTGGGATACTGTAAAACCAATACACGGATTAGATGGTCAGTGACATTGTCACGTTTAGTAGTCTCTTTATGAATAAAGGCCCTAAGATGTCATTTCATTGTGATAAAAAATCGCCGGAACTTACCAGTGCGCCCGTTATTGTGGCACTAGACTATGATTGTCAGAAAAGTGCATTAGACTTTGTACACAAAATTGATCCCATATCTTGTCGCCTAAAAGTCGGCAAAGAGATGTTTACGCGTTTTGGACCTCAGTTTGTGACACAGTTGCAAAATGCAGGATTTGAGATTTTTTTAGATTTAAAATTCCATGATATTCCTAATACCGTTGCTAAAGCAGTAGCCTCAGCGGCTGATTTAGGGGTGTGGATGGTTAATGTCCACGCGAGTGGTGGTGGTCGTATGATGCAAGCTGCAAAAGAGAGTTTAATTTCTTTTGGAAAAGATGCTCCATTATTAACCGCTGTGACTGTTTTAACCAGTATGGATCAGCGTGATTTAACAGAGTTAGGGATTACATTTACACCCGCTGAACATGCTGAAAGACTCGCTTTATTAGCAAGATCTTGTGAGCTAGATGGTGTTGTTTGTTCTGCACATGAAGCGACTCGCCTTAAACAAGTTTGTGGCGATGATTTCTTATTAGTAACACCCGGTATTCGCCCTACAGGTAGCGATGTTGGCGATCAACGCCGTGTAATGACACCAGAGCAAGCGATTAAAGCAGGTGTTGATTATATGGTCATAGGGCGTCCAATTACGCGTAGTGATGATCCTCTTAATACTCTTAATCAAATTAATCAGTCAATTAAAGGAGTCCAACGTGGATAATAATTCTCGTTTAGTTTACTCCACTGACGTTGGTCGAATTAAAGAAGAAGAACAAAAGACAGTAAGACCAACAGGTGATGGTATTGTACGCATTCAGCGTCAAACTAGTGGACGCAAAGGCAAAGGGGTTTGCGTTATTTCAGGAGTTGATTTAGACGACGCTGAATTAACTAAGCTTGCCGCTGAATTAAAGAAAAAATGTGGTTGTGGTGGTAGCGTTAAAGAAGGTTTAATAGAAATTCAAGGTGATAAACGGGATTTAATTAAGTCTTTGCTAGAAGCTAAAGGAATGAAAGTTAAACTGTCTGGTGGCTGATTTATAACCATTTCATCGAGTTATCATTATGCGTTAATGTTGTCTTAACATTGGCGCATTTTTTATATGTAAAAAAAGCGAATGACTTAATGTGAGACATTCGCTTTATTGTATACAGTACTAAGATAAATTAGATAGGGCGTGCAACAATATTGCGTGTTTCTAATTTAACATCCTCAATACGAACTGAAATGATATCATTAAGTTTGAAGACAACTTCACCTTTAATTAGTACAGTTCCTGTTTCTTGACTGCATTGAACTTCATCGCGTACTGCATGCAAGAATGGGGCAGGAACAAAAGCAACAGCACCGTTATCTATTAAACGAACACGAATACCGCCACGAGTAATATCAATAATTTCGGCGTTAAATGGCGTTTCAGTGCCTGCAAAAGGTTTTAAGAAGCGCGCATATAACCAATCGCCCACATCACGTTCAGCCATTCGATTTGCACGACGTCGTTCAGCAATACGAATACAATCTTCTTCTTGTGGTTTTTCAGGTTGCTGCTTGCTGATAATCGCTTTTAATAAACGGTGATTTAAAATATCACTGTATTTACGAATAGGAGATGTCCACGTAGCATAGGCATGGAGGCCTAAACCAAAATGTGGGCCTGGTTCAGTTTTAATTTCAGCAAAGTTTTGGAAACGACGAATACGGCTATCAAGGAACTGATTCGGTTGATTATCCAGTTCACGACGTAACTTACAGAAACCTTCAAGAGTTAATAGTTGCTCTGAAACGGTTTCAATACCATTATCTTTGAGCGTTTGTACAACTTGATCTACATAAAGCGGATCAAAACCTGTATGTACATTATAAACACCAAAACCAAGGTTTTTCTCTAATACGGTCGCAGCGCAGATATTGGCTGTGATCATCGCTTCTTCAACGATACGATTAGCAATACGACGTTTTTCAGCGACAATATCAAGTACGCTACCATTTTCACCTAAAATAAAACGATAATCAGGGCGTTCTTTAAAGACAAGTGCGTGAGTTTCTCGCCAAATATGACGCTTCTCACACATTTCTTTTAATAGCATGACTTGTTCATGAACAATGTCATTTTCAGGTTGCCAACTTGTTGCTTCACCTTCTAACCAATCTGAAATATTGTCGTAAACAAGTTTTGCTTTTGATTCAACCCAAGCAGAGTAAAAGTGAATGCTATCAGCTAATGCTCCATCTTCATTAATACCCACTTGGCAGACTAACGCAGGACGTTTTTCATTAGGACGTAGTGAGCACAAATCATCAGAGAGCTCACGAGGTAACATAGGGATATTAAAACCAGGTAAATAGTTTGTTAGTGCACGCGAAGATGCAATTTTATCAAGCTCGCTACCAGATTGAATATACGCAGTAGGATCAGCAATAGCAATAAACAGCGTTAGTTGGCCATTTTCTTCTTTGCGAATATAGAGCGCATCATCCATATCTTCTGTTGTGGCACTATCAATTGTGACAAAAGAAAAGGCAGTCAAATCTTCGCGAGGAAGACTATCGTGTAAGACGAGTGTTTCAGTGTCAACTTCAGGTGCATTACGTTCTAGTTGATGACGCATTAAGGTTACCCACCAAGGCGCAAAATGGTCATCTTTATCTGTAATATAGTGAGTTAATTCTGCTTGAAAGCTACGATCGCCTTTTAAAGGATGACGACGCATTTCAGCCACAGCCCAATCTTGATCAACAAAATTATGCGTAACATTTTGAGCAGGGCGACAAGGAATTGTATCTTTCAATAATGGATGATCTGGGATAATCCACAGACGATTATCGCCTTCTTTTCTCTGAACTCGACCGACAAAACGCGTTAAAAAAGGTTCTACCAGCTCTTCAGGCTCTACAGTTTCTTTATTATTGTTAGTATGAACAGAAGCAATAACACGGTCGCCATGCATCACTTTTTTCATCTGAGGAGGGGGAATAAAATAGCTTTTCTGACCATCAACTTCAAGGAAGCCAAAGCCTTTATCTGTTCCCTTTACAAGGCCTTCCACGCGCGGTGTCTGGGCATGGAGTTGCTGTTTTAGCTGTGCAAGCAGCGGATTGTCTTGAAACATATTTTTCCGGAAAGTCGGCAGTATTAATAATTAATTAAAGTGAGCAATAGTTTTATTCGATTGTTTACAATGACGCAAGTAGTATGCATCAGAAAAACACAGAAATCGTAAAAACTTATGCAGGATCTGTCTTCTCTTTGAATTCACACAAATCTTCAATAATACAAGAACCACAACGTGGTTTTCTCGCAATACAGGTGTATCGCCCATGAAGAATAAGCCAATGATGACAGTCAACCTTAAACTCAGCTGGAACTACTTTTAGCAGTTTATGTTCAACTTCATTGACATTTTTACCGGGTGCAAAGCCGGTGCGGTTACATACTCTAAAAATATGTGTATCAACAGCAATGGTAGGCCAACCAAACGCAGTATTAAGTACCACATTTGCCGTTTTGCGACCTACGCCGGGTAACGCTTCTAAGGCTTCTCTATCTTCAGGTACTTCGCTATTGTGTTTATCAATCAATATTTGGCATGTTTTAAATACGTTTTCTGCTTTTGTATTAAATAAGCCAATTGTTTTAATGTATTTTTTTATTCCGTCAACACCTAAATCGAGCATGGCTTTAGGTGTGTTAGCAATGGGGTAAAGTATCGCCGTTGCTTTATTCACACTAACGTCTGTCGCTTGTGCTGAAAGTAATACGGAAATTAACAATTCAAATGGGGAGTTAAATTTTAACTCTGTCGTCGGATGCGGATTATTATCACGCAATCGAGTTAGAATTTCGATACGTTTTGCTTGATTCATTATGCTCACAAATTAATTTTTGACGATATGACTACCACAACCTTGTTCTTTTTCATACGTTTTAGCTGTAGATGTCGCGCGTTTTTTCTGTCTCTCATCAATTAAGTATTTTGCAGCTAACATAAAGCCTAATCCAATAAAGGCACCTGGTGGTAAAATAGCCAGTAAGAAAGGTGAGTCTAAATGTATTATTTCAACACGTAATATTCGAGCCCATTCACCTAAGAGTAAATCAGCACCGTCAAATAATGTACCATTACCTAAAATTTCACGCATTGCACCTAATACAAATAGCGCCGCTGTTGCACCCAGCCCCATGGCAAAACCATCAATCGCTGATGGAAAAACTTCATTTTTTGCAGCAAAAGCCTCAGCTCGACCAATAACAATACAGTTAGTTACAATCAATGGAATGAAGATCCCTAGTGATTGATATAACCCATATGCATAAGCATTGATAAGTAACTGTACTGCACTAACGACAGAGGCGATTATCATAACATAAATTGGAATACGAATTTCAGATGGAACAAAACGCCGTAAACTGGATACGGCAATATTTGTACACACAAGAACTAAGGTAGTTGCAAGGCCTAACCCCAATGCGTTTGTTGCCGTTGATGAAACCGCAAGTAAAGGGCATAAACCCAATAATTGAACAAGGGCTGAGTTATTTTTCCATAACCCTTGAGCAAATAATTCTTTAATGGAATTCATATTAATTTGCCTCACAAACTGCAAGTGTATCTATTTTTTCGGGTAAAGATTGCATTAACCAGGCAGTACGTTTAGAGGCATTGACAACAGCACGAGGTGTGATTGTCGCTCCTGTAAATTGATCAAAATCACCGCCATCTTTTTTTACAGCCCAGTGTGCGTCATTTTCACTCGTAATAAATTTATCACTCAGTGAGTAAATCCAATCTGAGATCCGCGTTTCAATTTTGTCACCTAAACCGGGTGTTTCTTTGTGTGCAGTGACGCGTACACCTAATACTTTACCTTGAAAATCAGCACCGATTAATAATTCTATCGCACCTGAATAGCCATCAGGCGCAGTTGATTCTAAAGCGGCCGCCACAGGTTTACCATCAAAACGTGCAACATAAAGTTTATGTGGCTTTTCATTACCTAATGCTTTGTCCGTTAAAATATAGCAGTCATTAGAAAGATTGTTATTGTAAAGTGATTGTGGAATAACCTGATCTAGCAATTTTTGTTTCTCTAACGCGGCTTGTTGAGCAATGGTATTTGCCGTTAAGTTATAGACCACTGCGGTTAGACCTGTGGTACAGGCCGCAAAGATAGCTAAGGTAAGGCCATGGCGTTTTAAAATCTCAATCATCATTATTCTCCATTAATGACCATAAACACGAGGGCGTGTATAGCTATCAATCAAAGGAACGGCGATATTCGCTAATAATACAGAGAAGGCAACAGCATCAGGATAACCCCCATAAACACGAATAATCCAAACTAATAAGCCAATCAGCGCACCGTAAATCAAGCGACCTTTAGGTGTGGTAGAGGCACTTACAGGGTCCGTTGCAATAAAAAAGGCACCTAACATAGTTGCACCAGAAAACAGCTGTAAAAGAGGCTGGGTATAGTGTGTAGGATCAATACCCCAACTGATAACAGAACAAAGCGTTAACATGACTAATAGGGCAATAGGAATATGCCAACTAATAATACGTTTATAGAGAAGAACTAGACCTCCTACTAAATACGCTAGATTAACCCATTGCCAACCAATACCAGCAAATTCACCTTGTAAGATGGGGGTTGCTAGAACTTCATCAATAGAATGAGTTAATAATCCTGTTTTAAAACTATCAAGAGGGGTTGCTTGAGTAATGCCATCCACAGAACGTCGTAAATCTTCTAATGTTAATCCCGTCGGTGTATGCCCTGTAAAAAATAAATTTAAGCTATCAGTAAAGCTATAAGATACCGCTTGTAACTCTGCTGGTGGCATCCATGATGTCATTTGCACAGGAAAGGAGATAAGCAAAACAACATAACCGACCATAGCAGGATTAAATGGATTTTGACCTAATCCGCCATAGATATGTTTTGCAATTACAACAGCAAAGAAAGTGCCTAATACAATTATCCACCACGGCGCTAAAGGAGGAATACTAATAGCTAGCAATACACCAGTAAGAAGGGCTGAGTTATCTTTAAGATAAAGTAGAGGATCTTCTTTTTTGAGTTTTACACAAACTGTTTCAGCGACTAGAGCAACAATAATAGCAAGTATGATTTGATAAAGCGTACCTAGGCCAAAAAAATAGATTTGGCTAAAAATTCCAGGAATAGCAGCGAGCGTTACCCATAGCATGACTTGGCTAGTAGATTGCTGATTATGTGTAAACGGTGAGCTAGCAATTTTTAGCTTACTGCCGTTATTTTGAATTGGTCTAAATTTCATGTGTGATTAATCCGAAGTTACTTCTTCTTTTTCTTTATTATCAGTATCAGCAGTCATTTGTTGCTGAGCTTGTTTTTTGGCTTTGACTCTAGCAATAGCAGCGGCTACAGCTGCTTTACGAGGATCAACTTCAGCTTC
>NZ_LXEN01000159.1 GCF_001654855.1 Proteus myxofaciens ATCC 19692
GGCTACTGCATTGTCTTGTTGAGCTTGCTTTTTAGCTTTCATTCTAGCAATAGCAGCGGCTACGGCTGCTTTACGGGGATCAACTTCAGCTTCAGATTTTGCATCGACATTTTGAGTTGTAACTACCGCATTGTCTTGTTGGGCTTGCTTTTTGGCTTTCATTCTAGCAATAGCAGCAGCTACGGCATCTTTACGAGGATCAACCTCAGTACTCGTTGTGGCTTCTGCTTTTTGAGCTGCTTTAATGGCTTGTTTCGCTTTTGCTTCTTCTTTACGTTTTTTGCGCTCAGCAATAATTGCAGAATTATCAGGTAATTCGTCTAGGTTTACCTCAACGATTTTGCCTACATTCTGTTTGGCTTTTACTCGAGAAAGTGCAGATTGAACCTCGTTATGAGCAGTATCGTCTAATTTAACAGCGGCACGTTGATGTCTTGCTTCACGCTCAAGTTTTTCACGCTCCATTCGTACTTTTTTAGCTTCAAAACGTGTTTTCGCTTCAGCAGCACGTTTAGCTTCTGCGTCAATTTCTCTAATTTCTGCTTTTTCTTGGCGATAATATTGCACTAAAGGAATATTACTAGGGCAAACAAACGCACAGGCACCACATTCTATACAATCGAATAAATTATGTTGCTGAGCCTTTTCATGCTCTTTCCCTTTACTAAACCAATAAAGTTGCTGAGGTAATAACCCACTAGGACAAGCATCAACACAATGACCACAACGGATACAGGCTTCTTCAACATTATCAATATCCATTTCTTCGATAGAAGGTATCAGTAAGCAGTTGGTTATTTTAATAACAGGCGCATTTAAATCAGGAAGTGTAAAGCCCATTAAAGGCCCTCCCATAATGACCATTTGCTCTGAACCTGCAACAAAGCCAGCTTGTTTTAATAATGAATAAATAGGTGTTCCTAATCGAGCCCAAAAGTTACCTGGTGTTTTAGCCCCTTGTCCTGTAATGGTAACGACGCGTTCAATTAATGGTTCATCATCAATAACTGCACGTTTAATAGCAACAACAGTACCTACGTTTTGCATTAAAACGCCGATATCAGAAGAGCGTCCACCTGAGGGGACTTCTTTACCTGTTAGTATTTTGGTTAATTGTTTTGCGCCACCTGATGGGTATTTAGTTGGGATCACCCGAATAAAAATACGTTTCTCTGAAGGAACATTGGCTAAAGCATGTTTTAAAGCCTCAATGGCCTCTGGTTTGTTATCTTCAATTCCAATAAGAACTTCATCAGGAGAAAGAAGATGAATGAGAACCTGACAGCCTGCAATCACTTCATCAGCATGCTCTTGCATTAAGCGATCGTCAGCAGTGATATAAGGCTCACATTCAGCAGCATTGATGATTAATGTTTTAATTAAATCACCAGCACCACGTAATTTAGAGGCAGTAGGGAATCCTGCACCACCTAATCCAGCAATGCCTGCTTCATGAATACGGGTTAATAGCGTTGCTTGGCTTTGTGATTGATAGTCTATAAGAGGATGCTTTTCTCGCCACTCATCTTTGCCATCTGATTTTATCCTAACAGCAATTTCTGGCAAGCCAGAAGGATGAGTGCTAGGAAATGGCTCTATTGCCGTCACTGTACCTGAGACAGACGCGTGAACAGGCAATGTTCTACCCACGCCTTTAGTTAAAGGCTGACCTTTTAATACATTATCACCGATATTAACGCAGACTTGGCCTGGAACACCTAAATGCTGATGTATAGGAATAATGACCTCATCAGGTAGTTTTGCAATACGCATAGGCGTTTGGCTTGATTGCAATTTCATTTCAGGAGGATGGATACCACCTTTAAAATCCCAAATTTTATCTTTTTTAAATAATGAAAAGAGATTAAACATGAGCGCCATCCTCCACCTTTAATGAAGGCTCATCTTCAGGTGTTTCTTCTGGTTCTACTGGAATATTTTTGACAGGAATTGTATTTAAGTCCCATTTCCAATTTGATGTGGTGACTTTAACAGGAACTAATGTAATACAATCTGTTGGACAGGGCGCTACACATAAATCGCACCCTGTACATAAATCTTCGATGACAGTGTGCATAGCGCGCGTTGCGCCAACGATAGCATCCACTGGACATGCCTGAATACATTTAGTGCATCCTATGCAGTTATCTTCGTCTATTAGCGCAACTTTTCTAATTGGATTTAGCGCTTCTTCATCACCGTCTAATGGTTGAGGATCAACCCCCATTAGCTCAGCAATTTTTAGCATAACTTGCTCACCACCAGGGGCACAGCGATTAATAAATTCGCCATTATTTGCAACAGCTTCAGCATAAGGACGACAACCAGGATGACCGCATTGACCGCATTGGCTTTGCGGTAGTATCGCATCAATTTTTTCGACTATAGGATCTTCTTCTACCTTAAAACGACGGGCAGAGTATCCCAAAATTAGCCCAAAGATTAGACCAAATGCACCTAGTACACTAATTGCTACCCATAAAGAATTCATTACAGTTTCACCAAACCACTAAAACCCATAAATGCAAGAGACATTAAACCTGCGGTAATTAAACCAATAGATGAGCCTTTAAAGGGCGCAGGAATATTTGCGACTGCAAGTCTCTCTCGTATTGCTGCAAATAGCACCATAACAAGAGAAAAACCAATGGCAGCACCAAAGCCATAAACAGCAGATTGCATAAAAGTATGGGATTCGTTGATATTTAATAACGCGACACCTAAAACAGCGCAGTTTGTGGTGATTAAAGGTAGAAAAATCCCCAATAAGCGATATAGCGCAGGGCTTGTTTTTCTTACTACCATTTCAGTGAACTGAACAACAACCGCTATTACTAAGATAAAGCTCAGGGTACGTAAGTAGAGTAAATCTAAAGGAACTAAAATAAAGGTATCCATTAACCAAGAACTAATAGACGCGAGTGTCATCACAAACGTTGTTGCAAAGCCCATTCCTATGGCAGTTTCTAATTTTTTTGATACGCCCATAAAAGGACATAAACCCAGGAATTTGACGAGTACAAAATTATTCACCAGTACGGTGCCAACGAATAGAAGCAAGTAGTCAGTCATTGCTATGCCAAAATAGTGTTAAAGTAGAAATAAAAGCCTCCTAAAAATAAAGAGGCTAAACGGGTGAGTATAATATCAAGCTGAAATGTATCGAGTTATCGATCTTGTGTGAAAGTTTCACGTACACGTTTTGAATATTTGATATAAGGGACTAAGAGAATGGTTGAGAATACAGCCCATAATAAAGATTTCACTGCAACCTGATCGTCAACAGGAGCAAAACCAAAGGTTTTAATCGCTAATAATAGGTTTATTAATAACCAAATAATAAATAAGCGAGGAAAATTTTTTGCACGATAAAAAAACTGACGCAATATGTAAGCCGTAAAAATAAACATTCCCCATGTTGTTATCGCGGATAAATACCATCCTGAGATAAGATGAATAGGGAGCTGATGAATAATTGAAAAGTCTGAAAAATATTTCATCATATAAAGTACAGACATTAAGCCCGCACCAATTAGTGATAACAACATATATGCCAATGGCGCAAGTAACCATCCTGTAATCGGCGCTCTTTTTGTTTGATTATCAATAAGCGTTGTCTGAGGTTTTAATTTCATTAATCTAAAATCCCTACTATTGTAGAAAGAACCAAACGAGATATTATCACAAACTTTGTTATTATTTATTTAACACAAAATATTAACGTCATTTTTGTTGAAGAGACTGTAAAAAATAGGAGAGGGCAATGGCAGATAAATTAAAGGTTGGAATTATTGGTTATGGCTATGCAAGCAAAACCTTTCATGCCCCACTTATAGATGCAACGCAAGGCTTAATACTCAGCGCAATTTCAAGCTCTGATGAAACTAAAGTGAAACAAGATTTTCCTGATATTCAGGTCTATTCTACCGCACAAGCCTTAATTGATGATCCCCAAATTGACCTAGTTATTATCCCAACACCTAATGACACACATTACTCATTAGCTTCTCAGGCGCTCTCTAACGGTAAGCATGTTGTCGTCGATAAACCTTTTACACTAACGCTAGAAGAGGCTGAAAAGCTAACAGAACAAGCAACAAAAGCAGGTAAGTTACTTTCTGTTTTTCATAATCGTCGTTGGGACTCAGGATTTTTGACAGTAAAAAAACTGCTTGAAGATAAGACATTAGGGGAGGTCAGTGCCTATGAAGCTCATTTTGATCGATTTCGTCCCGTCGTTCGTCAACGTTGGCGAGAAGATGCAGGTCTTGGTGGTGGACTTTGGTACGATCTTGCTCCTCACCTTCTTGATCAAGCCGTTTGCTTATTTGGTGTCCCCCTCGCTATTACAGCGAATATTGCACAATTACGTCCTAATGCAAAGAATGCAGATTATTTTCATGCCTTCCTTGATTATGAAAATATCAAAGTTGTTCTTCATGCTTCTATGCTGGTTGCTTCTCCAACACCTATTTTTGCTATTCATGGTACAAAAGGGAGTTATGCAAAATATGGTCTTGATACTCAAGAAGATGCACTAAAAGCAGGAAAACGCCCAACATCAATGCCGAATTGGGGTGAAGATAATCTTGATGGTGAATTAACGACCATAAATCATGCTGATGAGCTCGTTACAACAACATTGCCTACTTTATCAGGTAATTATCCTGCTTATTATGAGCAAATTTATCGAGCGATTACGTTAGGTGAAGAAAACCCAGTCACACCACTTCAAGCAATTTCTATTATGCGACTCATTGAAGCTGGCTTGTTATCAAATAAATTAAAACAGACGATTACGTTATAACAAGAAGGGAGTAATTAAAACAATGGCTTGGTGGCAAAAATTAAAACTTGATCCCTTTTTGATGATAATGATTTGTGTTGTGACATTGGCGACAGTGTTTCCTTGTGAAGGCGATATAAAAGTTGTCTTTCAATATCTAACAAAAGCAGCAATCGCTTTACTGTTTTTTCTTCATGGCGCAAAACTTTCTCGTGACGCTATTATGTCAGGCCTTGGACATTGGCGTCTTCATCTTACCGTTTTTGCAAGTACATTTATCCTTTTCCCTATTCTTGGATTAGGGCTACAAGTAATTGTTCCTCAATGGATGTCGCCGACGGTGTATATGGGCTTTTTATACCTATGTGCATTACCAGCGACAGTGCAATCAGCTATTGCATTCACCTCTGTTGCTGGTGGTAATGTAGCAGCTGCGATTTGTAGTGCTTCTGCTTCCAGTATATTAGGTGTATTCCTTTCACCTATACTGGTGAGCTTTTTAATGGAGACACAAGGCTCCGCTAGCGATTTTGATACGACTGGCGCAATTGGAGCTATTTTATTGCAACTGATGGTACCTTTTATTATTGGTCACTTATCGCGCCCTTTAATAGGACGTTGGGTTGATAGACATAAAAAACTAGTCAATAGAACAGATCGATCTTCTATTTTGCTGGTGGTATATGTTGCCTTTAGTGAGGCGGTTGTTGAAGGTATCTGGCATAAAATTGATGGCTGGTCATTACTAACCATTGCTGTGGTGAGCTGTGTCTTATTAGCAATTGTGCTAGTGGTGAATATTTATAGTGCAAGGTTATTAGGATTTAATAAAGCAGATGAAATTACAATTGTTTTTTGTGGTTCCAAAAAGAGTTTAGCGAATGGTGTACCTATGGCTAACGTCTTATTTCCAGCTGCAACTGTAGGAATTATGCTGTTGCCTTTAATGTTATTTCATCAAATCCAACTAATGGTTTGTGCTGTATTAGCACAGCGTTATGCAAATAAAATCGGTGAAAGTACAAAAAAATAAAGTTAGACAAGTCATTTTAAAACTAATAAAAAAGCACCGTAGAATTTATAAATCGGTGCTTTTTTGATTATTAATCATAATATTAATAATATTATTCGTTGTGGATTAGCCTTGGCTGACTTTTTTTATCAGTGCATCACGCTCTGCTTGGCTCATAAATGCCATAGTTAGACCATTGATCTGAGCCTGTCTGATTTGCTGTGGTGTTAAACCAGCTGCAGGCGCTGCAACGTTATATTCATAAGCCAGCTCAATGCCTTCAACCGCAGGGTCATCTGTATTAAGTGAAGCAATAATACCGTGATCTAAGAATGTTTTTAGTGGATGTTCAGCAAGTGAATTAATTGTGCTGGTTTGAATATTTGACGTTAGGCAAGATTCAATCCCAATTTGATGTTCAGCAAGATAATCCATTAAACGAGGGTCTTCTATTGCTTTAACACCATGACCAATACGGCTAGCACCTAATTTGTTAATCGCATGCCAAATGCTTTCAGCGCCTGCTGCTTCACCAGCATGCACTGTAATATTCCAACCAGTATCACGGGCACGATTAAAATGTGATTGAAATAAATGGCCAGGAAACCCTAGTTCATCACCCGCTAAATCAAGAGCTGTAATACTCTCTTGATGTGCTAAAAGGCCATTTAATTCTTGTTGACAAGCGTCTTCACCAAAAGTACGACTTAGTATACCAATAAGTTTAATTTCGACATCATAAGCGCGTTTAGCGCATTGAATACCATCAATAACAGCTTCAACGACACCTTCAACAGGTAACTGATGCTTCATTGCCATATAGTAAGGTGAAAAACGTAATTCAGCGTAATCAATACCCGCATTAACGACATCAACTACATTTTCATAAGCCACTCGGCGACAAGCATTTAAATCGGCTAAAACCGCAACACCCCAATCCAGTTTTTGTAAAAAGCTAACTAAACTTGGTTCATTGTGAGTAATTTGAACATGAGGGCGCAACGTCTCTAACTCATATGCTGGTAATGCAATATGATGTTGTTGTGCTAATTCTAAAATTGTTTGAGGACGAATATTTCCATCTAAATGACGGTGTAAATCGGTCAAAGGTAACTGTGTGTCTATCACTGGGTATTTCCTTTTAATAATATGAGGCTTTTATAAATTGGATAATAATAATTAGTTGCTCATTATTATCGCTGATTTTTATAATGTTCACTATAAACTAAACAAAGATTGGTTATTTTAAAATCAAAAAAATGATTTTTTATTTATTTATTTCACTCAAATAAAATATAAAAAAAAGAAATGGTCATTTTTTGAAACTTAGTTTCAACCTGATTGATGAGTTATGTCAGTTTAATTGAAATATAAAAAATTTTTGTAAAATCATGGGCATGAAACTA
>NZ_LXEN01000160.1 GCF_001654855.1 Proteus myxofaciens ATCC 19692
TAATTGAAATATAAAAAATTTTTGTAAAATCATGGGCATGAAACTATCATGGTAGTTGAAATTTCTTGTCAATTTTATTGATAGATAAATAAATAGAAAACTTATAATTTGAGCTTTAGAAATCATATAGAGAAACAAGTCTCCTTACGTATTTAAAAGAGAATATTATTTATTAAAAAATAAAAAGAGCCTGTTATTAAATATGGAATAAGGACTATAAAAAGCAAGTAATAATAGGCTGTTGCCTAAACACATTACCAATATTTTATTAATAGAATATTTATTTTTCTATTACTCTATTTTTATATTAAAGGAGCTCAATTATGAATAGAAATTCAGATGATAATCAAGAAAAAGGGAATAAAATACTCACTGAGCTTTTAAAAAAAAATGCTCCCCCCTCAGAACCTACGACCTATGGTTCACAGGCAGTAATAGGAAGTGGTGTGGTAGCGCTTGATTTAGTTGTCATTATTGATACTAGCGGATCAATGTCTGATGAAGCTGTCGACTTAAGTAATCAAATTGATGCTGCTGTAGAAAAAGCTACAGCAGATTGCCCCTCTGACTTACGTGTCACTTTTCTAGGAATACAAGGAATATGGGAAGGCACGCGATTTGATGAAACTGTCAGTCATTATCTTCTTTCTCATGGTGCGAAAGAAAGTCAACTACAAGCAAGAGCACCATTTAAAGAATCTGATGGATTCGATCATGCTGGAAATCGAGAAGATTTATGCCGTGCCGTTATTGATGTATGTCATCATTTTGATTGGCGGAGTTATGCCAGAAAAGCTATTTTTGTTTTAGGTGATGAAAGTATGGAAGGCGGTGGCGGTACACTAACGCAAGCTGCTATTGAAAAAAATAGTGAGGCAATTGCAGTTGCTCGTTCAATGAAAGTTAAAGTACATACTTATCAAGGTACACCTGATGATTCACCAACAAATTTAGATCGTTTTCCAACACTTGCGGATAAAGATGCAGTAACTAGCGAATATCAGCGTTTAGCAAAAGAAACAGGAGGGCGATCTTATATCTATACAACAGGCATCGCAAATTTTCTGTTGGTATTAAAAGATGTGCTCTGCGATAGCTTAATGCCACCAATATTACCAGAAGGTAAACATCTTGATTGCAGTTATGTATGCGAACATCTTTCTGAAATCATCTCAACTGTAAATAAATTAGCTGACATTATGAATAAGGCAATAGATGCATGCTGTCCTAAAACACCTACAAAATGTTAACCACCAAATAAAAAAACACCCCTAAAGGGGTGTTTCAATATTGCTTTATAGCAAGCTATAGACTTATTTATTCTCAGGAATAACGATTTCTTGCTCTTCAATAATTGCAGGATCTTCTGTTATTTCTTCTTCAGAGTATGCTGGATAATCAGCATCATCGTCATAACTGCCATAAGAACTTGCACCTGCACCGATTAGCATTGCTGCTAAACCTAACATTTGAGGTGCTTGAGTGACATTCATGAATTCGTCAAAGCTGTAAGTTTTACCATTCATCGTAAATTTATCAGCCGCATAATTCAGTTTCAGATCAAGAGATTTACCATCTTGCGACAATGTCATCAGAGGTAATGCTTCTTTCTCATCTTGGGAAATTTGGTTGATATTTTGCTGTAGTTCAGTTTTTAGCTGATTAATATCTTTTGTCGTTGTTGCTTTAATTTCTGCTTTTTTCTCATCATTTAAAGGTTCTTTAGAATAACGAGCTGCATCAAGATATTGAGTTGTATTACGGAATTCTTCTAACATTGGCATTGATAAACTTACGTTGAAATCAATGTTTTTAAACAGAGAATTAAAGATTTCTGACGGTTTTTTATCATTTTTATCGAACTCATCCACTTTAAATGCATTGAGATCAATATTGAAGTTCAGTTTACTTGCACCCGCTGAGTTAGTTAAAGATGCTTCATCAATACGGAAAATTAAGCCCTTTTCTAAAACATCACGAACCGCTTGTTCAACTAATTCAGAGCTACCTAATTTATTTTTATTCCATGGTAATAATGAATTGTTATACACTTTGGTTAATAACAACATCGCATCAGGGTCAGCTTTATCAATAGAATAAGCAAATTTACCTGCGCCAAAATCTAAACCACCGACTGAAAGTGACTTAAATGTATAGTCTTGATTAATATAAAATAATTTATCTTTAATCTCACTATTTGTTTTCAGCGCTAAGTCTTTCATTGAAAACTCAGATGCTTTATCGTCGCCAGTATGAACTAATTCACCTAAAGTAATGGATTGATCATTAAACATATATTGATCACCCGCAACTTTAGTTCCGGTTAAAGAGCCTGAAATATTTTTAACGGTAAATTTATCATTAGCACCTTGTGTAATAACGAATTGCTCACCTTTGATATCAGATGAAATATTTTTTCCATCTTTATCTGAAGCAAAGTTTAGAGTAATCGGTGTTGATGTAATGTTACTCTTATCGTTGTTATCAGTATAATCTATAGCGCTGATTACGGCAGAACCTGATACTGCGCCATCAAAGCCTAAAGAGGTATGAAGTGCTAATGGGGATTTATCCGCGGTTAATTCGAATAATTTCTTAGTTGTATCGGTTTTCACCAAAGTGTTATTCAACGCTGCTAACTTAGGCATTAAGTTTAATTTTGCAACATCTGAAATTGGGAATGG
This sequence comes from Proteus myxofaciens ATCC 19692, assembly GCF_001654855.1. Lineage (GTDB taxonomy): Bacteria > Pseudomonadota > Gammaproteobacteria > Enterobacterales > Enterobacteriaceae > Proteus > Proteus myxofaciens. Next base: position 2,685 of record NZ_LXEN01000160.1, read on the forward strand.
ACCATGATCAACTTTTGTATCAAAGAGAATTTCTTCTACTTTTAGATTATCTTTAGGATCAGTCGCA
>NZ_LXEN01000161.1 GCF_001654855.1 Proteus myxofaciens ATCC 19692
AACGTGACATTGACTCATTATAAACTCCAAAATACTTAGAACAGTTCTGTTTTATTGCATCATATTAATCTACCACGATGCGCGTCATCATGTTAGAGATCATCTACAGGTTAAAAATAAATATAACGCTAGCTTAAAATGTTAATAGAACGAGATTAATATGTTAATAATTATGTTATAAAACATAATCACAGCACCACACTTAATTAAATCAATCTAGTGGATATTTATGAATAGTCCAAATCAACAAAGTCATTCTGCACAAGCTTTTCATATTGCTTTTAGTGGGTTTTTGGCATTAGTTGTTGCAATGGGGATAGGGCGTTTTACTTTCACGCCACAAGTGCCTTTAATGATAGCGGAACACCAATTAACACTGACGAGTGCCAGTATTGTTGCCGCCTTTAACTATCTTGGTTATCTCGCAGGCTCTTATGATGCAATGAAAGCTGTAAAAGGTGTGGGATATCGATTATGGGGAGGATTATGGGGCGCCGTTATCATTACTCTGTTATCTGCGTTTTTAAATGATGCTTATACACATAGCATTGCGCGCTTTTTTATAGGATGGGCAAGTGGTTGGACATTAGTGCTGGTGGCATCATGGGCTAATGAACTACTGGCTCGTTTAAATCGTCCTGCGTTGAGTTTAGCTGTTTATGCAGGAACGGGTATCGGTATTTTTGTTAGTGGCATACTGGCAGTGTTGATTATGAAATGGCAATTAAGTGCAATGGCTGGTTGGCTAATTTATGGGACACTTGCTTTTATTTGTGCAATTTATGTTAGTTATCATTTACCCAAACCCTGGGCAATGGCACGTGATGAAGTTGTGGCTGAACCTTTAATATTAACGCCTGCTATGAAAAAATTAGTTTGGGGTTATACCTTTGCAGGTTTTGGCTATATTTTACCTGCTACTTTTCTTTCTCAAATGGCTGCAGAACGCTTTCCTGGTAGCTTAATTGCTCAATTTGTGTGGCCTGTTTTTGGTGCATCAGCAGCACTTTGTATCGGTATTGCTATATTAACTCGTCAGTTTTTAAATACGCAGTGGCGTTTAGCTATCACACTTTGGTTACAGGCATTAGGCATTATTATAGCCCAGTGTGTGCCAACGATTGCAGGATTAGCGCTAGGTGCTTTCTTAGTCGGTGGGGGATTGATGTGCGCTGTGCAATTAGCTTTTTTACGAGGTAAAGAATTAGCACCTAATCATGGGCGTTATATGGCAGGATTACTCACTACTTTTTATGCTATTGGTCAATTAGTAGGGCCTATTATTTCATCACTTTCAACGGCTTTAACAGGAAAGCTAGAGCCTGCATTATATATTGCTTTTATTGTGTTGATAGCCGGTGGCTTTTTGGTGTGTATAAATGAGAAAAAGTGTACTAAGGCATAAAAAGCATACAAAAATGTAATAATTTCATAACTAAAAATACTGTATTGCTGGATAATGTGATTGAGCTCATCTAAAGTGTAAGTTATCTTCGCGGATAGCGGAATGGATTAAATGTATTTATCGGAGAATCTAATGTCATCATTAAGTAAAGAGGCGCAAGACGTACATGCTGCGTTAGTGGAACACGGTTTAGAAACGCCTCTTCGTGAGCCTCAATTATCGCCTAGCGAGAGTAAACAACAAATAGAACATCACATGACCGAAGTGATGAAGCTGCTAAATCTTGATCTCAGTGATGACAGCTTAATGGAAACACCTAAACGCATTGCAAAAATGTATGTGGGTGAAATTTTCTCAGGTTTGGATTATCACAACTTTCCTAAAATCACACTCATCGACAATAAAATGCAAGTTGATGAAATGGTGACTGTTCGCGATATTACATTAACTAGTACCTGTGAACACCATTTTGTGACGATTGATGGAAAAGCAACCGTTGCTTATATTCCTAAAGATAAAGTGATTGGTTTATCAAAGATAAATCGTATTGTGCAATTTTTTGCTCAGCGCCCTCAAGTGCAAGAGCGTTTAACTCAGCAAATCCTTATTGCTTTGCAAGTATTATTAGGCACAAAAAATGTCGCTGTTTCTATTGATGCAGTACATTACTGCGTAAAAGCACGAGGTATTCGTGATGCTAATAGTGCAACAGCAACAACTTCTTTAGGTGGATTATTTAAATCGAGCCAGAATACTCGCCAGGAGTTTTTACGCGCTATTCGTCATCCTTAAAAAATACAGATTTGATGGATAATTCTTCACATCAACGTATTGAGGCTTTGGATGCGTTGAGAGGAATCGCTATTCTTGGCATTTTATTACTTAATATTTCTGGTTTTGCATTATTAAGAGTTGCCTCATTTAATCCACTGCATTCTGGTGAGGCTTCTTTCAGTGAGCGAATAACATGGATGTTATTGAATTTATTTGCCCAAGGAAAATTCCTTTTTATTTTTGCGCTTCTTTTTGGTGGTACACTTTATTTACTTTCATCAAGAAGTAAGGCGTGGAATATATCGCGCTTAGCAATCCTCACCTTAATAGGTATTTGCCATTCTCTATTTATTTGGGAAGGTGATATTCTTTTTCCTTATAGTGTGTGTGGTTTATTTTCTCTTTTTTTTATTC
>NZ_LXEN01000162.1 GCF_001654855.1 Proteus myxofaciens ATCC 19692
TTAGTGAATTAAATGTGTAAAAAAAATAAAAATTATTGTTTATTTTAAATAATAGCTCATACTAAATAAATATGAGCCATTTAAATTTAGATAATTATTTTTTATCTAACACTTCGACTAATGTATATTTGATACTAGAGGCATCAGCAGGTACATTTTCTACATCAGTAACTTTTACTTTTAAGGTATATTCAGTACCACTTTTATAATCAAAACCTTCAATTTTTTGATAAAAAAGAGACCATTCACCAGAAGGTAATTCTTTTACCTTCATACATTTCATTGGTGCAACACCTACACAATCATAAAGTTGAGAATCAACAAGTAATGTTTTTGTCTTATCGTTCATTGTATTTGTATTCGTATTGGATTCTGTCGCGCTATGACATCCAGCTAAAAGCAAGAATAAAGGAATAGTAAGAAATTTTTTCATATAAAAGGCCTTATTTAGAGTATATGCGACAAGGAAAATAGAAATAATATGTTGTTTGTTTTAGTCAAATAACGATAAATTTTTCGCTAATATAACTAAATTTTAATAGGGCTTTTTATTGAAAATAGCCCATATACTGATACATATCGCAAACGTTATCATAACGTTATTTCTAGTTTTTATTTTAGTGTAAAATTCCTAAAATAGAAAAAAAACAGATAAAATCATTGTTTTATAGTTAAAAAGAGAAAGGTAGTCCATTTGCAGACTATTATAAAAAATAATGCAGAACACTTTTTGAAATTATTAAAATAGGAATGTTATAAATTCAAATAAGCTTAACTGTTATCTTACACTTCAAATCTAAGTTAAGATATTTGCATAAGAGATATTAGAGAGGCGTAGATGAGAACACTTAATGACACTATATTACAAGACTCTGATGCTATTTATGCTGCACAGCTTGATGGTAAAGGTGGTGCAACACAAATAACATCTGATTCTTTAGCAAGTAATGAGAAGCCTTATTGGGTACATTTAGATTATCGCGAACCTAAAAGTGCTCAATGGTTACAAGACACACCGTTAATTCCGCCAATCGCCAAAGATATATTACTTGCTGAAAATATACGTCCTAAAGCACAACGCCTTGGCGAAGGTATTATTATTAATCTTCAAACAATTAATAATAATCCGAATAATAGACCTGATGAGTTTGTCGGTTTTCGTATTTATATTAATAGCCAAATCATAATCTCTAGTCGCCATCGTAGAGTAAAGTCTGTTGATTCTGTGATTCATACACTTGATGTTGGTGAAGGGCCTGAAAGCAGTGGCGATTGGCTTATTACTATGTCTGATGTGGTATCTGATGAAATAGGCGATTTTATTGAGACACTTCATGATCAATTAATTGAGCTTGAAGATATGATCCTTGATGAGCAAATTCCAGCGCGTGGTGAACTTGCATTATTACGTAAACAATTGATTGTACTACGTCGTTATATGGCACCTCAACGTGATGTTTTTTCACGGTTATCAATTGAGAAATTACCTTGGATGAGCGATGATGACAGAGTAACAATGTTAGAAATATCAGAACGACTTTCTCGTCGCTTAGAAGATTTAGATAGTAGCATTTCTAGAACGGCAGTTATTGCGGATGAAATTACCTCAATGATGGCTGATGCAATGAACAGACGAACTTATACCATGTCATTAATGGCCATGTTGTTTTTACCTACTACATTTTTAACAGGGCTATTTGGTGTTAACTTAGGTGGAATTCCTGGGAATGCATTTAATTATGGTTTCCCGATATTTTGTCTATTACTTTTACTATTGATAGTTGTTGTTGCTTGGTGGTTAAAACGTAGTAGATGGTTGTAACTATTAAGAAAAATAATCGTAACTAAATGGATTTAAATAAGAATTTAGTAAACCTGTTTGAGATATATCAAGTTTTTAAAATATAATGTCTGGCATTATAACTCTCGCAGGTGAATACAACGTTGAGCGATGAACGTTGTGCTCCATAATTGTAGTTTTTCTCATATTGAGTTCTTAATACAGAATAATTGACCATTATTACACCGATGTTTTTTAAACATCGGTTTTTTTTTATAATGAGCTTAACTCTTCACGGCTAAGCCCCGTACTTTCAATAACTAGCTCTATATTGATATCATTTTTAAGCAGGTGACGAGCCATTTCTAGTTGGCGATGATAGGCTCGTAGTCTTTCTTGTTCAATGCCTTGAACTATGCCTTTTTCTATACCTTGAATGATGCCTTTTTCTATGCCTGACAGGTGTCCTTTTTCCCAACCAACTCTTTCACCTTTTTCCCAGCCAATCCTTTCGCCTTTATCTTGCAAACGCTGTGCAATACTCACGATAGCCTCCTGATGCTTATCGGTCTTAGTACTCTTAACATCATTTAAGTAAAGGAAGCTTTAGTTTAGATCTTTCGCTGTAATGAGCTTAACTCCTCACGGCTAAGCCCCGTACTTTCAATAACTAACTCTATATTGATACCATTTTTAAGCAGGTGACGAGCCATTTCTAGTTGGCGCTGATAGGCTCGTAGTCTTTCTTGTTCAATGCCTTGAACTATGCCTTTTTCTATGCCTAACT
>NZ_LXEN01000163.1 GCF_001654855.1 Proteus myxofaciens ATCC 19692
TTGGTGGTGCTGTTACACTTTATCATTGGCTATTTAGTTTTGCTTTTGCATTTGTTTATGTCGTCTTATCTGCATATATTCCTAAAATAAGAATTTTTTTTGGCGCATTGTATGGTGTATTAATCACTATTTTTGCACATGGGATAATGATACCTTTGCTTGGTTTCCGTCATCCGATTTATAATGAAGGACATACTGGTTGGTTATGGGAACTAAACGGATATGAACTATTAAGTGAATTTTTAGGCCATATTTATTGGGCTGTTTCAATTGAAATATGTTTAATCGCAGTATTAGCTTACTGTGGTAAACCTATTAAAGGTATTTGGGCTGTAAAAAATAGTTAGTTATTTCTTTAATATCATAGATTAAATAAAATTAAAATAGAATGGCACTAACATTTAATAAAGTGCCATTCTATATTCTAGTTGTTATAAACTTATATATTGATGAGTATTCTTTATCTAAAAGTTCGTTTATCAAATTAGAAAATAGATATTCTGGTTTCCATTCATATAATCGATAACCACTAGTATGTATTAATTAATACTAAACCAACTTTGGATATTTGAATATTAAAAATTTTCTAACCATAGGTAAAATTCAGAATTTATTTTATATTCTTTATCAAAAATAAGTATCACCAGATAATTTAGGGAGGGAAAGACATAATAAATCTTATTATAATTTAATAAAGTTTATTTGTAGGAAAATAACACATCAGTAAATTTTGATTTACAGAAGTACTAAAATAATAAATTTTGTACATTTTTCATACAAAGAGAGTAATAAAAATGAAAAGAGGTTTAAATAATAAAATCATGTTTAGCTTATTTTTTATACAATAATATAGGAAAACAGCAATAATAATCAGCTATATTTTAGTCTTAATAAGACAGACACGTTGTGTAAATAAGATGTAATTATGTTAAAAAAATGTTTCTGTTTGTTAGTTGTTGTGTTTTTATTGTTTCAATATATTTTATTTTGGCTTTTATTGTTAATATATCGTTTTTATATTGCTATTTTGACAAATATTTATTTGTCAATCCTGTTAGTTATAAAGTATAACCAATTTAAGTACAAAAATTAGGATATATAAAAATGACAACGAAAAGCACGCATAAATTTAAATTTGGGCTAGGATGGCAAATTTTAATCGCTCTAGTTTTAGGCATTATTGTTGGTGCAATTTTGCACGATAGTGAGAGTAAAGATTGGTTAATTGAAAACTTTTTATCTCCTGCGGGAAAAATATTTATTCAATTAATAAAGATGATAGTGGTTCCCATTGTCATTTCAACTTTAGTTGTTGGTATTGCCGGTGTGGGGAGTACCAAACAGTTGGGTAAATTAGGATTTAAAACTATCCTATATTTTGAAGTAATTACTACGATAGCAATCATTGTGGGAATTAGCTTAGCTAATATATTCCAACCCGGTGTTGGTATTGATATGTCATCTCTTAACCAGGTTGATATATCACAATATGAAAGAACAACACAGCAAGTCGAAAGTCATTCTCATGGAATAATGGCGACATTATTATCACTAGTACCATCCAATATATTTGCAGCTATGTCGAGTGGCGAAATGCTACCTGTTATTTTCTTTGCTGTTATTTTTGGTATGGGACTTTCATCATTACCTCAAGAGAAAAAAGAACCCTTATTAGTCGTACTACAAACATTCTCTGAGACAATGTTCCGCGTTACTCATATGATTATGATGTATGCACCTATCGGTGTATTTGCGCTAATTTCTGTTACTGTTGCTAATTTTGGTTTTAGCTCTTTAATACCATTAATAAAATTAGTTGTATTAGTTCATGGTGCAATTCTTTTCTTTGGTATTGTCGTTTTAGGTATTGTGGCGAAGATGTGCAAAATTAATATTTTTACATTAATTAAAATATTAAAAGATGAATTAATTCTCGCTTACTCGACAGCAAGCTCTGAAACTGTTTTACCAAGAATAATGGATAAAATGGAACAATATGGCGCATCTAAATCAGTAACTAGTTTTGTTATACCTATTGGCTATTCTTTTAATTTAGATGGTTCTACGTTGTATCAAAGTATTGCAGCAATATTTATAGCTCAGTTATATGGTATTGATCTTTCGCTTTGGCAAGAAATTACATTAGTTGTGACATTAATGATTACATCTAAAGGTATTGCTGGTGTTCCTGGTGTCTCTTTTGTTGTGCTATTAGCAACCCTTGGTTCTGTTGGTATACCATTAGAGGGACTCGCATTCATTGCTGGTATTGACCGTATATTGGATATGGCAAGAACAGCATTAAATGTTATCGGTAATGCACTTGCAGCTTTAGTGATTGCAAAATGGGAACGCCAATATGATGCTAATAAAGCAAGAGAATATGAAGCTTCTTTTAAATAAAACAATAATTTTAAATTAGACTGAGAAAAACAATTATCTAGATATAAAAAACACCTCTTAAATTTATTAAGAGGTGTTTTACTAAGCGTCATTTAAAGTTAGTTAACTACGCATAATACA
>NZ_LXEN01000164.1 GCF_001654855.1 Proteus myxofaciens ATCC 19692
CTATGAAGAGTATTACCCTTATGGTGGCACTGCGATTTGGTCTAGCGAAAATGCAGTAGAGGCTGATTACAAAACCATTCGTTATTCAGGTAAAGAAAAAGATTCTACGGGTATGTATTACTATGGTTATCGCTATTATCAACCGTGGATTGGTCGTTGGTTAAGTGCCGACCCAGCCGGTACGATTGATGGACTAAATTTATACCGAATGGTGCGCAATAACCCAGTGACATTGCATGATCCGGATGGACGAGCGCCCACGCCTTCAACCGCATCGACTTCTGCAACAACAAGTGAGCATTTTATCAATCGATTACCGACTTCATTTCATGAAATAAAAACAAATAATTGGGCGAGGGAGGTTATTAATCAGGCTGAGGTTTGGAATCAAGAAGATTCACTCGACTTTAAAAGAGAAACTCACTATACAGTCAGTAAGTTAGGCCGGCATTTTTCGCTCTATTCAACCCCTGATTATCCATCAAAACAACTCATTGTTACTGCCCATGGTGCTTTTAACTTAAACAGTGGAGCGGTTCCAATACCCGATGGAATGACATTAGAATTCTTAAATCCACACAGAACTTTTTTATTGGATCCGGGGATTGATAATGTCGCAATAGAAAAGAGTCTTACGTTATTTTCCATTTCAAATCATCATATGGAGTTACATAATCAATTCGCGATTGAAGAAATGGAATTATTGGGAATAAGGACAGTGACAGGCGAGTATAATAATATGAATTCTAAAGTAGCAGAAGAAGATAATAATGGGAGAATTAATATTACAAATTATAGATTAACCACATATGAGACCGATACACCCGATAAAATAGGTAATGCGTTGGCTGCCAATCGAGCGATTACGCAAACAATTCAAGATCAAACAGTAAGAACGGATATTGTCACAGTAAGTGATACGATCACTTCTGATGGGCTTTCTTTTCCTTCAGTTACGACAATGGGAAGACTTTTCAATGACTTAAGGGTAAATAATATTAAATATGACAATATTGTCTGCTCATTTTGTCGTTCCAAAGATGACAGGCCCAATATGGACTATGATCCTATTCGACAGATACGTGAATAACCTTATTGTAACGCTCTTAATAATGTTTAGAGGCTAGACGATAAGTGCGGTTAAATTAATCATGAGGAATTTAGTTTAGAAATAAATTAATAATAAATCTTCATGACCCAATATATTTAACCGCCATTAATCAATAACGAAATATTTATTATCTATAAAAAGAAAATTGAAAGGAATTAAAAATATGTTAAATAAACAATTACACACAAGAACGCCAACGGTGGTGGTTCATGATAATCGAGGATCGGCTATTCGAGAAATTAGCTATTGCCGTCATCCTGATACGGTTAGCCAAACCGATGAGCGTATTACGCGTCACCATTATCATGTTCGCGGTTATTTAGAACGCAGTATTGATGCAAGATTGTATGAAGCACAACAAACAGACTCAGCAATTCAATCGAATATTCAACAAACGGTGAGTTTAGGTGGCGCGATTGCTGTATCTCAAGGGATTGATAATGGTACAAGCTTTAGTCTTAATGATATTGAGGGTACCGTTTCACAACAGATTAATGCAAAAGGTACGGTGACAACGTATGAATATTCTGAGCCCAGCGTTGAGCGATATTTAGAGCAAGTCAAAGAAGGAAAATTAGGGAATTCAGACAAGAAGGTTATTCAGAAATTTAAATGGGGACAAGGAAACGCGAGTGAGTTAATCGATACCAATCAAGTGGGAAAATGTATTGAACATTTTGATACGGCAGGTAAAAAAACGTATAGCAATTATTCTCTCTTGGGGCATGTTATTGCACAAACACAACAATTGCATATGGGTAGTGTTATTGATTGGAATTCAAGTCGTGAAGTAAATGATATTCAACAAGCTGAAAAATTTACCACTCAATATACTTATGATGCGACAGGAGTTGTATTAGAAGAAACCGATGCAAAGGGGAATAAACGCCGTATTGCCTATGATATTGCAGGCTTTGTTAAGCAATCTTGGTTGACCTTAAAAGGACAATCAGAACAAGTGATTTTACGCGCTTTAACCTATTCTGCTACGGGGCAAAAATTACGTGAAGAGCAGGGTAATGGCTTAGTCACCACTTATGAATATGAGCCTGAAACGCAACGTTTACTGCATGTCAAAACACAGCGTCCTCAAGGTCATGCATTAGGTGCGAAGATCATGCAAGATCTGCGTTATGAGTACGATCCCGTCGGCAATATTATCTGTCTGAAAAATGATGCTGAAGCGACTCGCTACTGGCGTAATCAGAAAATCGTGCCTGAAAATCGTTATATCTATGACTCTCTGTATCAATTAGTGAGTGCAACAGGCCGTGAATCTGCAAATCAAAAAACACCTGCATCAATCCAATCTCAAACCATTACCACGTTGGTCAAAGATGCACAAAGTTATACCAATTACACGCGTTTATACGCTTATGACAGAGGCGGTAATTTAAT
>NZ_LXEN01000165.1 GCF_001654855.1 Proteus myxofaciens ATCC 19692
CAATTTGCTCTTTATTTTTTTTTGTTATTTTTTTCTTAGTGCATAAATAGCGCTATACCATTTTATTAATGACTAGGAAAATTATATGATAAAAGTTAATGAGCTTATTTCTAAGATTAACACAAATTTTACAGATACTGTTGATTTTGAAACACTCTCTTATTTATCTTTTAATGAAATTAATGATTTATTATCTAATGTATTAGCATCTCATGAAATAAATACCCTTTATAATGAAATACAAAAATATCAAACATTAAATAAGATAGAAGAATCACATTATTTAACACGTTCTAATCCCCAAATCCGTAATGCAGTTAGCTTAGCTATTCAATCGCCAGTAGCAAAAGGTCGTGCCTTAAATGAATGGATCCCTGAAAGGGGGAATGAATTTGTAGATAGTCAATCTGTCGCATCTATGTTTTCACCAGCAGGTTATTTAACCGAACTTTATCGTGAGGCGAAAGCGTTACATCCTAAAAATTCAATTTATCATCTTGATAAACGCCGACCCGATTTAGCGAAATTAGTGCTTTCTCAAGACAATCTGGATAAAGAAGTCTCAACACTTTCGTTATCGAATCAAATTCTAACAACAGCACTACAAGCAAAATTAGGTAGTGGTAAAGATATATTCCGTGAATTAGCCACTTATCGCTTAACGGGTGAAACGCCGTATCATCAACCTTATGAAATCATTCGCCAAGCTATTTTGCTACAAAACAATGCGCTAGAAGGTTTAATGTCTTCACCGGAATTTATCTCAAGATCAGACTCAGCTCTATTAACTTCTATTAAAGCGGGGATCTCACCAGAGCTTTACCAAATTTTAATTGAAGATGTTGATAAAGATACTGATACTTTATTTAAGAAAAATTTTGGTAATATTAATAACTCATTATTAAATAGCGCTGATTTTATTAGTAAATATTATAATGTTGATATAAAAAATGTGAAAATTTTATTAAATTTATTAGGTGAGAAAAAATTTTTAAATAATAAAGAAATTTTAAATCTTAATAAAATTATTCGGTTGTTCAAATCAACGGAAATTCCGTTATTATCTATCATTAATTTAATTCAATCTGAGAATACACAATTTAATATTAATGCTAGAATAGTAAATAGTTTAATAAATCTAAAGAATTTATTAGAGCATTACACTATTACACCAGAACAAGCGGTTGTACTTAATGGTGGGTTGATAATAAAAAAATCGTTAGATAATAAACCATCACAGTTTGATCAATTATTTAATTCACTACCTCTAAATGGTGCAGTTTTTTCTGATGATGGTCATGTTTTTGATTTAAATAATGCAATTAAACCTGATGATATTATTCGTTTAAATACGATAAAACACGCATTAAATGTCAATGATATTGAATTAATGATGTTATGGAAATTAGCATCAGGAAGTGATAGCAATTTTGAGAACACACTGGTTAATCTTTCTTTACTTTATAGAGTTCATTTATTAGCAAAAATTAATGGATTAACTATAAATGAGTTAGTGTTATTAATAAATATTTTACCAGCTCCTCTTAATAGCCCAATAAAGCATAAAAACACCTCCTATAAAATGAATGAACTGATTACCATTATTAATGGTAATGTTGTTTTCTTTAGAAAAGAAAAATGGGAAATAAGTGAGTTATTTTTAATTTGTACAAAAAAATATGATGAAGTCTTTACTCCTGTACTCGCTAATTTAATAGATAAAATACGTTCTGAATTAAAGAATAGAAATATGGATTATGAAGAACAATACGCATTAGTCACATCATTTATTGATATGGAAATGGGTGTTGATTCTATTGAAAAAGCTCAATCTATATTGTATTTAATTGATAAAAACAATGATAATAAAACTTTAAAAGAATTACTACCTATTCTTATTAAAGAAGATTTAAATGATGAAGACAAAATTGAAATTTCTAGATTTTTTAACAGGGTTCAAAAAGTTATTGTAATTTTTAATAAAATAGGTTTAACTGAGTTTGAAATAAAGTTTATTACTCATTATTTACACTTACATTTAATTCAGGATAATAATAAATTAGATTTTTTTCTTTTTACAATAAGAAATATTATTAGATTTCATCATTTTATTACACAATGTGGTGACATGGCGAATGATTTTTTAGACTCGCTTATCAATGAGACATTAACTTCAGAAAAATTATCAATTATTTTAAACGTAGATGAAAAAACAATTGATGAAGCATTATTACTCACACCAAATAAAGAATTAAACCATTATGAAAATATTTATATTCTTTCTAAATATATTGAGTTATCAAAGCTACTCGATATCTCCCCAAAAGAACTTAAATTATTAATAAGTTTAAGATATTCTGAAGATAGTAATGTTGTTGATGAATATAATGAATGGGATAAAATTAGTCAAATTATGCAAGGAAGCTTAAATAATAAAGATACAGTAAATATTGCTCAAATAATTG
>NZ_LXEN01000166.1 GCF_001654855.1 Proteus myxofaciens ATCC 19692
GGATTATAAAAATTACGATAAAAAATATTAATAATAGATAAAATCGGTTCGATAAATAAGATTAAAGATAATAACATTATAATATTTTCATAATTATTAATAGGACATTTATCAGATATTATCGAACCGATATGAGTTAATTAAAATATATTAAACTGTATAAATTAAAAATTATTATTTGGAGCGAATATAAACAGATAGTGTAATATAATCAAGTGCACTGATATCTTGTGAGTCTTCATGATACAACGGTGCTGGGCCTACATTTATGTTGCGTGTAAATTTATTTTGATGTGTCCAATGCCATGAAATATTACAAAATTCATCTCCAAATGTTCGATAATTTAATTGCCCTTTCGGCCCAGTAAATGCGACGCCAACATTAATAACTCTGATTTTATCTCCCGCATATAGAATTTGTAATGGCGCAATTTCCCATTTTCCTTGTTCAGGAGATTGCCCTGATGCCAAGAAAAAATTTTCTGACGTTTCATTATAGATATTGATATAAACACGTTGTGATGTTCCTCTTCCTTCAACATTATCTTCTTCGTCTATTTGTTTCTTCGATGATAACTTAATAACATCAGTATTAATATCAAGATCGATATCAGGAAATTTTTTTGCTTTTTTATTCATAGCGTTACCTTATTTTAATAAATATATTAAATCATTAGTGATAGTTGCAAATAACGATCTAGTTAAATCGAATATTAGATATAACTCGAGCTACTTTTAATATATAGAACATTGTATAAATAAGACAAGGGAATGTTGTTTTTTTATTTAAATAAAATGTATTGATATTAAATGGAGAAATAAAATATGGAGCAATTACATTTTTTATTTATTATTTTAAGTTTATTTATCTCTTTATTTTTTATCATCATATTAAAATGTTTTTTAAATGTAGAATAAAAATATTGTAAGGATGGATAGCTACACATAATTGAAATTTTTTGTAATGCTAATGTCGTAGTTAATAATAGTTTCTGAAATCTTTAATAACATTTTTCCAACATCAGAGAATAAATAAACAGAGCCAGCAATCACTATAAGGCTCTGTTTTTTTTTATTTAATAATTAACGATAACCACGGTTATGGTTTTTAGCAGACCAACTGTAGGTTTCATCACTGACGACAAGCTTTTGTTTTTTCTTTTGGATTTGTGTTTTTTTGGCTTTTGCTGCTTTTTCTACTTCGAGGGAGATTTCGGTAATAATGGCATTTTTGACTCTATTCATTTCGGCGTTGGTTAATTCTCGTCCTAACATCTTTCTTTCTTGACCTATCTTTGTTTTAACTCTCATCTGCTGAGCATCGGTCATTTCTTGAAGTGTTAATTTTTTCATTATTTCGCCCTACTGATATTGTGAATTATTAATATAACATCATTACGCCAATGAGCTAAAAATATTTCAGTTAATAAGATAATCGATATTGTATACATAAAACTGTTACTAAAACACGTATCTAATTGAAAATATACAATAAATTGTTTTTGCGTTATACTCTTTTCTCTTTTATAGGAGATAGGTAAATGGACTGATGAAACCTAAACAAACACCCTCTGCTCATGATGCCGCGTTTAAAGGCTTTATGACGAATATCGACAGCGCCAGAGATTTTTTTGATATTCACTTACCACACCCTATTAAATCATTATGTGATTTCAAGACATTAACACTCACGAATTCTTCATTTATTGATAAACAATTACGCTCTCGTTTATCGGATGTATTGTATTCAGTGCAAACAATCCAAGGTGAAGGGTATATTTATTTGCTTGTTGAGCATCAATCGACACCCGATAAACTCATGGCATGGCGATTAATGCACTATGCTTTTTTAGCCATGAATCAGCACCTTCAACAAGGCCATAAAACATTGCCCTTAGTGGTGCCTGTTCTGTTTTATCACGGTGGTCGCTCGCCCTATCCGTATTCTCAATTGTGGACTGATTGTTTTCCGTTATCTGACATTGCCAATGAGTTGTATACGCGTGCCTTTCCATTAGTCGATGTCACCGTGATTGATGATAATGAGTTGGTCAATCATCGCAAAATCGCAGTGATGGAACTGGCAATGAAACACAAGCAGTTACGTGATGAGTTTGAGCGCGTTATCCCATTATTGGCACAAGCACTGAATCAACAGTATAATAGTGATAATGACATCATTACTATCCTTAATTACCTGTTTATTGTGTTGGATTCACCTTACTTTGAGTCCATTGTTCAACAACTTAGTGAACAGGCTGATAAGCATCAGGAGGCTATCGTGAGTATTGCACAGCGTTTGCAAGATAAAGGCGAAAGGGTTGGCTGGGAAAAAGGACACCAGTCAGGCATAAAAAAA
>NZ_LXEN01000167.1 GCF_001654855.1 Proteus myxofaciens ATCC 19692
ATAATTTACTACTAATCTGAGTCTTATTTTTTTATATTTACTTTTCTTTTTATATACACATTAAATATAAGTTTATTTATTTTAAATATAAAATAAAGAAAAAATTAAGCATATAATTTTTACGTGTATTAATATTTTAGAATATTTAATTTTTAATTAAATCATAATCTAAAACCATTGCTAATTACATGGTTAATATTTCATCACATTGAATTTTATCATTTTTTTAACAAATATTTTTATATTTAAATATAATATTTCCGCTCAAGTTAATAATGATAATTATTATCAATATCATCTTTTAAATATATTTAATTATATGTTGCCTTTCAAAAATAATATGGTATCTTCTGCATCAAGTCATTGGGGAGTAGCCTGTCTTAAAATAAAAATAATATTTTAAGAAGTCTGTATCAACATACTCGCTTATTTTCATCTAGCGTGGTGCAGACACCGTAATACGGTTGGCAAGACCATAGACACATAATTGTACTTCTTTGGTTGGGGAACAATTATGTGTATATGGAAATACCCCAACCGAGGCTATAGTTATGAGTTTTTACGCTACGCTTATCCTTGCACTAGCCCTTTCTATGGATGCATTTGCTGTTGCTATCTGTAAAGGCGCAACCCTACATAAACCTCATTTTCGTGAAGCTCTACGTACTGGTTTTATCTTTGGTATTATTGAAGCAAGCACTCCTATTATTGGTTGGATAATTGGCCTATACACTAGCCAATATATAATTCAATGGGATCACTGGGTAGCATTCACATTATTATTCATTCTTGGTAGCCGAATGATTTATCAAAGCGTAAAGCGCGATGATAATGCGCCTTGTGAAAATGTTCCACAACGTAATGATTCCCTTTCTTTAATTGCCACGGGTATTGCCACCAGCTTAGATGCAATGGCTATTGGTGTTGGTCTAGCGTTTCTTCAAGTTGATATTGTTCACACTGCAATGACCATTGGTATGATGACTATGATTATGGCGACTCTAGGTATGTTAATTGGACGCTATATCGGCCCTATCTTAGGAAAAAAAGCAGAAATTATGGGTGGAATGGTATTAATTGCTATAGGTTTTAATATTTTATTCGAACATTTAGAGCTTTTTATGTACGCTAAATAATATTAAATATAAATAGAAAAGCTTAAACTTACTTCAATAATAATGTCTAAGCTTTTCTATTTTATGATTATTTATACACGCTGATAAATACAAATCAAAAAATCTGTTTCACACTCAAATAATTCTCTAGCTATTAATGATTGTTTAGTCTCTTCACTCGCTCGCCATGCAAAAGGCGTCATTTGTAATAAATTAAAAGCCTGTTTTCCACTTAATTCCATCGTGTAAGAAACTTGGTGCTCAGCCACTTTATCAAAACCGATAAACTGCTCTTCTTTTAATGGATGAAGATGAACATGAGGGTAAATTAATTCTTTTAATTGATAGAGGTGACGTGGCGCTGGTGCAACAGTAATAATATAGCCATCCTTTTTAATTACTCTTGTGAGCTCATTCTCATTACACGGTGCATAAATACGGACAACTGCATTAAGAGAATCATCGCAAAATGGTAAACGCTGGCTTGATGCCACACAAAAACGAATAGCACAATAACGTTTAGCTGCATATTTTACCGCAACCTTAGAAACATCAAGTCCATATATTTGTGGGTTTCTATCACTTAGTTTTTGATAAATTTGCTGGGTATAATATCCCTCACCACATCCAATATCTAATACAGTACAATTATGTTCAGGTAAAAGTGTTTGAATAAGTTCAGCGACTTTATCTCTCATTGGCTGATAAGAGCCTGCATCTAAAAATTCACGGCGTGCATTTATCATCTCAGCACTATCACCTGGCTCTTTTGAACGTTTAAATTGCACAGGAAGTAAATTAACATATCCTTCTTTAGCACAATCAAAATGATGATTATTCTCACAAACCCAGCTATTTGATTGAAGATATAGCGCCTGATAACATAATGGACATTGATAGGACATAATAATATTTTACATAATCAGAAATAAATAAGGGCAGATAATAACATATCTGCCCTTATTTTGCGGTAATCTTATTAATTGCTATTGCATAATGTATAAAGTTAACACATCACTCACGTTTTAGTTTTTCAGTATTCGCAATATATAAAGCAATAACAAGGAGTAATATTGCTCCAGACTGAATTAGCGTATCAACAGAGTCTTTATGTTCTACAATAATTAAACGTACGATCGCGGTAATACCGATATAGATAAAATACCTCAATGGGAAATGACCACCGGATAAGAAGTATTTAACAATAAGAGCAATAAACTCAAAATAAAGAAA
>NZ_LXEN01000168.1 GCF_001654855.1 Proteus myxofaciens ATCC 19692
GGCGAGTAATGGAAGATAAAATGTGAGTTCTAATGGCAATAAAAAACTGACTAGATAAAGGATATAACTAAGGCATATCAATGCTAAAGATGGTAGTAAATACTTACCATCAAATATCTTTAGGAGATCAGAAAGTAATGTGACAAATAATGCACCAACAATTAAGTAGCTATTAATACTATGCTCAGGAACTTGCCAAGCCCAAAGAAGCAAAAGTAATAAGGTGATAGGCCGGAATATCCATCGTTGCCAATTTGGGCCTCGATATGCGGCATCAATATAAAGCCATCCTGAGAATAATACTGCGAGAAAAGGCCAACTCATTATATCCTCCATATATTTAAAGCTGTTTTATTATTCATATCAGAAAGCATAATTTAAGAATAGCGATTAATGACGAAACTGACTTATTAATTACAATAATATAAAGCTGACTATAGTTTATTAATATTGAAGATAGGAAATAATCTTATGAATAAGGCGAGCATATTAGGCATTGGCGTGTTGATAATTATCATTGCTTCTGCGACTCATCGTTTTATCGAGCAGAGAAAGCAACGTATCAGTAATGATAATGCGCCTGTAAAACTTTATATGGTAGAAGTCATTAATAAAAAAGAGATTATTGCTAATGATAGGCGCTCTAGAGAAAATGATATTAATGGGCCTGAAACCGTTTATCACTATCAAGTGACTTTTCGTTTAACAACAGATGATAGAAAAGATTTATATGTACGTGTTGATAAAGAATCTTATAACCAGATAGCGCCTGAAATGAAAGGTCGCTTATTTCTGAAAGGAAGTCGGTTTGTGCAGTTTGAAACGGATAATCGTGATGATAAGACAAAAGAACAATAAAATAACGATATTCCAAGCAAAAATGTCTATCTAAGGGCTATTTTATAAATGAAATAAGCCCTAGATAACTATGAACTTTTATCGCTATTTTGTTTTATTTTTCTGTTTTTCTTCATATTCTAAGCGTAATTCTTTTTGTATTTTTAATAATTCAAAAACACCAAAAAAGAAAATACGAAATTGAAGTGCAGTTGATGGTTTTTTATCTGCGGGTTGTCCCGCTTTATACATGGCGATTTGTAATCCATGCATAATGACCATAAAAATCAATGCTATATCCATAAAATATTTTAGCGGTTTAGGAAAAGGAGAGATAAAATTGAAGATTAAAAAGGCCCACACTCCAATCATTAAAAACCGACCTAAAAAGATTAACATAACAACTCCATAAAAATTAAACAGATATACTGCGAATATAAAGGCGATAAGCGACTTGCCCTGCTATTTTTTCTCTATGTAATATCCAATTAGCAGGAAGAGGATAAGTCTCTGCATTGATTTCTTCTTCTATATAAATATAGCTATTTTGTGCAAGCCAGCCATTATTTTCTAATAATTGAATTGTTTGCGACAACATACCTTTATGAAAAGGGGGATCTAAAAAAATAACGTTATAAGGCGTGCCTTGTTTAGCAAGAAAAGAGAGCGCGCTGTCGTGAATAACATGGCCATTATCTGCATTAAGAAGAGCTAAATTAGCTTTAATTTGCTGTGCAACGTCGCGTTCATATTCAACAAATGTGGTTTCACGCGCATAACGCGAAAGTGCTTCAATTCCAAGACCACCACTACCTGCAAAACAATCAAGGCAATGTGCATCATGAATGATTGGCATGAGCCAATTAAAAAGCGTTTCTTTTACTCTATCTGTGGTTGGTCGTAATCCTTGGCTATTAAGTACAGGGAGTTTACGACCACGCCATTTTCCTCCGATTATTCTTATTTGTCCCATCGGAGTTTTTTGTGGTTTTTTGGCCATATTTTTTTGATTTATATCGTTTAAGCGTAATGAGAAATGTGTTTTTCTGAATAGGAGAACACTATATTGTTGGATTATTGATAATGTTCCTAACATTAAACGAGAATAATTTACCATAAAAATCGTATAAAAGATGCGTTTATCCATGATCAAATGATAGACTTCATTATTATTTTCAATATCGTCAGTATGATCGCGCCATGACGTAGTGCGAGGAGTTTAGTAGCTAATGGCAAAAGAAAAAAAAGGTTTTTTCTCGTGGCTCGGATTTGGGCGTAACAAAGAAGAAAATATTGAGCAAGAGAAAGAACAACAAAAAGAACAACAGCAAGAGCTAGAAAATGAGCGTCTTGCCAAAGAGGCAGAAGAACAACGCTTAGCGCAAGAATTAGCTCAAGAAGAAGCTGAACGCCAAGCGAAACATGAAGCAGAACAAGCGCGCCT
>NZ_LXEN01000169.1 GCF_001654855.1 Proteus myxofaciens ATCC 19692
AAAATAAAATATGAATATATATTATAATTATTGTGGTTCGATATTTATGAGAGAGTAATCATGTTCATATACAATTAAAATACCTAGTAAGGCGTGTTAATATCAAAGATATTAATAATCTTTGATATTAACTAATAAATTATATAATAATATCAACTTGCAATTTCTTGAGCATATAAATAAAGCGCTTGTAATTGTTTTAATTTTTCTTTGTCATCACTATGTTCTTCTGCTAATAAATGAATAGTATTAATATATTCGGTTAATTTTTCGGGTGTTAATTGTGCTTTACGGTGCGCTAACCAGCGCTGCTGTTCATCGTAATTCAATGTTGAAGGGTAATTTCTAGCACGATAGCGGAAAAATAATGGCTCCATTCTAGGGTCTTCAAATGTTAGATCTAATGCAGGTAAATTTTGAGGTTGTGTTGACCTGATTATTTCCATTGCACTTGTGTCATTTTCACTAAAAAAACCATTATAAAGTTGTGTATCTACATCATCAGAAGGCACAAAAGGTGCCTGTTGTGCAAATATTTCAACAACCTTGTTACGTACTTCAGGATGTGCAGATAGTATAGATTGATTATTTAAACAATTATCAATATTTAAACCGACTCTATCTGCATCTTGTGGGCGTAATGTATTTTGTGGTGCGACAATAGGACATTTATTGATATGCAAAAGTTTAATAGGAACAGGAGGCTCATTTTCTGATAATTCACTTCGTGGTGTATATAAACGCTGGCGTAATTCGTCAGGTGTTAACATTAATAATGGTGAGATATCAGCAGATAGATCACATACAATAACGGCATTACGATTATCAGGGTGCCATGCAAGTGGTACAACTAAACTTATATTTGAACGTGCCGCACCAAACATACCAGAAACATGTACAATAGGTGTCATTGCTGGAATATCAATTAAAGATTGTACTTTGCGCTTATCTCGTAGATTAAAAAAGTAATCAAACATACGAGGCTGTGCTTCTTTTAATTTTTTTGCCATTGCAATTGTGGCATATACATCAGACATTGCATCGTGAGCATGTTCATGAGAAACGCCATTTGCTTTCGTTAATAACTCTAAACGAAAGCTAGGCAACCCTTCTTCATTTTCTGGCCAAATAATTCCTTCAGGACGCAAAGCATAGCAAGCACGTAAAACATCAAGTAAATCCCAACGAGAATTTCCTTTTTGCCAACTATAAGCATAAGGATTATAAAAATTACGATAAAAAATATTACGAGTCACTTCATCATCAAATCGTAAATTGTTATAGCCCATAATACAGCTATTTGGTTGGCTAAATGCGAGATGTATTTGACGTGTAAATTCAGCTTCTCTTACACCATTTTTTAATGCTATTTGAGGTGTAATACCCGTTATCATCACAGCTTCAGGCTGAGGTAAATAGTCATCGTTGGGCTGGCAATAAATTACGAGAGGATCTTCAATAATATTAAAATCCATATCGGTTCTTACACCAGCAAATTGAGCAGGACGATCGACAGCAGGATGCTTACCGAAAGTCTCATAATCGTGGATATAAAACGTGGGTTGTTTGGTTGTGTTAGTCAATGTTGGTTACCGTTATCTTTATAAATTAATTCATTGTTTTCAACGAGTCTTTACAATGCAATATCAAATTAATTCTTTCATTGTATTATACTGAGTTTGTGTGTCTAGTGCTGTGCTTTTTATCCTCAGTTCGAATTTAGAATGACAAGTAACAGACGCTTATAAATTTACGAAGTATTTTATATTGATAATTTAAATTAGCTTAAATAAATAGTATAGGTTTAAATTAATTTACACTGAGTGTTTAAAAAGTAATGTTATTATCATATTGAAGATAATTTTTATTATAGTCATGATGGTTGTTTAATAAAAATTAATGATATAAATAATTTTATCTTAAAATATTACATTTAAGATTTAAACTCTAATTTAAAAAATTAAAATTTACAAAATATAATTAAAACTAATAAAACAAGCGGGAAGAGTAGATAAAGCTTAATTAAAAGATCTCATTTTATATTTTGTAACGAAATATAAATTTTTATAAATATCTTAATGAAACTAAATAAAATATAAATTTATTATTATCAGTACAAAATTTATTC
>NZ_LXEN01000170.1 GCF_001654855.1 Proteus myxofaciens ATCC 19692
TAATCGCCAACCAAAATCACGCTGTAAATGGGCAATCATTGTTTCATCATCCCAAGAGACTATTTCTTCTTTTCTATCAAGAGGATGACACCAAACTAGAGAGCTACGCCCTTCGCTCATCGGTAACATGGCAAGTGGACCATATTGGGTAAAACGCTCGAAAGCTTGACCTTTTGGATCAAGCTCTGTTTTAACATTAGCAATAACCGCCACTTGTTCATAAGATTTTCGTTGCCAATGCATATGGCATTGGTGACCAATAGGAGAATGCGTACCATCAGCTGCAACTAATAAATCAGCGTTTAATTGAGTACCATCATCAAGTGTCACTTCAACACTATCGATTGTGCGTTGTACATGCTCAACTTTAGATGGGCAATAAAGAGTAATATTGTCATGTTTTTGTAATTGAGAAAATAATTGACGCCCCGCATCATAAAGTTCAATCACATAACCTAAAGCTGAAATATCATAATCTTCAGCATGAAGATTCACAAAACCACAATGTCCTTTATCAGAAACATGAACATGATTAATCGGTGTGACAAAAGGTTTTAATATTGACCAAAGCCCGATTTGTTCTAGCCTTTTTGCCGTACCTTGCGCTAATGCGATAGCTCTTGCATCAAACCCAGGATGATCTTTATCAGGCTCTCTTGCTTCAATCAATGAGATAGAAATATTACCTTTATTTAATGTTGAAAGAGCAAGTGCTAATGTTGCACCTGTCATTCCACCACCTACAATAATCACATTCATGCTGATATTAACCTTAAATTTTTCCTGCCATTACTGCTTCAATTTCATCAGGATCTTTCACTACTGAATCGGTTAAATTTATATTGCCTGTTTCGGTAATAATGATGTCATCTTCAATACGAATACCGATACCACGGTATTCTTGTGGCACATCAGCATCAGGGGCGATATAAAGGCCCGGTTCAATAGTAAGCACCATACCTGGCTCTAAAATACGGTCACGATCGACGCCATAATGCCCAACATCATGAACATCAAGACCTAACCAGTGACTTAGACTATGCATAAAGAAATGCTGATAAGCTTTTGTTTCAATTAGATGGTCAATTTCGCCATGCATAATACCTAATTTTACTAAGCCTTCCACCATGATATACACGACTTGCTCTGTCACTTCTTTGATGCTTGTGCCAGGTTTATACAACTCAAGCGAAACGTTAATCGACTTCAAAACAATATCGTAAATTTCACGTTGTGGTCGAGTGAATTTGCCATTAACAGGGAATGTACGCGTAATATCGCCTGCATAGCCTTTTAATTCACAGCCCGCATCAATCAACACTAAATCGCCATCACGCATTTCAGATTCGTTTTCGGTGTAATGTAAAATACAGCCATTTTCACCACTTCCGACAATACTGTTGTAAGAGGGAAAACGAGCGCCATGAGAAACAAACTCATGTTCAATTTCACCTTGTAGCTGGTATTCATACATACCAGGACGGCATTTCTTCATTGCACGAGTATGTGCCAATGCTGAAATTTCGCCTGCTTTATGAAGTAATCTCATTTCAGCTTCAGATTTGAATAAACGCATTTCATGAACGATAGGACGCCAATCAACCAGCGTTTGTGGCGCTTTTAAATTACGACGCGAGCCTTTTCTTAGCGTATCTAACGCATTAAATACAATATTATCGGCAAAATCATATTCACCTTGAGCATGATAGACAATATCTAACCCATTGAATAATTGATAAAGTTGCTCACCAATATCTTCATAAGGTAATGCTTTATCTATTCCGAGTTTTTCAGGTGCGGCATCTTGCCCAAGACGACGACCAAACCAAATTTCAGCCGTTAAATCTCGAACACGATTAAAAAGCACACTATGATTATGTGTTTCATCACTTTTAATTAGTACTAATACGGCTTCAGGTTCACTAAATCCCGTTAGATAGAGAAAATCACTATTCTGACGATATGGATATTCACAATCAGCATTACGTTGTGCTTCTGGCGCTGCAAAAAATACAGCCGCACTTGCTGGTTCCATTTTCGCTAATAATGCCTGACGACGGGATAAAAATTCTTGTTTATTCATACCCACTCCTG
>NZ_LXEN01000171.1 GCF_001654855.1 Proteus myxofaciens ATCC 19692
ACTTTATTTAACTAGAATAATTTATTATTGTAATCGTCTGACGTGTATAAGGTTACTCATTTTTAGATAAAATATACAATAAAAACATTAGATTATAAGAATACACTCTATTTTTAATTTAGTTTTAACGGAGTAAAAAAAGCAATGAAAAAAAAGATAAAAACATTAATTATATTAATGTTTGTTATGTTGTTGAGTCCGAAAATATTTGCTGAAACTTCTTGGTTTAATGATTTTGATAGTAATGATAATACTCAAGAGAAAATAATGAGTGACGTGGAGATTTCTTTAAAAATAAAGGAAATGTTATCTCATGTTCAAGGTATTAACTCTAACTCTCTTTCAATAAAAACAGAATTTGGCCATGTAACTATTTTAGGCTTTGTTAAAAATAAAGAACAAGAAAATGAAATAGCCAATTTAGTTAAAAATATGGAAGGTGTTAAAGATGTTGATACTATGGTGAATATAAAACAAAAATAATATGTTAAGAACGTGTTTTTAAAAATATCATCATTTTATTTGTATTTATGCGTAAAAAGAATGACGTAGAAAAAATGTACGAGTATCCTTTATTGAGTTGTATAAAGGAGACGTTATGGGGAAGTACATTCCAGTCACGCTAAATGACATTACCGCACTTGAATTTCAATCATCCTTACCCTTAGGTAAAGTTGGCCTTGTATGTGAAGGTGGTGGCCAACGTGGGATCTTTACTGCCGGTGTTCTTGATGAATTTATGCGATCGCAATTTGATCCCTTCGATATTTTATTAGGTGTCTCTGCGGGTGCACAAAATTTATCTGCTTTTGCCTGTGGTCAGCGTGGCTATGCGCGTAAAATTATTAATCGTTATACAACTAACAATCAATTCTTTAATCCTATCCGTTTTGTACGCGGTGGTAATTTACTTGATCTCGATTGGTACATCGATGCCACATCTAAAGAGATGCCTCTTGATATGCCGACTGCATTGCGCCGTTTTGATACAGGGCGTGAATTTTATATGGTAGCAAGTCGCGCTGACAATTTTAAAGCAAATTACTTTCAGCCTGATGAATTAACATGGCTGGAGATAGTTAAGGCCTCTAGTGCCATTCCTGCTTTTTATCGTAATGGCGTATTATTTGATGATGTTCTCTATCATGATGGCGGAATTAGTGATGCTATTCCAGTAAGAGAAGCCTATCGACGAGGATGTCGCACTATTGTAGTGGTACGTACTGTTCCTTCTGAATATCAATATACAACAGAATGGGTAGAGAGAATGAGTAATTGGTTTGAAAACAGCCGATTACAACGTTTTATGAATATGGCACAAGTCCACATTGAAACTTATACTGAAACTCAAAAATTTATTCAATTTCCACCTGAAGATTGTGTTGTAATTGAAATATTTCCACCGACAACATTAAGATCAAGTGCGCTAGGTAGTCGTTTAAGTGCACTAAATCATGATTATCATATCGGCCGACGTTGTGGTCGTTATTTTCTCGCCACGATAGGGCAACATTTTTCTAAGAAAAAATTTAAGCAACACGATAAGAAATTTTTTAGTTTATTTGAAAATGAAGCTAAATCAGATAAAGCAGAAAAAGCGCCTGTGATCCAGCAAGATACTCGAAGTGTACATCCTGATGTGCACAATGGTGGATAACATGAATAGATTTATTGATACCCATTGTCATTTTGATGCGCCTATCTTTTTCAATGATATGGCGCGTAGCTTATCTTTAGTAGAAAAAGCCAATATAAAGAAAATGATTATTCCAGCGGTTGCTCGTTGGAATTGGCAAGCAGTAACAGAACTCTCACAGAATTATCAGCCATTATTCCATGCGCTAGGGTTACATCCTCTTTATATAGAAGA
>NZ_LXEN01000173.1 GCF_001654855.1 Proteus myxofaciens ATCC 19692
ATTATTTTATTTTTTAGATAAATATAAAAAAATATTTATAAATTCTTCGAAGGATAACTTTTCCACGAAATGTATTTATTTTCATTTCTTTTTATTTTAGGATTAGTTTCATTTTCAAGAAATTTGAAAACATCAAGCCATCTTTTATCCAAAACTAAAAGAAATTCTTGAAGTTGATCGAATGTAATAGGTGTTGTACCTATTTCGTATCGTGAGATTTGTTGCTGACTTATATTCATTAATTTTGCCAGCTGTTGCCCTGTCATCTTTTTTTCTTTACGTGCTTTCCTTAGAAAAACACCAATATGGCCACTAGTTATATTATGTCTCATTAACCATACTCCAATATAAAATAATTAATTAAATATTTAAGTTTCATCAATGATAAATATATTAAAATAAGAGTAAAAACGTTTATATCGATCGAATCAAGACATTCTGATAGGTGTCATCTATTGAATATCGATTATCGATCATTTTAACTTATTAAAATACACGTGTAATGTGTAGTTAATATAAGTAATAAGCAATCAACCATATGATAAATATAAATATTATATATTATTTGTTAAATTTGATTTATGAGGGGTATTATTTGCGACTATTTTTAAAAATATTTTATTTTTATATGTTTAAAAACATAAATTGTTACAATAAATTACGTTTAAATATAAAAATCTTTTGGCTTCAATAACATAGATTTGTAAGTTAAGTAAATTTAACAAATAATATATAAT
>NZ_LXEN01000174.1 GCF_001654855.1 Proteus myxofaciens ATCC 19692
TTAAATATAAAAATCTTTTGGCTTCAATAACATAGATTTGTAAGTTAAGTAAATTTAAAATTTATTTTTTCGCGATTTTAAAGATTTAAAATTCGTATGTTAATATTTATTGGGTATATATGTCTGTTTTTTCCTAATTTAAAAAATATGAGTCTTTTTGAAAATATCTTTCAATAATCATAGCTTGAATTTTATAAATACAACGGTAATGAGTAGGATAAAATGCTTACATTGAGATATTATTTTTAACCATCGTTCTATAGTTTGATTATATATTTTCATTTTTAGCTAATTGTGCGCTTGTCTTTTTGATCAGAATAATAATACCTAAGTGTATGTACTTAAGGTTAATGGGTTGGAATAGAATATTTAAATAGACTAAGGAATGAAAAAATATAATTTTAATTTTTAATTAAGCAGTTTTAACTATAATTCCACATCACTTTTTTAATGAGATTTTTATTAATATTATTTTAAATAAATTATTTTTTATTAAAACTTTATGTTAATGAAGGTATGTTTAGCATAGCAACAAAAAAACAACTAGTTTTTCATGAAATTATTCTACTAAAAGATGATAAGTTAAAGGCTTGTAGCCATAAGTAGAGATATATGAATACCTCATTACTTTAAATTTGCCATTAATTTGATAAATAAATTAAAAAATGTACTTTTTCGTATTTATAATATAAATAACTTTTTTTGTTAAAAATCTTTATGATGGTTAAATATTAATGCTAAATTATATTTAATTATAAAAGGATATTGAAATGAATAAAAGATTGAAGTGGGTACTTGTTGTTATTGTTGTATTGATAGTTATTGGGGTTATTGCCGGTAAAGATAAAGACGGTTCAATATCAAATCCAAAAAATGAAGCTGTAAACGTTTCTGAACAAAAAATAACCTTAAGTGAAAAAGAATATAAAGTAGTTGAAATGATGATAAAT
>NZ_LXEN01000175.1 GCF_001654855.1 Proteus myxofaciens ATCC 19692
CTCTTAATCTTTCTATTTCTCTCTTTTTTTATATTGAGCATGATATTGTTTTTTCATCATCTATTGCCGAAACATTTATTAATACAAATAGTAGTGAAACGGTTGGCATGCTTTCTTATAATAAATATTATGTTTTTTTCTATATTTTTTCTTTTATTCTATATTTTTATCTAATTCATAAAAGCACACATAATTTTAATATAAAAACAACCAAAGTATCCTTAATTTCTATTGTATTTCTTATAATACTTATTCCTATCTATAAAAATTCACAGATAAGAGAAGATAATAAGACTAAGTTATTAGCTGAATATACTCTTCTTAATACCCCATTTTACAATGCAGCCGCCTTAGTAAGAACATTTCATGAAAATCGGCAAATAAAAAAAATAGCATCTCATCCTGTAAACTATAATTATCAAAAAAAGGATGATAAAACAGATACTTATATTCTTATCATTGGTGAATCAGTCCGTCGTGATCACATGGAAATTTATGGATATCCCCATAGCACTACACCAAACTTAGTAAAAGAAAAAGAGAATATTGCCTTATTTAATCAAGCGTATTCACCAGCGCCTGTCACTATACTATCAGTGCCTATTTCATTATCAAATATCGAATTAACACAATTACAAGATAAACATCATTATGCTGACAATATCATTTCTCTTGCAAATCATGCCGGATTCGAGACATATTGGCTAAGTAATCAAGGTAAAGCGAGCCAAAAAACGAGTGTAATTTCAGTTATCGCTAATATGGCTCAAAATAAAAAATGGAATGAATCTATTGGTTATGATGAAGAGTTATTACCTTTTTTAGATAAGGCTCTTAATGATAAATCAACAAAGAAAAAGCTAATTGTCTTACATACTTATGGTAGCCATGAGCCTGCATGTAATCGCTTTCCTAATAATGAGTTAAAAGACTTTACTCAACAAGAAGATGATAATTGCTATGATAGTTCAATTGCTTATACAGATAAATTGATTGGAAAAATAATAGAGCGAGTTAAAGATAAATCTGCATCATTACTTTATTTTTCTGACCATGCTTTACAGCGCCTCGATAAAAAAGGAGAAATACGCTATCACCATGGCGTTAATAGCCCTCGCAAAGAGGCCTATAATATTCCTCTTTTTATCTGGTATAGCTCATTAGATTCAAAGCCTAATATTGCAAAAAATGCGTTAAATAACGCTTACTCAACAGCAGATAACTATTGGCTATTAAGTGATTGGTTAGGGTTAGAGCATAATAACTCAAAGTCTTGTTATTCACCACTTAGCGAATGTTATCAAGAGAAATCACCCATTATGGTAATTGATGGCAATAAACATTTACTTAACTACAATTTATTAAAGTCAGAGGAGCAAGAGCCACAATAATGGTAACTCTTGCTCTTTTTAAATTGATTAGCAGTCTTCAATAACAACGTAAATAGCATTCAAAGAACCATGCACACCCACAACTTTGATTAATTCAATATCAGAGGTACAGCTTGGGCCACTAATAATATTAATACAAGATGGCATCCTGATTCCCTTTACTGCTTTTTGGTGAAGATTTTCAGCTAATTGTGCAACTCTTGGCAAAATAGTACTGCGCTTAATAACAAAAATTGTCGTTTCTGGAATTAATCCAACAC
>NZ_LXEN01000176.1 GCF_001654855.1 Proteus myxofaciens ATCC 19692
GCCTACATGCTTGAACCGGGACGACCGTCGCCCGGACAACCTAGCCTTCTCCGTTCCCCCATCGCAGTTACCACCAGTACGGGAATATTAACCCGTTTCCCATCGACTACGCTTTTCAGCCTCGCCTTAGGGGTCGACTCACCCTGCCCCGATTAACGTTGGACAGGAACCCTTGGTCTTCCGGCGTGCGGGTTTTTCACCCGCATTATCGTTACTTATGTCAGCATTCGCACTTCTGATACCTCCAGCATGCCTCACAGCACACCTTCGCAGGCTTACAGAACGCTCCCCTACCCAACAACACATAGTGTCGCTGCCGCAGCTTCGGTGCATGGTTTAGCCCCGTTACATCTTCCGCGCGGGCCGACTCGACCAGTGAGCTATTACGCTTTCTTTAAATGATGGCTGCTTCTAAGCCAACATCCTGGCTGTCTGAGCCTTCCCACTTCGTTTCCCACTTAACCATGACTTTGGGACCTTAGCTGGCGGTCTGGGTTGTTTCCCTCTTCACGACGGACGTTAGCACCCGCCGTGTGTCTCCCGTGATAACATTCTTCGGTATTCGCAGTTTGCATCGAGTTGGTAAGTCGGGATGACCCCCTAGTCGAAACAGTGCTCTACCCCCGAAGATGAATTCACGAGGCGCTACCTAAATAGCTTTCGGGGAGAACCAGCTATCTCCCGGTTTGATTGGCCTTTCACCCCCATCCACAAGTCATCCGCTAATTTTTCAACATTAGTCGGTTCGGTCCTCCAGTTAGTGTTACCCAACCTTCAACCTGCCCATGGATAGATCACCGGGTTTCGGGTCTATACCCTGCAACTCATTCGCCCAGTTAAGACTCGGTTTCCCTACGGCTCCCCTATACGGTTAACCTCGCTACAGAATATAAGTCGCTGACCCATTATACAAAAGGTACGCAGTCACCCCATAAAAGAGGCTCCTACTGCTTGTACGTACACGGTTTCAGGTTCTTTTTCACTCCCCTCGCCGGGGTTCTTTTCGCCTTTCCCTCACGGTACTGGTTCACTATCGGTCAATCAGGAGTATTTAGCCTTGGAGGATGGTCCCCCCATATTCAGACAGGATAACACGTGTCCCGCCCTACTCGTCGAGTTCACAATAACAGCATCTTCAGATACGGGGCTATCACCCTTTACTGCCGGACTTTCCAGACCGTTCTCCTGATGCTGCTGTTGATTAAGACTCTGGGCTGTTCCCCGTTCGCTCGCCGCTACTAGGGGAATCTCGGTTGATTTCTTTTCCTCGGGGTACTGAGATGTTTCAGTTCTCCCGGTTCGCTTCATGACGCTATGGATTCACGTCATGATAATATCCATTGGATATTGGGTTTCCCCATTCGGAAATCGTCGGGTATAACGGTTCATATCACCTTACCGACGCTTATCGCAGATTAGCACGTCCTTCATCGCCTCTGATTGCCTAGGCATCCACCGTGTACGCTTATTCGCTTAACCTCACAACCCGAAGGTGTTTCTCTCGAAGACAATTGTCTTGAGTTTCACACTTCAAGGTCTGAGATTTTGAGAGACTCATCAATATACCTCGGTGATATATTGATTTGTTTTCAATTTTTCAGCTTGTTCCAGATTGTTAAAGAGCA
>NZ_LXEN01000177.1 GCF_001654855.1 Proteus myxofaciens ATCC 19692
GTAATACTCCCGATAATAATTCATGACATAATATATAAATGAAATCATCATTTAAATTATGATAACTTACGATAGAGAGTTGTTTATAATAAATATCATTTCCATTAATGGATTAATATAAAAATATTTTATTTTTTTATTGCTATATTTATTGCAAGGAGAGGAAGTGAAAGTAAAGAGAAATGTTGATAATACATGATGTTAGAGTTGATTTTTTAAATACACTATTAAACTGATAATGCAAAAGCATTATCAGTTTAATATAAAAATTAATTAGTTATAGTTAAATGCATTTGGATGATTATCTAAGCTACCAGTAATTGCTGCAAATAAAACCGTTTTTCCATCAATGGACAAATTATCGTTAATATTGAACCAGGTCAATTCTTGTTTATTTTTATTCTCGTTAAGTTTTGAGAATACACCAGCCATGACTTTTTTATCTTTTGAATACATAACAACTAATTGTTCAGAAGCACAATCATGTGGCTTACAACCTTGCACTATTTGATAACGATCACCTTTCAATGTAATTTCTTTGGGTTCTGATTCTGTCGCACCTTTTAAAATCCAAGAAGGAAAATGATTATCTTTTACGATTTTACTAAATGATGCTTTAGTCTCTTTATTGGTTGCTAATTTCTCAATAGTTAAATCATTAGTAGCAAGTACATTTGTAGTTACTAGAAGTGCGGCTATTGCTATAATATTTTTCAGCATATTAATTACCTTTTAATTAAAAAATGAAATATTCAGTCAAAGTTAATACATATTAAATGTACACTTTAATTATATAAATAAGTTAAAAAAGGGAATTTAGCAAAGAAATAAACTTCTTTGATGGGAAAATTAAGATTAATCTATTCCTAATAAATAAAAATGTGTAAATTGAAAGTTATTTATACTTTATGTTGTAGAACTGTGATATGAGTTTTTTCAGAATGAGGTTTATTACATACAGATATAGTAAAATAGAAAATTATTAATGTTATAATGAAAAATATAGCATTAAATTCTTTATTGTTTAGCTTGAGGATTCGATTTTTTGTAAGCTCTACTTCTCTATTATGCTAGAAAGTAAGTCTATTTTGCTAATTTTTATTCAAATTAACTTAGAAGAAGAGTATATCTTAATTCTCAATTAATACTTTATGTAATAATAAATAGTGCGCTATATTGTTATTGTTACTTAAAAAATCAAGGAGCTAATATGAGTGAAGTTCGCATTGTTGCAACAATGGTAGCGAAAGAACAATATAAAGATACTGTATGTAATGCTCTTAAAGCGGTTGTTACCCCTAGTCGTGAAGAGGCTGGAAATACGTCATATGAATTGCATCAAGATGTTTCGCATGATGATACATATGTCTTTTTTGAAGTATGGAAATCTCAGCAAGCTGTAGATGAACACAATAATAGTGAGCATTTTAAAAAGCTACTTAGTCAAATAGATGGAAAACTTGATGTATTAGACATCAAAATCTTAAAAAAAATCTAAATCATCTTATTCTACATATTCTGAGTTCTTATTTATTACGTCAAGGGCTCAGAATAACAACTTAGATAGTTTTATATCCAAATCTTTATCTTGTTGTAATTTAACTTATTAATAAATAAAATAT
>NZ_LXEN01000178.1 GCF_001654855.1 Proteus myxofaciens ATCC 19692
CAACTTCGACTAACTCTTTACTTTCAGATAACTTAGGTTGAGCAACACCCAATCCTAAAAGAAAATGATTTACCCAACCTGCTAGCGCATCGGCTCTTAAAAAAACGGTTTCTGATTCTTCTGGGAGTAACATAGAGAAATGGAATACACTGCCATCAAGTTGTTCATACGTTACTTGATATAACTCATCAAGCGTGTCTGATAAACTTTTAGAAAAAGCTAAGCCTTCATTTGTCAGATCATGTAATAAGGTTTTCCAACTACTATCACTTATCGCACCACAAATAAATCCGGTAAGTAAACCATGCATTTCAGCAGCAGTTAAAGGCACAGAATATTGTTGTAATAAAGTATCGATAGTCTGGTAACTTGGTAATGTATTTTGTTTTGACATAAGAATAAAAGTCGCATTTAGGGGAATAGTTTAAGATATGCTACCATCAATAGAAGTCACTGTACCAGTTAAGCCACCTTAATCATTGGAATTTTTGCAGTAATAGCATTTAATACAATGCGATAACCGTATACACTACTAAACACGTAGCACAGATTTTATGTCAGGAAGGAATCATGTCCGCACAACCCGTTGATCTTCAAATTTTTGGGCGCTCATTACGTGTCAATTGCCCACCAGAACAAAAAGACGCTTTACTGGCTTCTGCTGCTGAACTTGAACAACGATTACAAGATCTCAAAGAGCGCAGTGGTGTTTCCAATACAGAGCATTTAATATTCATTGCAGCATTGAATATGAGCCATGAGTTGGCAGAAGAAAAGTTAAAAACAAGAGATTATGCCTACAATATGGAAGAAAAAATAAAAATGCTTCAACAGTCCATTGAACAGGCTTTACACGACCAAAGCAAGCATAATGATCGTTCTTTTTCGACGACAAAGTAGATTTGTTCAGAAAGCATACGTACACCACGAATTTCATAGATAATGGGTTGCTTTCTGTAATTAAAATAATACAATGGTTCACAGATAAGGTGCTTAACTGCACCTACCTAATTTCTCTGAGATGTTTGTCAGTGGGCGAGTCCCCTGAGCCGATATTTCAAACACTTAGAATGTGGTGATCTATTGCTTGTGAGCATACCTGATTCGTTCAGGCAGCCTAATGGTGATAACACTCCGTTCACCTTGGACCGCGGGTTCAAGGGTTACAGCCTACGACGGCATCTTGGAGACCCTAATCAAGTTCTAAATAATAAGTATTTTGAAATGCTTAATGTTTAGGGCTTTTTTTATATCCTCAAGTCGCGAATTTCCATAATAACTCACTAGTAGATTGATGATGGCAAACGCTTCACTTTTTCAACAAAGAGATACCATACGCAAAGCAATTCGCCAAAAAAGACAGCGTCTTAGCAAAGCACAACAACACACGGCAGCTTTGCAACTTTGCTCACAAGTTCTCTCTCATCCCAAAGTGCAAAACGCACGGACTATCGCCCTTTTTCTCTCTTTTGATGGTGAAATTGATACTCAGCCACTTATTTCACAACTATGGTCACTCAATAAACAGGTTTGTTTACCCATCTTGCACCCTTTTCATCAT
>NZ_LXEN01000179.1 GCF_001654855.1 Proteus myxofaciens ATCC 19692
AACCAGCAATTTCAATCTTAAACAAGCTTACTTCATTAATCTTCGTCTCTCAGACAAAACACCTTCGGTGTTGTCAGGTTAAGCCTCACGGTTCATTAGTACTGGTTAGCTCAACGTATCGCTACGCTTACACACCCAGCCTATCAACGTCTTAGTCTTAAACGTTCCTTTAGGTCGCTTAAAGCGACAGGGAAGACTCATCTCGAGGCAAGTTTCCCGCTTAGATGCTTTCAGCGGTTATCTCTTCCGCACTTAGCTACCGGGCAATGCCATTGGCATGACAACCCGAACACCAGTGGTGCGTTCACTCCGGTCCTCTCGTACTAGGAGCAACCCCTCTCAATCTTCCAACGCCCACGGCAGATAGGGACCGAACTGTCTCACGACGTTCTAAACCCAGCTCGCGTACCACTTTAAATGGCGAACAGCCATACCCTTGGGACCTACTTCAGCCCCAGGATGTGATGAGCCGACATCGAGGTGCCAAACACCGCCGTCGATATGAACTCTTGGGCGGTATCAGCCTGTTATCCCCGGAGTACCTTTTATCCGTTGAGCGATGGCCCTTCCATTCAGAACCACCGGATCACTAAGACCTACTTTCGTACCTGCTCGAGCCGTCACTCTCGCAGTCAAGCTGGCTTATGCCTTTGCACTAACCGCATGATGTCCGACCATGCTTAGCCAACCTTCGTGCTCCTCCGTTACTCTTTAGGAGGAGACCGCCCCAGTCAAACTACCCACCAGACACGGTCCCCGATCCAGATTATGGACCTAGGTTAGAACATCAAACGTTAAAGGGTGGTATTTCAAGGTTGGCTCCATGCAGACTGGCGTCCACACTTCAAAGCCTCCCACCTATCCTACACATCAAGGCTCAATGTTCAGTGTCAAGCTATAGTAAAGGTTCACGGGGTCTTTCCGTCTTGCCGCGGGTACACTGCATCTTCACAGCGAGTTCAATTTCACTGAGTCTCGGGTGGAGACAGCCTGGCCATCATTACGCCATTCGTGCAGGTCGGAACTTACCCGACAAGGAATTTCGCTACCTTAGGACCGTTATAGTTACGGCCGCCGTTTACTGGGGCTTCGATCAAGAGCTTCTCCCTAAGGATAACCCCATCAATTAACCTTCCAGCACCGGGCAGGCGTCACACCGTATACGTCCACTTTCGTGTTTGCACAGTGCTGTGTTTTTAATAAACAGTTGCAGCCAGCTGGTATCTTCGACTGACTTCAGCGCCGTCCGCGAGGGACTTTACCTACCGTCAGCGTGCCTTCTCCCGAAGTTACGGCACCATTTTGCCTAGTTCCTTCACCCGAGTTCTCTCAAGCGCCTGAGTATTCTCTACCTGACCACCTGTGTCGGTTTGGGGTACGATTGTTGGTAACCTGAAGCTTAGAGGCTTTTCCTGGAAGCAGGGCATCAATTGCTTCACCACCTTAGTGGCTCGTCATCACACCTCAGCATTAAATGACCGGATTTGCCTAGTCACTCT
>NZ_LXEN01000180.1 GCF_001654855.1 Proteus myxofaciens ATCC 19692
CTTTAAAAATAAAAAGCACTTCTTGAAAAACAAGAAGTGCTTTTTAAAACAGCGTGTTAACCGACTAGGATCAGTTCATGCCGTATTTTTTCAGTTTCTTACGCAGCGTGCCACGGTTAATGCCCATCATTTGTGCAGCACGAGTTTGGTTGCCACGGGTGTATTGCATCACCATGTCCAACAATGGCTGTTCAACTTCAGCCAATACCAGCTCATATAAATCATTAACATCTTGACCATTTAATTGAGCAAAATAGTTCTTCAGTGCTTGCTTAACGGAGTCACGTAAAGGTTTTTGTGTCACCTGGTCTTGTGAATTTACTGTGGCTACGGTTAGTACGTCAGAATTTACGCGTTGTTCGAACATAGTTCTGTCAGCTCTTTTATTTATTTACGCAAAAAATTTTCGAAATATGCTTCCAACGCCTCCAGCTGTTCGCTGGCATCCTCTATGGCGTTGAATGAGCGCCGAAACTGGTCATCAGGGGCATGTTCCTTGAGATACCAAGAGACATGCTTGCGTGCAATGCGAGCTCCTTTGCCTTGACCGTAAAAGTCGTGCAATTCACGCACATGCTTTTGCATTATTTGCTGTACCTTTGCAATCGGCATTGGTGGCAGCAATTCACCTGTGTCCAGATAGTGCTGGATTTCCCGAAAGATCCAGGGTCTTCCCTGAGCAGCACGACCAATCATCAAAGCATCTGCTCCAGTGTAGTCAAGTACTGCTCTGGCTTTAAGCGGGTCTGTTATATCTCCATTCGCAATAATAGGAATGGAAACATTTTGCTTAACTGTCCGAATATTGTCGTACTCAGCTTCACCTTTGAACAAACACTCGCGTGTACGCCCATGTATCGTTAAAGCTTGAATACCACAATCTTCAGCCAATCTGGCAATCTCTACACAGTTTCGTTCTTCAGGTGACCATCCAGTACGGATCTTAAGAGTAACAGGCACATCAACCGCGTTAACCACAGCAGAGAGGATCTCTGCCACAAGGTCGGGATAACGAAGCAATGCTGAACCTGCTAGCTTTTTATTCACCTTTTTTGCAGGGCAACCCATATTAATGTCGATAATTTGAGCACCACTTTCTACGTTTATTTGCGCAGCTGTGGCCATATCAACAGGATCACTTCCTGCAATTTGCACTGAACGGATCCCTAATTCATCACTATGTACCATCCGCAATCGAGATTTATCTGTCTTCCACACCTGAGGGTTAGAAGAGAGCATTTCAGAAACTGTCATTCCAGCACCCATGTCATAGCAAAGTGACCGAAAAGGTCGGTCTGTAACGCCAGCCATAGGAGCTGCGATAAGGCAATTTTTTAACTGATACTGTCCGATTCGCATAGATGAAAAGAGGGCCAAACTGTGACTGCAAGGGCGCGTATATTACGCATTTTTTACCAGATATGAAAGGACAAAGTTTAACCAAATAGCGAAAAAAAGT
>NZ_LXEN01000181.1 GCF_001654855.1 Proteus myxofaciens ATCC 19692
GGGGTAAAAGTACTTATATGCGTCAAGCAGCACTAATTACTTTACTCGCGTATATGGGGAGTTTTGTACCTGCTGAAAAAGCGATAATTGGTCCTATTGATCGTATTTTCACGCGTGTGGGTGCTTCTGATGATCTCGCTTCTGGTCGTTCTACTTTTATGGTAGAAATGACTGAAACAGCAAATATATTACATAATGCGACTGAAAACAGCCTTGTATTAATGGATGAAATAGGTCGAGGAACATCGACTTATGATGGTCTTTCGTTAGCGTGGGCATGTGCTGAAAACTTGGCTAATCGCATTAAAGCAATGACATTGTTTGCGACTCACTACTTTGAATTAACAACATTACCTGAAAAATTAGAAGGCACTGCCAATATTCATTTAGATGCAGTTGAGCATGGTGATACCATTGCCTTTATGCACAGCGTTCAAGAAGGTGCTGCAAGTAAAAGTTATGGTTTAGCTGTCGCTTCATTAGCAGGCGTGCCTAAAGATGTTATTCGTCGTGCTAAACAGAAATTAAAAGAGCTTGAAGCAATTTCAGGTCATTCTGGATCAGGCCATGTTGAAACATCACAATTAATGTTATTAGCTGAAGCCGAACCGTCTGCTGTTGAATTAGCATTAGATAAAATTAATCCTGATACATTAACGCCACGACAAGCTTTAGAGCACCTTTATCACTTAAAAGAGATGATAAAGTAATATTAAGTATATCTTGTTCAGGTATGGGATTTATAAATAACAATGGCGTTATCGATTAAATAGCGCCATTATTTATTTAACTATTTATCTACTGTATAGCTATATTTTAGGCTGTCACCTGGCTTTGCCTCTCTACTATCATCATAATCATTGTACAGAGCATCATTAAAGCGAATAAATGCAGACAATGCTGGATTGAATAGAGCGCCTTCATATTTATCCATAATTCTTTTAACCGTATATTTTTGCGTATTTAAATCCAGAATCATGATGTTAGTAAAATCACCGCGATCTCGTTTAACGAGCAATTGGCTATCGCTTAACATGGGTTCACCTAAATATTTATACCCGCTTTCATATACTGTTTTCAGTTTACCATCAGGGAGATAATGCATAATTGAATAAAGCTCGCGCGATGGATGAAGTGAGATAAAATAGATATCACCTTGTTTGTTTTGAGCAACTTCTTGTACTCGTAATGGTAACCAGCGCGTATTCGTCACTTTTTTAGTTATCAGATTGAGCGTGACTTCGAGAGTATTTACTTTGAGATCATTATTATACCAAATAAGTAATGAATCCCCTAAAACGACATAGTTAAACGTTGTAAACTGCCCAAAATCCTCAGCATAATATTGCTTTACTAAATCTTCTGTTTTCGTAACAACAGACCAACTCTCACCTTCATCTTCACTTATCGCTATTT
>NZ_LXEN01000182.1 GCF_001654855.1 Proteus myxofaciens ATCC 19692
CTAATTGTTTTTATTATCAATAACTATAAAACTATGCTCTATTATAAAAAATAATAGATATATCTAATTTTCAATAGTGGTAATGGCAATGTGATTATTAAGAATAATAAATATATATTTATATTAATTTTTAGTTATGCTGAACAGTAGCTATTAAAAATTACTTAAACGTTATTGCTATCTACAATAACGCTATTTATTATTTATCAGTAAGACTATAAAAAAATTTTATATATAGCTTTCTATATCAACTATTTTTACTGAAAAAACAATTAGCTTTAACATTGCTATTTGAGGTAGAGTGATGATAGTAGTTTATATCCTCATCTAATTTAAACTCTTTATTTAGTAACAAAATAAAGTCGTTAACAGTTATTCCTAACTCACTTAATATCGTAAAAAATAATTTTAAGCTAATATTATTTACTCCTCGTTCATAACTTGATATTTGTTGTTGTGAAATATTAATTTTTTCACCTAATTCTGTGCCTGTGATTTTTTTAGCTTTTCTAACTTTTTTTAATATTTTACCAATAGTTATAGAGGTCAATTGTGGATCATTATTGAGTGTTTTTAAATCGATCATAATATTTCCTTATCGAATAAAATATATGTTTTATTGAAAATAGAGCAAAACTACTAGTATCTTATTACATGAAATTAATGTAATAAAAATACTTTCATTACACTTCCTTCTTAATACATAAAATTAAATTACGATTCTTTCTTTGTAAAAGCTCATTTCTATATAATTTAAATTATATTTCTATTAATGGTATGCAAACAGCACTAATTAATAAAAAATTTTCAAATCCTCTTCTCATGAAAATAATCGTTAATACTATTTATCTCACTTAATATGTTGCACAGTGAAAATAAACATTATTTGTATATATCAGAATATTATTAAGTATAATTACCTATCTGAACGAAAGAGAC
Source organism: Proteus myxofaciens ATCC 19692 (assembly GCF_001654855.1). Classification (GTDB taxonomy): domain Bacteria; phylum Pseudomonadota; class Gammaproteobacteria; order Enterobacterales; family Enterobacteriaceae; genus Proteus; species Proteus myxofaciens. The sequence continues at coordinate 940 of NZ_LXEN01000182.1, forward strand.
AATATTTTGTGATGTTTTATAAGAAAGAAATTTAAACCACATTGGCATAACAATAATTAATAAGTATTAACACACTTTGGTTATAAACAAAAAATACATTACAACCTTGTTGAGTAATTGTAGGGAATATAACACAAAAACGGAAGTATATATTTAATTAAATTTCAAATACAAAGTAAAATACTGGATAATCACTAACTAACGAAATTTAAATCCAAAATACATTATATATATATGTATTTTCATTTTATTAACATACACATCTTACGGATAAAAAAATAAAATAAAAACCACATCAATAATATTTAATACCAGTAATTTTGATTTTATAGTATTAAATATATATTCAAGTATTTACTTGTTACATCTTTATCTATATCGTTTCTAAATGTTATTTTTATTTCCATTTATTACCAA
>NZ_LXEN01000183.1 GCF_001654855.1 Proteus myxofaciens ATCC 19692
TTTCTGTTACCTACTTGGGTGAGAGCTTTACACTTAATCATTTTATTGGATTTTTACTGATTGGCGCTGGTGCATTATTTATTTTTAAAGGTCCTTTTTAATCATCAAATAACATTCTTCTTATTAATTCATCATACAACAAAACTTTTTTATCTAACCTCTTCAAAAAAAGATGAGGTTATGAACTTTTTTATACAAAAAAAACTAAAATTTATTATATATAAAAGCATGATATTCACTTTTATTAAGAGATATACTCTTCTTTATTCATTTATATAAAATATATCTCTATTTTATAATAAATTTTACACTCTATAACAAATTTTCTTCTTGAATATTGTTTTTCATTGGGAGCATAATAACGCCACTAAAAAGAGTTACGTTTTTCTACTAACTCTCTTTTAGCAAAGCTTCATTAAACAAACTTTCTATACTTTAGCGTCAGATAAAACGGTATCTGGTATGAGCAAACATTCTAACGACTTTATTTATATGCAGGATAATCCCTGTATGCACTGTGGTGCTTGTTGCGCCTATTTTAGAGTTTCTTTCTATTGGGCTGAAATAGTAAGTGGTGGTGGTGTGGTTCCTGATGAATTAACAGAGCCTTTGACTCCGTTTCTTTCTTGTATGAAAGGCACTAATTCTAAACAGCCTCGTTGTGAAAAATTAGTTGGCGAAGTAGGTGAATGTGTAAGCTGTTCTATCTATGAACAACGCCCTTCTCCTTGTCGTGAGTTTGCACAATCTTGGGAAAATGGCATACCAAATGAAGCATGTGATAGAGCAAGAGCCGCGTATGGACTTCCACCTTTAACTGAAATATCCCTTCCTCATTCCGCATAAAGTATCAGAGGGGATATCCCCTCCTGATCATGATGTACCTCACATCTTGACAAAAATTCCAATAAAAAAAGAAAAATGAACAAGAAAACCCTTAATAAATAATATGTTAGTTTGACATTGTTATTAAATAAGCTAGTATAGATAGCAATCTGTTAATAACATTTATTTTAGTGAGGTTTTTTATTTAAATTAATCCATATTTAGGAGGTCTTTATGATCGGTAGTTCCTTTTTCATTCTTTTTCTTTCCCTTATTTGTTCTATTGCTGTCGTTAGTATGTTATTAGGTGGCTTAGAGGATTGACTATGAATATTTCAGATGAAAATATTCTTACCCAAAAATAACGCCCATACTGATTTATAAAAATAAGTATGGGCGTCTTACTGTCTAGTTATTAATAATTTTGAATAATTGTTATTTTTTTTACATAAAAATAAAAGCATCGACATTAATACGTATAATGTCCTGTTATTTTCCATGAAAATAATACATCCTCAGCAACTTGTCC
>NZ_LXEN01000184.1 GCF_001654855.1 Proteus myxofaciens ATCC 19692
TTTTTATTGTATATCGGTACACTTCCTGAAAAGCCACCATCGACCAGTTCTTTCCACATATTTTGATTATAAAATCCCATATATAACAGAGTCTGTGTTTTATTCATAATTCCGTTTTTACTCCAGACACCTAGAGGTTCATTCTTGGCTGAAAAATCATAGCTATCTTTTATATATATACCTAACATTTCTGTAATAAAGGCCTTTCTTGAATTTACTTTTGTTATATAGCCTTTTACTGCTATTTTTATTGTTGCTTTACCTAAGGCTCCGTAATAATCATTAATAGTATCAAGAGTTCCACCAATGGGACGTGAGTTAACTTGCGCATAACTGTCTAATTCAATAGCTGAATCGGTATATCCAATTCTTGTATTACTACCTAATCGTTTCTTTAATAAATTAATTCCTTTTGGAGTAGCCCAATTATTGAGTAAGTAACCAACACTCTCTTTTACTTGCATGTAATTTAAAGCCCATCCCATTTTAACGATGTTTGTATTAACTAAATTTTTAGGAATTAAAGTAGCATCCTCTTCAATAAGTTTTATTTTTTCTTTAGGTGTAAATGGATAGGCTGGGGTAATACTAAACCAATGGCGCATTAATTTAGGTGCAGTTTCCCATCCCATTCTTTCCATAGCATCAGGTATCTGATTTAAGTAAAAAATATCTGTTTCAAGTTCAGTTGTTGTACCACCTTTTACTGTTTTATAATATGTCATTGTTAAATTCCTATCCTTGTTTGAAATAAATAAACGATCTCAATATTTTCTTCCTGTGATGTTTCGACTAATTCTAGTTCTCCATTTTGCTTTGATATTCCCTCAATAAAATCAGAAGTAGTTTTAATACCATAAGCTATCGAATGATTAGCATTTTTTAAAATAAATTTTTGGCTAAATAAGGTGGGTATAAGATTGGCTAGAGAATTTTTAACAGTATCAGAAGATGTTTTAGGTGATACAGCAATAACGAGGTTAGAACCAAAAAGGGCATCCGCATCGTACGATTGAGTGATGGACGGCTTGTACCTTTCCATGATTATTAATCCTATTTTCTCCGGTAACTATAATCCCTGGTTTACCACATTTAGGACATATTGTTGTTGGATCTCCGACTCTAAGCACACAAAGGTTATAACATGTCACTTGTTGAATTGTTGAAATACAAGTAGCACCCTTGGTTGTCTTATCTCCATTTAGTGCAATGGCTTTGCCAAACAAATTAGGTCGTTGCATAAAAAATCTCCTTATTCATTAGATATTTTTATCATAATGAAAAGATTTTTTCGATAAAAATTAAAGGAAAAATAGGTTTGATGAAGAAAAAAATGAGTGATATCTTTTT
>NZ_LXEN01000185.1 GCF_001654855.1 Proteus myxofaciens ATCC 19692
CTTTAATCGCGGCTTTTTCTTTTAACGATAAACAACCCGATAATATTGATGCAAAGAAGAGTGGAATAAAAAAATAAGGTAATTTATTTTTCATTATTCTTCCTCATAAGGTAATAATTTAATTTTAATATCGTTAATAGCATTAGAATTAATTTTAGTCGTTTTTCCTTCTGAATCTGAAATACCTTTTATAATCTCGCCAGTGGGTAATGTAATTTGATAGCGTTGATTCGCAATAGGTTCGCCTGAAAGTGGATTTTTAACAACAAACCATTCATTAAATTCTTCAGGTGAAAACGATTTCATAGCGCTTTCTACACTTTGAGCTCCTAATTTTTGTATTCCATTATTTTTTATTAATAATTTACCAGGTCCACCTATTTCAACATTTCCCCCTTTTATACGAATATAGCCACCACCACAAGATAAAAGAAGTTCATCTTGCGCAGATAGCACCATTTTTTTCCCACTACTTATGATTGAATCTTGTGTAGACCAAGTAGATAAACGACCATCTTGTGCCTGAATTTCAATATCGCCAGTTTTGGTGAAAATTTTTGCACCTACTCGTGAAAAGAAACTCATTACTCCACCAGCTGCTAATGTAAATTTTTTAAATGCACCGATATCAACTTGTTTATTAGCTGTTAATGTTAAATTTTCATCTGCTGATAATTGCAGATTATCACCACTGGTTAATCCGATACCATCAGGGGCTGTGGCTAATAAAACAGATTTTTGTAATTGAATAAATTTCTTCTCTAAACTTTCTTTTTGTTTTTGAATATCAGCAGCAAGTGCGCTTGCATTTTCAGCACTTTTAGCTAAAGTCTCCATTTCTATTAACGCTGTGGTAAGTTGAGATTGCGCCTCTTCCATCGCCAGCACATCACCGCCGGCTTTTTCTTGGCTATCAGCACTGATAAACAGTCCTTTACCCGCTCTTATCGTCCCCCAACTATCAGTGCGTAATTCAAAGCCTTCACCACGTGGCTCGCGGTTTGCATCCACAATATGCCCTAAATTAAGCTGGCTTTTACCGCCGTATTCAGTGCTAAGTTTAATGTGCTCTTCACCGCGTTTATCTTCCATACGCAGCTTATTATTTGCCGGTGTACGAATTACATTACGGGTGTTGTTTTTATCGGTTACATGGTCAGGATGACGGGAATCATGCAAGGCATGGGCGATATAAGGGCGGTCAGGGTTACCTTCATGAAAGGCAATCGCCACTTCTGTGCCTTGAATTAAGGGAAAATGCATGCCATAAGTATCCCCTGCATAAGGTTGTGCTAAACGCACCGGCATACTTTCATACCC
>NZ_LXEN01000186.1 GCF_001654855.1 Proteus myxofaciens ATCC 19692
AAAAAGGCATCTTTCGATGCCTTTTCTAAGTAATGGCTGAGTGATTATGCTAATACTTTAGCTACAACACCAGCACCTACTGTACGGCCACCTTCACGGATTGCGAAACGTAAACCGTCATCCATTGCGATTGGGTGGATTAACTCAACTATCATGTTGATGTTGTCACCTGGCATTACCATTTCTACGCCTTCTGGTAATTCGATAGTACCAGTTACGTCAGTTGTACGGAAATAGAACTGTGGACGGTAGCCTTTGAAGAATGGAGTGTGACGTCCACCTTCATCTTTGCTCAGAATATAAACTTCTGATTCAAATTTAGTGTGTGGCTTGATTGAACCTGGTTTTGCCAGTACTTGTCCACGTTCGATTTCTTCACGTTTTGTACCACGCAGAAGAACACCAACGTTCTCACCTGCACGACCTTCGTCAAGTAATTTACGGAACATTTCAACGCCAGTACAAGTTGTTTTCACTGTATCTTTGATACCAACGATTTCAACTTCTTCACCAACTTTGATTACGCCACGTTCAACACGACCTGTAACTACTGTACCACGGCCTGAAATTGAGAATACATCTTCAATTGGTAACAGGAATGGTCTGTCAATTGCACGCTCTGGTTCTGGGATGTATGAATCCAGTGCTTCTGCTAATTCAACAATTTTCGCTTCCCACTCAGCTTCGCCTTCCAGTGCTTTCAGCGCTGAACCACGGATTACTGGAGTGTCATCACCTGGGAAATCGTATTGAGACAGAAGTTCACGAACTTCCATTTCTACTAATTCCAGTAATTCTTCATCATCTACCATGTCACATTTGTTCAGGAATACGATGATGTAAGGAACACCAACCTGACGACCTAACAGGATGTGCTCACGTGTTTGTGGCATAGGACCATCTGTTGCAGCAACAACCAGGATAGCTCCGTCCATTTGCGCAGCACCTGTGATCATGTTTTTAACATAGTCGGCGTGGCCTGGGCAGTCTACGTGTGCGTAGTGACGAGTTGGAGTATCATATTCTACGTGTGAAGTAGAGATTGTGATACCACGAGCTTTTTCTTCTGGTGCGTTATCGATTTGATCGAATGCACGAGCAGCACCGCCGTAAGTTTTTGCTAAAACGGTAGTGATTGCAGCTGTTAAAGTTGTTTTACCGTGGTCAACGTGGCCGATAGTACCAACGTTAACGTGCGGTTTTGAACGTTCAAATTTTTCTTTAGACA
>NZ_LXEN01000187.1 GCF_001654855.1 Proteus myxofaciens ATCC 19692
AATAATGATATTGAAATACCTATATTGTTTAAAAGAATAAGTAAAAATAGAGATTCCGGTATTAGTCTAATGCTCTCGACAATAGAATTAAGAATTTTATTATATATATTAATATCTATTCTTTTTACTTTATATAGCATATATACCACAAAAGATCATATAACAATAATTTTTACAATATCGGTTGCTTTCTCTTATTTGTTTCTAGCTATTGACCATTATGCTATTTATTTTAATGCAATATTACAGTCAAAAATTAATGTTCTTTTTAACATTATAGGTATTTCAATATCATTATTATTACGATATTTAATCGTTCTATTTGAGTTAAATATAATATATTTTTCAATTCCAATTATCCTTACGACCTTATTACCTTTTATATTTAGATGTATCTATTTTCATAGAAAAATAGCGCTAAAGAAAATAAAAAAAAGGAAACCATATATTATTTATTTAATGAGACAGGGTTTACCTATATCAATATCAAATGTTTCAATTTCAGTTTATTCAAAAATATCTCAAATTTTCCTTTCTTTATTAATATCTAACTATGCTCTAGGAATATATACAGTAGCATCAACACTAGCCTATGCTTGGCTATTTTTACCACAAGCAGTAATAACATCTTATTTTACAAAAATATATAGTAAAAATAATAAAAACGAAATATTACAATTAACTGCTTATCTTAATTTATTTATTATTTTTATATCTGTATTATACTTAATATTTATATATTTTTTTGGAGAAAAAATAATCTTAATATTATATGGAATAGATTACATTGAGTCAGCTAATATAATTTTTTATTTGTCAATAGCCTCTGTTTTCTCTAGTTTAGGCATTGTTTCATATCGCTATATAGTTGCTTTTTCTGGGTATTCATTTCTTTCTAAAAAAATGTTTTTTACTTCTTTTTTGGGTATTCTGTTAACGTATGTTTTAATAAAAGAATATGCTATTACTGGTGCCGTATTAGCTAGTATTTTAATTGAAATTGTTTCCCTTACAGTATTTAATTATTTTTTTAAAAATAAATTAGTTTTTTTTATGCATATAAAAACAATTTATATAATTTTTAATTTTTCAAAAAAACATATAAAAGAGTAAAATTAAAATGAACAAATTAATTGAATCACATAGAACTCCTTTAGTATCTGTAATAATTCCTACATATGGAAGACCTCATTTTCTAGAAAAAGCTTTAGATAGTATA
>NZ_LXEN01000188.1 GCF_001654855.1 Proteus myxofaciens ATCC 19692
TAGGTATAAATTGAAGGAATAGAAGTAAATTTATATAACGTATTGAGAAATAATGTTAAAGCCTGTCAATGCCATGAATAACATAAGTAATCAGGCTAAATACAGGCTAAATAGAAGAAACAAAAAATAGTTATCTTTCTTCTTTATCTAACAAAATGTAATCACCAATAATCAAAGCGCATAACTGACACTGTTGCTGTATTTCTTCATTTGTTGGCGAGTAATCAGGAGTGACCAATGCTTTCATAAAGAAATTTGTTTTTAACATCTCAAGAAAAAAACCTGCAATATAGCGTAGTTGTTCAAAATTTAAGTTAATGTCTTCTCGTTTTTCGAGTTCTTGAGCCAAATATTTATAGCTATTTTCAGGTGCGAGTTGGTTAAACAATTGCCCTAACATTGGAAAATGTACTGATTCTGCAATAACTAAACGATAAAGACCCATTGTTTTTGGCTCGAGAAGTTTATTGATGAATGAAAATCCAAAGTGTTCTAGGAGTTGATGTACTGTTTTATATTCCAGAATATTACTTTTGACTTTAATAAAAATATCATCAATAAGGCTTTTAATTACTGCTGAAAATAATCCTTCTTTATTCTTAAAGTGATGATAAAGCGTTGAGCGAGAACCACCTGATTTTTCAATAATCATATCAAGAGATGTTTTTTCATAACCATAGGTCAAAAAGCAGTCTATAGCGGCGTTGATCATCGCTTGGGTACGTTGATGACCTTTTTTCGTTAGTTTAGGTTTTTTTTTATGTTCCATAATATTTAAGAAAATGAGTTGCTAAATAAGTAATGTGTTTTTTAGTATAACATTGAAAATCAGTCGCTCTATTCAATAACAAGACCAACTTCGCTATCTATATATAATAAAATAGGATGAAAAAAGTCTGTAAGACTAAAGAGAGAAGCTCATTTGCTATAAATAATAGAGAAGAATTTAAAAAGAGTTTGTTGTGTTTGGTGTTTTTTTATTCTCTTAGTGGTTGTAATTTATGCTTTAATAATCAAATTGATGATTAAGTACGCTATCAGAACAATTTTTTAAAAAAACTATTGCCACACTCAGAAAACTCCCTATAATGCGTCCTCGTTGTCACGGCACAGGGCGCTAAGCGAACTGACTGAGG
>NZ_LXEN01000189.1 GCF_001654855.1 Proteus myxofaciens ATCC 19692
AAATTTCTATATTTAGATACTTTTTAATATCTATTTTGATATTTTCAGCTATAAAATATTTATTTGTATCTTTTGTTACTTCAAATATAGGATCTACTATTGCTTTATATAGCTTCTCTATATTTGAATCTAATACTTCTTCTATAGGATTAGTTTTATCTATAAATTTAATTTCATCTAGAGTTTTAATTTCATTTATAGATTTAATTTCCTCTAGATGTTTAGTTTCATTTATAGATTTAATTCCATCTATGTTTAATAAAACACAAACTTCCTGTAAGCTTGGTATAATATTGAAATTTTCTATATTTTCCATAATATTAATCTTGATTTTTTCAATATTATTTACGTCTAAATCTTTAAATAGTTTTAAATTATGGTTTAAATCATCAATAATGTATTTTTTTACTTCATTATTAATTGAACTTTTTATAGCATATACCTTATCCTTATCAATTATTATTTTATTTGTTACTTCATTTACTACTTCATTTGATACATCTTCTGATACTTCATTAGCTACTTCTTTTGATACATCTTTTGATACTTCATTAGCTACTTCTTTTGATATTTCTTTTGGTACTTCTTTTGATACTTCTTTTGGTACTTCTTTTGATACATCTTTTGTTACTTCATTTGTTACTTTATTGGTTATTTCATTTATTTTTTTATTTTCAATTTTAATAGTATCGCTTTCCATAGTATTTCTATTATCAGCACTCTGATTTTTTATATTTATAATGCTAGTGCTTAAATTTTTATGATTAACAATTTTATTAATTATTGGTTTAATAAAAGGGATAATTGTATTGTAACTTTTAAAAATAATTTTATTTAGCGTATTTGAAGTGTGTATTTTTATACTATTTATACTATTCAAGTTCGAAATAGCATTTTTTATTAAAAATTCAATGTTCATATTAACCCCTCATTATTTTAAATAAATTAAACAATGAGCTAAACGTTCGCTCTATCAATAAACTGTAAATTTTTTTATATTTTTCATCTTATAAAAATCATCAATAAATTTTGACCAACTAGATTTATAATTTATTAAAATTTATAATATATTTATTTATTATTGTTAATTTA
>NZ_LXEN01000190.1 GCF_001654855.1 Proteus myxofaciens ATCC 19692
CTTTTTCTTTTAACGATAAACAACCCGATAATGAAAATGCGGTTATCAGAATAAGTGACGTATAAATAGACTTTTGTTTCATCATTATTATCCTTTTATATTGAGCCATAAATATTATTAAGTTGATGATAATAGTAGAGGGTTTTAATTTTAATAAAACCTTATTTTTAACTGATTTATTTATCCTATTTTAAATAAATCAGTTAAAAAGGAGATTTATATAAATCAGATTGTATTTATTCTATTGTTTTTAATTATAATTACTCATTTTTATCTTATTTATTACGTAATAGGGATTCTATACTTAATATTGGAGTGGATGATTATTTTTCTAAACGATATTCTTGACCATAATCACCTAATTTGGACATCGGTGAAATCGACGGATCACTGCAATCAAAATGGGTTTGCCCTGATGGGGTTTTCACTTCTGGTTTAGGACCTTCTGAGGTATCTGATTTTGATATTCCATTTTTTACATCTTCAATTGTATCGTAAGAGTATTTTGTCCAATTTAAATTGGATAATTGTTCATTTTGTCTATTGAAATAAGAGCTTTCTCCTTTATAGAAATGATTATCGGTAACTATAAGGGTAAAATACCCCGTTTCTTTAACAGGTCTTAATGTTATAGATCCCAGAGGTGTAACTAGCGGAACTAAATTTCCTTTAAAATACTGTAACACCGTACTTTGGCAACCATTACGACGACCAGCACAACCTTCCCAATTACTATCAACTGCTGGAAAAGCAATATTATCATCATATTGTGCGGCCCAAATTAGACGCCCGTGATAATTACAAGCTGAGCCGTTATACACTTTAAAGTGTTTTTTTGTTTTTGTGTTGTTATAAAATGTATAACCTTCACGCTTTTCATTAAATTCCTCAAGAGTAAAAAATCGGTGGTCATCAATACGATAAATGATGACAGGTGGTTTAAAGGTTTTACGTAATTCCGTTAATTGACGCTGCTCTTCGACTGCATCTTGTTTTGCTTTAATCGCGG
>NZ_LXEN01000191.1 GCF_001654855.1 Proteus myxofaciens ATCC 19692
TACTTTACTTATTTTAATTATAATAAAAGCCACCACCTAATTATTATTTTATAAATAAAATTGAGTAATGGCTTTGGAGTTTAAATTTACTTTTATAGACAATAAATTATTTACTCTGAATACATTCGTGTAAAATAATTACTAATTTTATTATTATCAAGCAACCTATCTTTGGTAAAATCAAGACTATCAGAGACTACAACATATTTTCTTAAATCATATGGAATATCTTCAATCGTGGCATAAATAGTAGGAACAATAAAACGAAAGTAGTCACCCATTTTCGTTTCGCCATCATAACCAATAGGGTAATCTTCTCCTACAGATTGTCCCTCTAATGCTTCAAAATAAAATATTCCCATTTTAGTTGCTAACTCAGCATCACAATTTTTTTTATTTTCTAATCTAAAGTTAAAATTATTAATTATTTCTTGTTTATTTTTATATTTTTTATATACCCAACTAGAATATAGATCTATAAAATACTCACCTTTTTTATTTATACCATTACTATATTTCTCAGAATCTCCATCAATATACTCACATAAATCATTAAGTGATTTTTTTATATTATTTATTTTTAACATGCATTTAGGCAGCCATCCGTACCCATTATTTAGCATCATTGAAATATATCCATTTTTATCCATAGCAATCCATGTATGATTTCTTGCTTGTCCAGGATACCAATTTATATCAAGTAACAATCCCATATATACTCCCTAGCACTACTCATCTAAAAAAACTTTAATACAATTTTTACACGTATCAAAAAATGCTTTTTCTGGCATAGTAGATAAATCATATTTCATTGTTCTTTGGTTGTTTTCTCCGGAATACCTAATTCTAATGTCTTAGATTTAATATCTTTTTTGGAAATATCTACAGTACCTCTTTGATCACCTTTATAATTATCTATTTTTGAAATATATGTATTTAATGTATTTTCTATTGTCTTTGGATTTTTAAGCCTTGCCACT
>NZ_LXEN01000192.1 GCF_001654855.1 Proteus myxofaciens ATCC 19692
ATTGCAAGCACAGCGTGACGCGCTGGGGCTTTAATTAAAATTTGCGGAATATTACTATTATTTTCTGCTGGCTCAACTGCTTATGCGGATGTGATTAAGGCTGAAAATAACGAACAAGTAGTAGCATCGGAAAATAAAAAAGAAAATACGACATTAAGTAATAAAAGATTTTTATCAAATAATAAGACTGAATCTGTTATTAATAAAGATAATATTCACCCAGTTGATTATTTAGTTATTAGTCCTACTGGTGAGGTTAAAGAACCAATACAAGAACAAATCAAAAATAGTGATTTGATATTACATTCTGATAATCTTCTAAGTCAACAAATTAAAGAATGGTCCTCAAGCCAAGGATACAAATTAATATGGAAAAGCAAAAAAGACTATCTTATCTATAATGATATTTATATCAAAGGGACTGAAAGTCGAGACGTATTAGATAAACTTGGCAATTTATTAGCATCTCAAGATTACAGCTTTAATATTAAATTATTTAAAAATAATAATGTATTAGTTATTGAAGAAAATTAATTATGAAAAATAAAATACTCGTTTTACTCATCTCGTTATCTTTACAAGGATGTAATACTTTTTTTGGTGAAAAGTATGATAAGGAAAATCTTTATAAAATAGATCCTAGTATTACTAATATAAATAATTCAAAACAAAAACCATTTACTGAATATAATGAAAACTATTTAGGGTCAACAGTCTCTTACACATCAGAGCAAAAACGTGTATTAGATACAAATATCAATATTGATAGCTATTCACCTGTCAACTTCTCAACTGTACTTGAGATGTTACAAGCGCAAACAGGATTAACGTATAAATTTACTAATGGTTTAAAAGATAATACTGAAGGGGCTCCTGAGGAAAATAGCACCAACTATCATATAAAATATGATGGTAAATTATCGGGTTTTATTTCGTATATCTCTGTTCTTTATGATGTGAAT
>NZ_LXEN01000193.1 GCF_001654855.1 Proteus myxofaciens ATCC 19692
TTGGGCTTTCTCATCACGGTCAGCATCAAATTTAACCCAATAAAAACCGTCTTCATTTTGATGGGCGTAAATATCGTTTTCTTTCGCACTGGTAATTCGCGCCATTAAGGTGCCTGCAATCACAGGGCGAGGTTTTACCTTAGGGCGCCAACAGCGGTCATCACGATAAGGTACGGCATCAAAACGTACGGTTAAGGCTTTATCTCGACTTGCAGTAAAACGCAGACGGGTGAGTAATAAAGGGGATTGAAAAACAGCGGGTAAGGTGGATGAAAGCGGATTATCGGTAATCTTTAAGACCAATAACGGGGTTAACTCAGGGGCGTTACTTTCACCGCGTAATCGAGTTTGTTCTGTTAGAAAACGTTCATGGTCTAATCGCGCCCAAAAGTTGGCGGTTTCAGGCTCAGGATGCAGGGTATCACCGCGAGTTAAATGACGAGCACGATAATGATACACATCGCCATAATTGGTGTCTTCACCTTCACCACGGGTCATATCGGCGACAGCAGAAATCAGCGTATCTTCAGCTAATCGCGGGTTATAGTCTTTCGCAAACACACTGTTTTCGACCACTTGATGGCGTAAAGATAATCCCCAAACACTGTCAGCCTGTGAATCACTCATGCCAGAAGGGCTATTGAGTGGCAGGGTTTTATCGTAAAGGTAACCGCGTTGACTATCGGTAAAATGAATGACTTCGGTTTGCGTATCGTCTTGTAAGCGAAAATGATAAAAAATACCGACTTCACTTAATAGGCGTTCAATAAAGTCTTTGTCACTTTCGTTGATTTGGTTAATTTGCTCTCGTTTAGGGTACTGTCGTTCAAGGGTGAACTCGAACTCCCAGCCTTTAAAATGGTGCTCACGTAAGATTTGTTCAACGATATCGGGCACGGATTGATGGATAAAGAAGCGGTGTGAGCGTTTTTGATG
>NZ_LXEN01000194.1 GCF_001654855.1 Proteus myxofaciens ATCC 19692
ATTGGATGATGATACGTAGCATCTATAAGGATAAAGAAAAATCTTTCTATAATAACTTATCATTCAGCGGAGGAAACCTACTTAATAATAGGTTAAATTACGGTATTAGTTTATCTAAAAATGATAAAGGTAATATTGATACATCAATAAGCACTCATTATTTAAGTAGAATTTCATCAATGAAATTCAACACCCAAACAAATCAAAATAGTCATTATTTAGGTTATGGTGTTAGTGGCGGAATAGTTTTTTATCGTAATAGTATTATACTATCACAAACTTTAAATGATAGTTTTGCTATTATTAATTATAATGGTGCAAAAAAAATTAGAAATCAAGGAAATTTAACTACAGAATCAGATAATCGTGGTTATTCTATCATTCCATACTTAGAGAGTTATAGAGAAAATAAATTTTATATCGATGCAAATTCATTAAATAATAAATATGATACTGATAATTATAGTTACCATTTCACCCCAACTAAAGGTGCTATTGTTTATAAATTTATAAATATAAAAAGTGGTGAAAAAGCATTATTTACAATTAATAAAAACATTCCTTTTGGTGCAATAGCAAATATAGAAAATTCAGATAAAAAATCATCTGAAGCATTTTATATAAATAATAATAATCAATTATACATGTCTAATCTACCAATTATTGGGAAAGTAAATATAAGATGGGGAATAAAAAAAGAACAACAATGTTATTTTAACTATAAATTAAATAAACCAGATTTGAAAAATGGCTTTTATTTTAAAGAGGTAAATTGCCAAAATTTAGATTAATGTTTACATAATTTTTTCTGAATCATACTTAAGTCACTGTTATTTTTCATACACCTAGTTACGAATATACTATAACTCAATCTTATATCTATAAAATTGATAAAGTATTAAATATAGAAATTGGATTAATAACAA
>NZ_LXEN01000195.1 GCF_001654855.1 Proteus myxofaciens ATCC 19692
AAAATGGTGTAATTGGTTCAATTTATCTTTCCAATTAGGGATATTATCAAAATTTATATTTTTAATGGATTTACCTTCAATCTTACATCCTAAAGTAGATAAGAGATACTTATCAATATTAACATTTGCAATATTAATAATATTACTCTTATTTATATCTATGATAATATCATTTTTAAGAAAACGCCATTTATCGAATAAATCCCTTGGTATAATATCTTTCGAATCAACACTATAAATTGAACCAATTACACCATTTTTATCATAATCGAATAATAGATTATCATTTTTAAGATTATTTATATTATGTAAAAAATAAAATAGATCCGAAGCAACTTGTTTCTTATTATTACCAATTATACTAATATTTCCAATATCAGAAATAAAAACATCAAATTTATAATTGTTATCATTAAGAATAGAAATATTTAAATTAATTCTTTTAGAAGATACATCCAGAATATAATTTCCTTCATTTAATTTAATAATTATTTCTTGAAGATTACCTTTACTTAAATGTGTTATATTATTATCAAAACATTTTCCCATTGATATATCAGATAATAAAGAGTTAAAAACAGATAGATAATCTAATTCATTTTTATTTAACTCAACAGATGTTGATTTTTGATATAAAACCTCAGATAACTCAATACATTCCATCAACTCTTTATAGGTTATATTTTCATTTAACCCACTATATAATAAAGTGAGTTTTTCTGAGAATTCATTATTATATATATAAGGTAAGTGCAAAATAGATGTACTATATTTATTATCAGATAGATTTAATAATTTTTTCTTTATCTCCATCATTAGATTTTTATAATTTTTCTT
>NZ_LXEN01000196.1 GCF_001654855.1 Proteus myxofaciens ATCC 19692
TTCTTGGGTTTATTTCTGTTCTTTTATTTATGCTAGGCACAGTTTATCTTTTCGAAAAAATATATCTTTTTTGTAAACTGACTCGGCCTAAACATAAAAAAAGAATAAAAGCATTAGACAGTGTTATTGCACATAAAGACACTGCTTCACTTAATAGCCTTTTGTTGGATATTTCTGGTATAAAACAAAGCAAATTGCCTAATCTAAAATTAACTAAAAATAAAGAATGTAAATTTAAAAATAGTTCGGTTAAAAGAATAAGAGATAAAGTTTCATTATATCATGCTGATAAAATAAATATTGTCAGATACAGGTCGAGTTATTCATTATATCAAGCTTCATTTAGTATTAATCAACATCCTTTTGTTCTTTTTAGTCAAGATCGTTCTTTTTATTCTGAACACAATATATTTATTGCTGATGGAGATGATATCGAAGTTTTTTATTTACAATCGGAGGATAAAGATTCATTGCCCATTATATTAGGTGTCTATAACTATACTGACAATGGGGCTTATTTAATTTCAGGTCAATTTTATATTGGGCATCAACGAGCTAAAAAAAGTATTTATTGGATTTTAGGTGGTGTTACTGCATTTATTTTTTCAATATTGTTTTTCTTTTCAGTATCAAATATTTATGATAATGGAAATTATTGGGATAAATGGGATTGGCTTTCAATAGCGGATATGTTTTTATTTTTTGGTATTATTTATTTTTGTATTGTCAGTGGAATAGCTTTCCTCATTTCTTTATTATCTAATCTCTATATTTCGAGTTCAGAC
>NZ_LXEN01000197.1 GCF_001654855.1 Proteus myxofaciens ATCC 19692
GTTTGATTTTAATAAAACCTTATTTTTAACTGATTTATTTATCCTATTTTAAATAAATCAATTAAAAAGTAGATTTATATAAATTGGGTTGTTTTTAAATTATGATGACTCATTCTTTTTCCTTTTGCGAAATAGGGTAAATATTGGGATCGCTGCAATCAAAACGGGTTTGACCAGAGGGGGTTCTTAATGAAGAAGGTGGTATTTCTTTGTCACCGACACTGCTATGGACATAGTTTGAATCTGTTAGATCGAAATAAAATTTACGCCACCAAGGTTTAGCCAGTTGATCATCATCTTCTCGACGGCTAACAGAGGTTTCGCCTAAATAAAAACCTTCATTTGTGACAATAATATCGAAATTAGCAGAATAAGGCCCCGGAGAATTTGTATTAATACCAAACCCTGCATTAGTGGGCCTAAAGTTTTTACCGCCATCAAGGGTGACTAATAATGAATTCACGCAGGCTGTCTTTGTGCCTGCACATCCATCCGTTCTTCGATTAAGAACGGCAGGAAAGACGAGCGCATCATCACGATCTGTTGCCCATATTAAACGCCCTTGATATAAACATGCCGAGCCATAGAGTATCCCTTGATGTATCCCTTTTAAGGTATTGTTGTAATAAGTTATTCCCTCACGTTTTTCACTGTATTGCTCAAGAGTAAAAAACCGATGGTCATCAATACGATAAATCACCGTAGGCGGTCCATAGCTTTTAATTTCTTCGGCAATTAACCGTTGACGTTCAGCCTCTTGTTGGGCTTCTTTAATCGCCG
>NZ_LXEN01000198.1 GCF_001654855.1 Proteus myxofaciens ATCC 19692
GGGTTTTAATTTTAATAAAACGTTATTTTTAACTGATTTATTTATCCTATTTTAAATAAATCAATTAAAAAGGAGATTTATATAAATTGGGTTGTTTTTAAATTATGATGACTCATTCTTTTTCCTTTTGTGAAATAGGGTAAATATGGGGAGAACTGCAATCAAAACGGGTTTGACCAGAGGGGGTTTTTAATGAAGAAGGTGGTGTTTCTTTGTCACCGACACTGCTATGGACATAATTTGAATCTGTTAGATCGAAATAAAATTTACGCCACCTTGGTTTAGCCAGTTGATCATCATCTTCTCGACGGCTAACAGGGGTTTTGCCTAAATAAAAACTTTCATTTGTGACAATAATATCGAAATTAGCAGAATAAGGACCCGGAGAGTTTGTGTTAATACCAAAATTTCCATTTGTTGGCCTAAAGTTTTTACCGCCATCAAGGGTGACTAATAATGAATTCACGCAGGCTGTTTTTGTGCCTGCACATCCATCCATTCTTCGATTAAGAACGGCAGGAAAAACGAGCGCATCATCACGATCTGTTGCCCAAATTAAACGCCCTTGATATAAACATGCTGAGCCATAGAGTATCCCTTGATGTATCCCTTTTAAGATATTGTTGTAATAAGTTATTCCCTCACGTTTTTCACTGTATTGCTCAAGAGTAAAAAACCGGTGGTCATCAATACGGTAGATTACAGTAGGCGGTCCATAGCTTTTAATTTCTTCGGCAATTAACCGTTGACGTTCAGCTTCTTGTTGCGCTT
>NZ_LXEN01000199.1 GCF_001654855.1 Proteus myxofaciens ATCC 19692
AATGTTATTTTTGGAGTAATGTTTTTTTCTATAATATAAAAGGCTAATTATTAATATCGTTGGTATAAATAATAAATAGATATACTTTCCAAACATTAATAACATCTCGTTTTTTGTTGATTCGACAATAGAATCGAGGACGCCTGTGGTTATTTTTTCTTTAAATTTAATAGAATATGCACATTCGAGTATAAAAATAAATAAAAGTGAAAAACCGATAATATTCAGAAAACGTTTTTTACTTGTGATTGTAAAAAATACTAATAATAGAAAAGTTAATGATGTTATATGAGGTATGCTGGAGTCTTTATGATAGATAAGAACATCTATTAAATATGTAATTAATAAGAGTACTACTATAAAAAATATTATTTTTTTTATATTTTTCATCTGGTTAATTGTCTTTAAAATAAGTTTTTATCAGAAATTAAAATTTGGCAGATTATATGTTTTTCTTGGTTTTTTGTAAATTTCTATTTTGTTTTTTTATAAAAAACTATAAATATTTCTTAAATTAGAGCTATATTCTTATTATAGTTATTAAATTAATTAAAAAATTAGTAGTAATAAAAATTACTACTAATATTAATAATGATTTTTCTTATTTATAAGTTTTATAAATAATTTTTAGTAGATGATATAATTTGGTTTACAA
>NZ_LXEN01000200.1 GCF_001654855.1 Proteus myxofaciens ATCC 19692
TTTTGAGGTTAAGACCTTATCTTCATACTCTTTTAATTCAGGGATAATATAGCGCTCAGCATTTTTAAGTGTTTGACGGCGGACATAATGTATTGGCACTAAACTACTTTGACCACGACTGACTTGAATAAAATAACCATGCACACCATTAAAGCCGACTTTTAAGGTATCAATACCCCATTTTTCACGCTCACGCACTTCGAGTTTATCAAGGTAATCACTTGCGCCATCAGCTAACGATCGCCATTCGTCTAGTTCTTCATGGTAACCTGGCGCAATAACGCCACCATCACGGACTAAGACTGGTGGTGTGTCTACAATTGCTTTTTCTAAGAGCTCACGTAGTTCATCAAAATGACTGATACGTTGTTGTAACTCTTTAATATAAGGCATATCAGCTTGTTCAAGAATAGAATGAATATCTTGATACTGCTGAAAAGCATGACGCATGCGTGAAAGATCACGAGGACGCGCTGAACGTAATGCTAAACGTGCTAATACACGCTCTAAATCACCAATTTGACGTAAAAACGGCTGTAACTCAAAGTAAAGCGGTTGTAAGGCAGAGATTGCATCTTGACGTTTAGTCAGTTGTGTTTGCTGACGCAGTGGTGTGTGTATCCAACGCTTAAGCATACGGCTTCCC
>NZ_LXEN01000201.1 GCF_001654855.1 Proteus myxofaciens ATCC 19692
AGCGTCGAGGCTTAAAAACCCAAAAGCAATAGAAAATACATTAAATACATATATTTCAAAAATGGATAATTATCCGGGAGATAAAAAAGGAGTTTATCACATTTTACAAAGTGATATAAAATCAAAAACATTAGAATTGGGTATTCCGGAGAAAACAACCAAAGAACAATGGGATATAATTAATAACTCTATTAAAAATGCATCTGGGAAAAATATCAAAGTTAATATTACAATAATTGAGGAGTAATTAATGTTTACGTTAAATAATAATGAGTTAAGAGTAAATGTTTATTTTAATGGTGATTACTATATTGTAGTTACTCTTTCTGATATTGGTATTTTTTTTATGGATTTTAAAAAAGGATATAATATATTTAATAAAAATATAAATAATATTTATTTAGGTTTTCATACAAAAAAAGCATTAATTAAAAGTGAAAAGATAGATACAAAATTAACTGAAGTAATAGAATTACAGGATGATAAAAAATATTATTCTGATTGGGTAAAAAAAGTCATCAAAGAATGTGGTTATAAAAATAAAACAGCCCTATTTGAAAATATGGATGTATGCGCTATAACAGCTATAGATGATAAAATATCC
>NZ_LXEN01000202.1 GCF_001654855.1 Proteus myxofaciens ATCC 19692
TGGCTCGTGTTGGTATCCGTTGCACAATTAGAGATCACCTGCCTTTATTAGGTGAAGCGCCTCATTTTGAACAACTTATCGAAAAATATACGCACTTAGACCGATTTAAGCGAAGAAAACAAATACCAGCCTTAGCGCCAGCTTATCACCAGCTTTATATTTTAAGTGCTTTAGGTTCACGAGGATTATGTTCAGCACCGCTATCCGCAGAAATATTGGCAAGCCAAATTTTTGATGAGCCATTTCCAGTTAATGATGCGATTTTAAATGCGTTACACCCTAATCGCTTTTGGGTTAGAGCGCTATTGCGAGGTAAAAAGATTGAAATAAAAGAGAGTCATTTATAACTACCTATAAATCACACTCAGTTATTAATGAATATAAATTAAATAAATGTTTTAAGACCAAGAAAGAATGCTATTTATATTTTCAATTTCATCGCACAGCGCATTTCTTTTTTAAACCCAGCCTCATTGACTTCATTTTCTAGGACTTTCTGTAAAGAAAATGGAATTTCATTTTCAGATAAAATGGTAAACCCTAAGCGTTGATAAAAAGGCGCATTCCATACTACATGGCGAAATGTTGTTAAAGTTACCG
>NZ_LXEN01000203.1 GCF_001654855.1 Proteus myxofaciens ATCC 19692
AAACATTTTCGTGTTATAAAAAAAGAGAAAATTAAAGGTAATCTCTATATGGTATTGGAGGCTACCGATATTCTAATTACAAAAGAGCCTATTTTTGATCTTTACAATGGTAAATTAAAAGGATTTGCAATTGATGCTCATAGAAGCACTATTGATGAGTCTCTTGAAGAAAAGATTTTAGATAATAATTTACTTGATAAAATACGTAAAATAAATAATGAGTTTATTGATACTACAATAAAAGGTAATATTATTGATAGTATAATTATGAGAAAACTAACCCCTGAATATGCAACATATCGATATGCTACAGAACTTTCTTCTCTTTTAGGAAATGATAAAGATCATATTACAATGATCAATCAGATTATTCATGATCCACTTCAAAATAAAAAATATAACCAATATATAAATGACAAAATAAGCCGAGATGAATGGTTAAATAGTTTTGATAATAAATTTTATGAAAACATCTCATTAAAAGAAAAAATTAATAATGTAAAAATATTATCGGATGCTATTAACGATAATCCTAACTGTATTAATATGCTAGCGGATTCATCAAAGTTAATACTTAGTGAATTTTTCT
>NZ_LXEN01000204.1 GCF_001654855.1 Proteus myxofaciens ATCC 19692
GTTGAGAATTTAGAAGGAAATATAATCACAATATTTCAAGATAATTTTTACATCAATGAGAAGTGGGGAGATGACGATATTCACACCCTATTCAAAGTTAGACAGCGAAGCCAGCCGTGCACCGTTTGGATTGATGGTGCGATAACGCCGACAGACAGAGTAGACTCCGGAGCCATGCATGAGATTGTAAATAGGGCCTTCATTGCATATAGAGCGGTAGGGTTACCTACTGTAGAGCAAGCTAGGTTTTCTGTATATGTAAACGGTAAGGAAACCGAGCACATTTCTCATATTTATAAATTAAAAGATGGCGATTCACATGATTTCTATTCCTCAAATGAAATGTCATTAACAATACCCGCTGGTAATGGAGTGGTTAATGTTGGCATCAAAATACCTAAGCGTAATGGTGAACATAATGGCGTAGTCATCAGAGGAAGAATATTTGTACTCCCGCACTCAAATGAAATTTCATTACATTAATTAGGAAAACACTCTCATGATATACACAACAGGCACAGTTTCTACTGTGTCAGGGTCTGCTATTGTCTCTGGCACAGGAA
>NZ_LXEN01000205.1 GCF_001654855.1 Proteus myxofaciens ATCC 19692
GTCTAAATTACTTACACATAAATTAGGAAAATTACATCGTGCATTTTCTATTTTTATTTTTAATGATGAGAATAAACTATTGATTCAACAAAGGGCTTTACATAAGTATCATTGTGCTGGTCAATGGGCAAACACATGCTGTAGCCATCCTAGACCTAATGAGATAACCCATGATGCGGCATATCGTAGATTATACGAAGAGCTCGGTTTTAATACAGAACTGCTTTATGTAGGGAATCTGATTTATAGAGCAGAGGTGAGTGGTGGCTTAATTGAGCATGAATATGACCATATTTTTATTGGTTATTATAATGGACAAGTAAAATTTAATCCTGAAGAAGTAGCTGCTGTAGAGTGGATAGAAATCCCGGAACTAATTAATCAAATAAATAAAACACCTGAAAAATTCACTCCGTGGGTCAAAGAGATTTTGACCAAGTTTCCTGATTTTAAATTTAAGATTATGAACAGTTGAAGAACAAGCCGATAATCAATGGCATTTAACTCACTGCTTATCACAAACACAATGGGTTAAACAGGTTGATTTCAGTCAAAATC
>NZ_LXEN01000206.1 GCF_001654855.1 Proteus myxofaciens ATCC 19692
GCAAATCCGTCATAACTCCGCTATTGCGCAACAAAGTTTTACCCAAGATATAACCATATCTAATAAAACTAATCGGGCATTACTTAAATCACAATGTTCTGATCCGAAGCAAGTCGATAGCTATTTTGATGAGAGCGGTAATTTAACCCAGCTTCTTAATAGGGATGCCATTATTTGGGATAGCCGTAATCATCTGAAAGCCACAAAAGAGATAATGGAAAGTGGGCATTTGTCTGAGGGTGAAACTTATCAATATAACAGTGCGAGCCAACGTGTGACGAAAATACGCGGGCGTAAAGCTGCTAACGGTGATTTAGAAAAAGTTACTACGCACTATTTACCGAATATTGAACAATGGGACGTGAGCACAAGTTCTGTGATAGAGAAATATGCCGTTGTACAAATTCAAGCAGGCACTAGTGCAAAAGTCAGAGCATTGTGTTGGGAAATTGGCACACCGAAAGGGATTGAAAATAACTCACTGCGTTATAGCTATGATGACGGTATTGGCAACAGTGGATTAGAAACCGATGGTAAAGGGCAATTAGTTAG
>NZ_LXEN01000207.1 GCF_001654855.1 Proteus myxofaciens ATCC 19692
ATTTAACTGTTGTTTTGCTGTTTCAAGTTCAAACTCCCAAATAGGGCGACGACGAAGGCCTTGTAATCGCTCGATAATAGCCATCGATTCAAAGGTTTCAGGATAAAGTAATTCAGCAGGATTTGTGCGTTGTAATTGCGCAATAATACTTTCATTATCCGGTGTCTCAGTAACACGAAAGCGACCCGATGTGATATCTAATGTGGCATAACCAAAAGCCCCATTTTTATCTTGCCAAATAGCGGCTAATAAATTGTCTTGTCGTTCTTCAAGTAATGCTTCATCTGTCACGGTGCCTGGTGTGACAATACGAATGACTTTTCGCTCAACAGGGCCTTTACTGGTAGCAGGATCGCCAATTTGTTCACAAATCGCGACAGATTCACCTAATTGCACTAATTTGGCTAAATAATTTTCAACCGCATGATGAGGCACGCCTGCCATAGGAATGGGCTGTCCTGCTGATTGACCGCGTTTTGTGAGTGAGATATCTAATAAACGAGATGCTTTTTTAGCATCATCAAAGAAGAGTTCGTAAAAATCTCCCA
>NZ_LXEN01000208.1 GCF_001654855.1 Proteus myxofaciens ATCC 19692
AAAGATAAACAAGTCCCCCCCTTCGCACCAATAAACAAGATAAGAACAGTGATTCAGACGGCGAGTAGCGCAGCCTGGTAGCGCAACTGGTTTGGGACCAGTGGGTCGGAGGTTCGAATCCTCTCTCGCCGACCAATAAGAAAAAACCTCGATAATATCGAGGTTTTTTTGTATCTAAAAGATAGCTATTCCAAATAAACCTATCATTACCGTCTTATATTTATTCCTCAACAATCGATATTTTTCTATTACGACGTAATTATTACGTACTCTTTTTTCTTCTATTATCTTTATTTTTTATTCGCTATTCACGTAAATTTACTTGTTATGTTAGCGACGAATGATAAATAAAAGAAAATTAAATATTTAAACCTATATGTATTTTAGCTTTATTACTTAAGTATTATTAATAATTTGATTTGTAATCTCATCGGACTCTTTGAATCATTTTGATAAATGATAGAAGATAAAGAGTCATATAAATATATTTAACTCTATGAAAAATAATATATTTTTATATTTTGTCGGTAAATGCCAACACA
>NZ_LXEN01000209.1 GCF_001654855.1 Proteus myxofaciens ATCC 19692
CACCATTTATTATTTTTACGCTATAGTGCATCGACTCGATTAATTAAAAATCGTTTTTCTATTTTAGAGCCCCGACTCAATGTAAATGATGTGATTCCGTTATCTAATATCGATATCATATTCACGCCATTGGTGGCTTTTGATAAACAAGGGCAACGCTTAGGTATGGGAGGGGGTTTTTACGATCGCACTTTAGAAGATTGGCATCATAAGTCATTTTATCCGATGGGACTTGCGCATACATGCCAATTAGTTAATAAATTGCCCATAGCAAGTTGGGATATACCATTGCCTGAAATTATCACACCAGAAAAAACATGGCATTTTTAATATTTACATCATCAATATTTAATTAACTATTAAAATTAATCCTTACCATCTTTGTTTTTTTATATCTTGAGTTTTATTTTTTATATTTAATACTTTTATATTTGTTTTAATAACAAGGGTATTAAGTTTAATCATGATAAATGAAAAAGATATTGTAGAAGGTATAGATATTATACTTTCTATACAAGGGTTAAATAAAAATAAAAATAC
>NZ_LXEN01000210.1 GCF_001654855.1 Proteus myxofaciens ATCC 19692
TCAAAAGTAAAATTCCCAATAAAGAAAGGCTATAATATTTTATTTAAATCAATAAATGTACTTCCTTTTGCTGCAAACGTAATAGTATTTGATGATCAAAATAATATTGATTCTACAGGGTTTGTTTCTAATAATAATAGAATTTTCATGTCTGGAATAAAAGGAAAAGGATGGATACAGGTAAAATGGGGAGATGAAGAACAACAACAATGTCGATTCCATTATAATATAGAGAATGAAGTTAAAAATACTTTATTTATCAAAAAAGAGATTAACTGCCAGTAACTTATTTATTTTTTTATTTCACAGAGAGTATTTATGATAAAAGAAAAAACAATATATTTAACTATTATATTATTTTTATACTTTCCTTTTAGCGCATTTTCAGAGAAAAGAAGGAGTGATATACTTCCACCAACAAGTTGTGATATCCATATTCCTCAAGGAATTCTATTTGATGATATAAGTACTGATGACTTCCCAGCAAACAAAACAGGAAC
>NZ_LXEN01000211.1 GCF_001654855.1 Proteus myxofaciens ATCC 19692
AGACTAAAAAACAAACCATTTATACTATTATTGTTATATATCTATCCAATCTATGCAACTTCCTCGATATTTATTAATGCAGATAAAAAATTGTTATCTGATTTCGATGAAGATCCTAATTTTAAAAGCTCTATGATTAGAGATAGATTTCCAATTGTGTTTGGCAATATTATTTATCTACTTACCGCGATGAACTCTACTGATAAATATGTAGATAACTTTGATATTGAAAAAATTAATCCATCGATTACCGGAAAGAAAAAACCAGAGAATAAACTCGTTATTTTAGTTATGGGAGAGTCCTCTTTAGACTCTCGATACAGTGCTTATGGTTATCCTATAAAAACAACACCTAATATAGATAGAATATTTTCTGAGCCTGATTCTTGCATAATCAAAAATGTCCATTCCAGTGCACCATTAACTCGAAACTCCATATCAATGTCATT
>NZ_LXEN01000212.1 GCF_001654855.1 Proteus myxofaciens ATCC 19692
TTATTAATAAATAAAATATAATGAAAATTAACTAACATGAAATATTATATTATTCAAGTTATTTTACTAAATAAATCAAAAAATAAATAATAAGTTAGAAAAGTAAGATTAATGCTAGATTTCAATAATGCACTATAATTTAATTTACGTTAAATATAAAAGAGATCTTTATAAGCTACCTTGTTTCACAATGTAGGGATGAAATTTCTTAAATAGTATATTACTAAGGTGTTTTTATGTGGAAAAATAAAGCTAATCTCAAAGTCGTATTTTGGGCAACTATAGTAGGTGGATTTATCAGCTCATTAGTGAAATGGGGTTCTGAAGTTAATATGCCACCAAGAGTTGCGGGAGAAATATCTCCTCCAGCAGCAAATATAGATGCTTGGTTTGGATGGTTGGGGATTAATTCTCATTCATTAGATTATGTTTATCAAAGCAGTGTTA
>NZ_LXEN01000213.1 GCF_001654855.1 Proteus myxofaciens ATCC 19692
CGCTAATGAGAATAGAGCATGAGGCGCTTGCGATGAAGCTGGTGCGACAGTTTCAATTTCGGCGGCAAGATTAAGGACAATAAAGTTACGTGGTTTCGTCGTTAAAATACGAATTAATTTCCAATCACCAATGACAAGTAATACATCCCCTAATCGCAAAGGTTCATCAACTATTTTACCAGGTAATGCCTTGCCTTCACGTCTTATCGCGACGACATTTAATCCATAGCGTGTTCTAAATTTTATGTCTCTTAGCGATTTACCCAGTAATTCTGAATCAGGGTTCATAGAGACTTCAGCTAATCCAACATCTCTAGATTGCTCAGAAAAATACTCACCACGCAAGACCATAGGTTCTAACATTTGTTCAGCACAAAACTCACGTAAGTCAACATCACTTTCAGACATATCGACCAATAAAACATCACGTT
>NZ_LXEN01000214.1 GCF_001654855.1 Proteus myxofaciens ATCC 19692
AATTCCTCCATAGTTCAGTTGGTAGAACGGCGGACTGTTAATCCGTATGTCACTGGTTCGAGTCCAGTTGGAGGAGCCAAATTTAAAAGCCCGCTACTTATCTAAGTTAGCGGGTTTTTGCGTTTATTCCGCTAAGCGAATATAAAAAAGTAAGTTCAGTCATTTTTCGACTTACTCTTTTAGACGCTGTATCTACTTCTATCCTTTATGATCATGAGATAGTGATTGAAGTCGCAGACTCTAAATATAAAAAGTATAAAAATCATTTCATATAAAGCATGATATTTCAGTTAAAGAATATAAATTAGTTATTTTTTAACCACTTAAACTATTATTTTATTCTTTTTACTTTACATCACTCCCCACTCTCGCTATTATCTATCTCGTTGTCACGCACAACGC
>NZ_LXEN01000215.1 GCF_001654855.1 Proteus myxofaciens ATCC 19692
AAATAATTCGCAGTATACTATTGCTAATATACTCTGAATTATTATTTTTATATTCAAGAGATTATGGTGGAGCTAAGCGGGATCGAACCGCTGACCTCCTGCGTGCAAGGCAGGCGCTCTCCCAGCTGAGCTATAGCCCCATAATGCATTCTTAATACCGTTTCGTTTCTCAGGTTTCGTTCTTATCGGAAATTTCCTTTAAGTAAGAATTGAGCCAATCGCAGTGAGACAAGGCGTGGAGTCACGAAGTTTACATTAAGTAAACGAGTAAGTTCACAACGCAGTATCAATACGATTTGGTAGGCCTGAGTGGACTTGAACCACCGACCTCACCCTTATCAGGGGTGCGCTCTAACCACCTGAGCTACAAGCCTATACCGGTATTTC
>NZ_LXEN01000216.1 GCF_001654855.1 Proteus myxofaciens ATCC 19692
ATACATGTTAATTTTATTTCCTTAAATAATATTTATATAGTATTTTTTTTATATTTTTATGCAAAACACAACGGAATATAAAGTATTTTAAAATATTTTTATAAAATTGATATCGAGTTATTAAATTAAAATTTAATAATTCTTTTTGTGTGAATAAGTCATTTTTAAAATGAGTCAGTCCAGTTCTTCTGGATAATGAATCTATATCGAAGTTGACATCGACAAATATATGTGGAAGGTTTTGTAGTTTCTTTTCTTTATATATTAATCTAGCCCAAAGAGCATAATCTTCAGAGCTTCTAATATGTGCATATCCATCAGTTTCTAAATAATCTTTACGACGAAAAAAAGCTGTTACATTGTTTATAGGAGATTTTATTTTAA
>NZ_LXEN01000217.1 GCF_001654855.1 Proteus myxofaciens ATCC 19692
ATAGTAATATTAAAATATTTTATCAAGAAAACAAGTAATGATATTCTTCCTTTTAAAATTTTATTACTTTAGAAACATTTATTAATAATTTAATAAATGTTCTTGTTACTGGCTTCTTATTCATTGAATTTAGTACCGTCCATATTATAAATAAAACAACTGTTTTATGATAATGAGGTGAGCCATGGATATCGGGCAAAGTAAGTTGTTTAAAGTGATAATAATTTTGTCTTAGATAAGAGATTTCATTCTGAGGTATCACTTCGTCATATTTGCTTTGAAGATAAAATATTTTAATATTACTATTTTTATTTACAGGTAATGGAAAGTTTTCATCAAGAAAATAAAAAAGTTCTTCATTTGAGTTGATTCTTTTTTTATT
>NZ_LXEN01000218.1 GCF_001654855.1 Proteus myxofaciens ATCC 19692
CATCACGGCATATGGATTAGTATTACTTTATTTTTCTTATTTTTAACTTATCTTTTTATTCGTATTACCGTTTTACAGCTTCGAGTAATAGAACAACGTATTTTATTTCGTTTGCCTTATTTAGGTGAATTATTAAAATATCATTATTTGCAGTTTATCTTTCAAATACTCACTATTACACAGCAAGCAGGATTGCCTCTTTTAAAAGGATTGGATATTATTATACAACAACTGCCTAATCCCCTTTACCATCATGCTCTTTGTCAGTTACGTGAACATATTATTAAAGGCAAATCGCTCAGTGCTTTTATGAAAAATGAGTCTTTGTTTCCCCCTATTTGTTATCAATTTATTATCTCAGCTGAGAACTCAGGA
>NZ_LXEN01000219.1 GCF_001654855.1 Proteus myxofaciens ATCC 19692
TGTTAGGCGTTCTAGCGAAAAATTAATATCCAGTATTAATGAATTAAGTAAAAACTATAATGAAATATCTTCTACAATTAATATTAAAGATAATAATAAGCGTTCATTAGATTATGTTATTAACAAATTAACTAATAGAAAAGTCAATGATGGAAATTGTTATTTGCAGTTATATACATCAGATCATGTTATTACAGCTTGGTCCAAATTAGAGCATAAAGGTAGTAATTTTGGTTTGTATGATCCTAATTTTGGTGTGGTCGAATTTTCTTCTAAAAATAAATTTATTTCTTATTTAAAGGATTTTTTTAGTTCTAATGGGATGAATGCAGGTAAATTATATAGATTAGAAAAAAATATTAAAAATGA
>NZ_LXEN01000220.1 GCF_001654855.1 Proteus myxofaciens ATCC 19692
CGCCAATAATGCAAGGTTAGCGAAATTATCATCGAAATACTCTAGACTGGTTGTAAACTCATAGGCTGCTGACAGTTCACGCAATACATTGCCCGCTTGAACGTGACAGGGCATCGACCTAATTGACGTAACTATTTCAACTCTTATAACTTAACTCTCACTTCACTTAATGAAGTTTGAGGGAAATTACCGATCTTTAGCTGTACAAGTTTGTGTGTAACTGGGCTACTATAACGGTAGAAAAATATCTTAATGCCTGTTACACGTAAGTCTGTATTTTCACCTGTATCAGACCTATCTTTACTATTAGGTTTCATTGCTTCAATAGCTTTCGTTGATAAGGGTTTTGCTGACTACTTT
>NZ_LXEN01000221.1 GCF_001654855.1 Proteus myxofaciens ATCC 19692
GCAGGATTTATCGTATTGGGCAATGGGCACAATCGCTTCATGTGTATGAGTATTTGTATCTACTTCTTTTTCCCATTGTTTATATTTAACTCTATCAGTGAATCCTGGGAATTTTGAAACCTTTTTGGCATCTACTGTGTTCCATGAAATATGAGCTCTCAGCTCAGGTGTCCATTTTTTAGGGATCATGGCACAACAAACTGTTCCACTAGTTGAGCCCATCGCACCATTAATATTGAAATCGGATATTTCATATTCGGTGTGATTAAACCCTTCTATATTGCCAGCATTATAAGCGGATTGTTGCGCGACGGAGCATCCAGAAAGAAGCACTGTGAAAATAAAGGTGGCTTTAGCT
>NZ_LXEN01000222.1 GCF_001654855.1 Proteus myxofaciens ATCC 19692
ACAAGATTTATCGTATTGGGCAATGGGCACAATCGCTTCATGTGTATGAGTATTTGTATCTACTACTTTTTCCCATTGTTTATATTTAACTCTATCAGTAAATCCTGGGAATTTTGAAACTTTTTTGGCATCTACTGTGTTCCATGAAATATGAGCTCTCAGCTCAGGTGTCCATTTTTTAGGGATCATGGCACAACAAACTGTTCCACTAGTTGAGCCCATCGCACCATTAATATTGAAATCGGATATTTCATATTCGGTGTGATTAAACCCTTCTATATTGCCAGCATTATAAGCGGATTGTTGCGCGACGGAGCATCCAGAAAGAAGCACTGTGAAAATAAAGGTGGCTTTAGCT
>NZ_LXEN01000223.1 GCF_001654855.1 Proteus myxofaciens ATCC 19692
AAATGAGCTGAGATGTTTTTGGTGAAAAGAATAATTTGCCACCAATTAAGGCAAGTGGATATTTTCTATCATTTTGGAGTTGCTCATCCCAAGGGATTAATTCACCGATAGAAAAATCAGTTAAATTGATAATGCGTCTTCCTTCGTAAAAGAACAATATACATTGTTCTTTCAAACACACTGCATTATAGATATCACCTTTTCCTTTTGCGATATAATACAATCCCTGCTTATCTGAGAAGAAAAGTGTATATTCTTTTGGCTCACGAGAACGATATAAACTACTATAAGGGGACGAGTTATATTGTGAACTCTCTGACTCATTAGTAATTAATAC
>NZ_LXEN01000224.1 GCF_001654855.1 Proteus myxofaciens ATCC 19692
AGCTACTGCATTGTCTTGTTGAGCTTGCTTTTTGGCTTTCACTCTAGCAATAGCGGCGGCTACAGCTGCTTTACGAGGATCAACCTCAGCTTCAGTTGCTGTATCGACATTTTGAATTGTAGCTACTGCATCGTCTTGTTGAGCTTGTTTTTTGGCTTTCACTCTAGCAATAGCAGCGGCTACGGCTGCTTTACGGGGATCAACTTCAGCTTCAGTTGCTGTATCGACATCTTGAGTTGTGGCTACTGCATTGTCTTGTTGAGCTTGCTTTTTGGCTTTCACTCTAGCAATAGCAGCGGCTACGGCATCTTTACGAGGATCAACTTCAGCTTC
>NZ_LXEN01000225.1 GCF_001654855.1 Proteus myxofaciens ATCC 19692
GTTGTTACAGATAACCAGTCGAGTTTATTGCTTACTAACCATTGGCCTAATGCTTGTAAATCTAAACGATAAGAACTTAAGGTATTCGCCGATAATCCTTGTTCTAGCCAAATATTATCAAGAAATTGCTCGATAAGAGTAAAAATAGCCTCATTTTCCTGGATGGCTGTTTTCGTTAATAATTTATTTTGTGGCACAGAATAACTCTCCTTCTCTTTATAACAACACTGACATTATGCCTTATATACACTTTTTTCTGTTACAATAGTGGCCTTTATTAGCAAAAATATCCTTAAAATATTTATGAAAATTGGTCTATTTT
>NZ_LXEN01000226.1 GCF_001654855.1 Proteus myxofaciens ATCC 19692
ATATAAGCAGATAGCTTATTTTTTAAAAAGACCATACTGTAACTGTTGTTTAACAAAAAAATAGTTTTAATATGTTGTAAAGTGACCAATTTGAAATCATAACGATAGTTATTAATTAGTGATAATTTATATTAGCTACTTCTTTTTCTTATGAACGATAGTAAGGTTATCCATCAGATTTCAGTTTTTTTCTAATGTTACTTTATTATAAAAATAAAAATATTTATAACTATTTGAATAATGATAGTAAATAGTGATTAACTTTATTAAAAAGAGCACTATTTTCTATTCTTTTGAAT
>NZ_LXEN01000227.1 GCF_001654855.1 Proteus myxofaciens ATCC 19692
GGAATGCTGGCCGGACTGGTGGTGAAGGCCGATTTCGATGCATCCACGGACGCCGCCAGCTGGGCCTGGGTCGGGCTGTAGGTCACAGGCACGTCCTGGCTGCTGCCGTTAAACACCACCGGAATGGTGGTATCACCCGGGGTGGTGGACGCCGGCAGGGTCAGCGTGGCCTTGCCGTTGCTGTCGGTGGTCACCGTCTGGTCAGTGCCGTTCACCGTCACGGTGACGGCGGTGTCTTTCAGGGGCTGACCGTCCGCACCGGTGATCGGTACGGTGGTGGTCGGGGTACTGGTGCCG
>NZ_LXEN01000228.1 GCF_001654855.1 Proteus myxofaciens ATCC 19692
AAGAAATAAAAACACTAAGGTAAAAATAAGATATGAAAGAGTATTTTTTAAAAGTCAGCTTAGAGAAATATGATTTTGAACAAGAGAATATTTCGCCTAAAGGCATGGTCAGATTAATTGCTTCAGGCAAAGTATTTTATTTTAATGAAAGTGACTTCGAGAATGCTCAAATTTTTCTTAAACGCTTAAAATTGGGTGATGAACTAAAAATTTGTGCTGAATTACTCAATGATGGTAGCTTTTGGGTGCAATGGATTTATCATCCAACGAAAGGTCGATTAGAGCCAGAAAG
>NZ_LXEN01000229.1 GCF_001654855.1 Proteus myxofaciens ATCC 19692
TTTCGAGTTCAGACAGAGGTTATGGCTGTAACCATACTTATGAATTATTAAAAGAAAGTCGCTTTAATAATCAAAAATCAAGCTATATTACGGAGTTAAATGTATGAATCCTTTACTCCGAAAATCTTTTATTATTATTACTAGCTTATTTATTATAAGTATTATTCTCGTTTATGGTGTGTTATTTAAAGGCTTTACTTCTAAATGGACATGGGAAGAGGTGGATTCATCTGATTTATCCTCTCTATCTCGTTATTCT
>NZ_LXEN01000230.1 GCF_001654855.1 Proteus myxofaciens ATCC 19692
GTTGAATTAAGTAATGAAAATATCATATTGGCGAGTATTTATAAAAACCATGCTATTAAGCTTGATGTCTATGGGCAAGATGGCCAATATGAGACAGGTTTAGATGTAAGCTCAAATGATGGTGCGCTAGCTAATGGATTTTCTGGTAATTCGTCAACTAAATTTACCTCGAGTTTTTGGGCTGATATTGAAAAATTAGTCGTAAATAATGTATCAAGTGGTGTATATACTATTTTTAAAGATGCTTCTATTTTAAC
>NZ_LXEN01000231.1 GCF_001654855.1 Proteus myxofaciens ATCC 19692
ATAAGAGAGCTCAGTATTAATTTTAGTAGTGGCCAATTAGGCAATTGTACCTCATTTTTATTCAAAGCTAAGTTTACATTACCATTCATACATTAACCTGTATTAACCAATTTATGATTATAGTATTTGTTACTATAATCATAATAAATATTTTATTTTTAATAAGTTATCTTATAACAACTAAACTGATAAACGCTAAATTTATTTCTAAAAAACTAAATTTCATCATATTAGAAATCATTGCGAGCTTATT
>NZ_LXEN01000232.1 GCF_001654855.1 Proteus myxofaciens ATCC 19692
AGTCCTAAAATAACTTTATCATAGTATTATTTAAGAGAACTAAGTATATATACTTAGCCATATAAATTGATATTTATCTTTTAATTCCATTGTTAATTATATTTGTTTTCCTATTTATTATATAAAAAACAATCAGTGATATTGATACAAATTATTTTAATAAATCATTAATACGCAAAAACTAAGTATAATAGAGAATTATTGTTCTATATTTTTATATTACTCGTTTTTTTCAATAAGAATTTGAGACA
>NZ_LXEN01000233.1 GCF_001654855.1 Proteus myxofaciens ATCC 19692
TTCTTTATTTTGTCCTCAACTTAATGCATTTTCGCTTTCACTCTGTATTAAAGGTATTATCGCTTTTTCAGCGTTATTATTATTTTTTACATCCGCAATGACAAATGAGCTATTTTACTTTTTTAATAATAGATATTTTTATGAGATATTTATGAGTATTTATCATGGCTGAGAAGACTGAAAAACCGACTCAGAAAAAGCTTGATGATTCTGCTAAAAAAGGTCAATCATTCAAAAATAAAGA
>NZ_LXEN01000234.1 GCF_001654855.1 Proteus myxofaciens ATCC 19692
AAAAATAACCAATAACATCCTCAAGAATATCGTTAAACATTAAAAAATAAAGAATATTAACAGAAGACTATTTTTATTAATGCTATTTTCAATTTGTTACAAATAAAGATAAAGATCTTATATTGCATATATTTAATTAACAAGTTAAAGCAGTATTTAAAATAAATAAATAACAAGCAATAATAGTATTTAAAATAAAATAAATTAACAAGAAATAGCGGTTTTTTAAAATAAGTTATTTTTA
>NZ_LXEN01000235.1 GCF_001654855.1 Proteus myxofaciens ATCC 19692
TCTAGTAAACCCTTAATAAAGCTAAGGTAATTTAAAATAAATTATCTCTTTTAATATAATAATTGAGCAAAAATAGCATCTTTTTTTAGAGTTATAAATTGACAATATTTGAAAAATAAACATAACAAATATTTATTAAAAAATTCACACTTTATAAGTTATTGATTCTACCAATGGTTTTTTTTATATTAATTTCATTAAAAACAAAAAGATACAACTGCATTCTAATAACTTCTTAAATTT
>NZ_LXEN01000236.1 GCF_001654855.1 Proteus myxofaciens ATCC 19692
GTCGCTCTGTTGCTTTATATTGACTAATGAGGTTATCTTCAAAATAAATATCACCAGTGAGGGTAACTGAAGAAGGTAATAACCCCATAATGGCTTTACTGATAAGGCTCTTACCACTGCCACTTTCACCAACTATAGCTAATGTTCTGCCTTTTTGAATATCCAATGAAAGATCATGAACTAATATTTCATGATTCTCTTTGTGATGTAGCGAAATAGAATTTAGCGTCAATATAGAA
>NZ_LXEN01000237.1 GCF_001654855.1 Proteus myxofaciens ATCC 19692
ATATTTTTATTTGATAGATTGAGTTTTTTTGTGTTCTTCACTATCTATGTGTAGATTAGGGTAATAAGAATATAAAAATAGTGATATTTGTTTAAAATACATAACAAATAAATCAATTGATTTAATTAAATGTAGAGTTTCATCAATAAAAACTATTATATTATCAATTATATGTTAGCTTTTTTTATATTCTGGTCATTGAAAGTACCCGGTTGATCATTATCAATAAAAAATATGAA
>NZ_LXEN01000238.1 GCF_001654855.1 Proteus myxofaciens ATCC 19692
TCTCAATTCTTCTTCCTTTTAAGATCGCTCTAAAAATTTTGTAATTTTCATTTTCGTACAATAAAAAAACACCAATGTAATCACATTGTTAAAATTTATTTAAATAATAATGGAAATCATTTTTGATTTTTGTGAAAACTGCATTAATCTTAATCAGGTGTGTAAAAGATTTTGGGGGATATCGAATGTCACAATTATCAATGACGGAAGAATTAAATTTTACTGAGACTTTTAGT
>NZ_LXEN01000239.1 GCF_001654855.1 Proteus myxofaciens ATCC 19692
GAGGCTGAGTTAAAAAAGCAATGCGTTCTGTTAATATAGTCAATACTTTTTTGACTTCATCTGCGGTTGATACCGTAAGATTAACTGCAATAAATGTCGCGTTTTTTTGCTCTGGTGTAATAACGCCTGCTTGATGTTTTCCTAAATAAGCAATAATGCGCTGATAACGTATTACTGATGTATCGGCTTTTGTTTCTGCCGCTTTCACACCAACACTGGCAAGAAGAAGACTGCCT
>NZ_LXEN01000240.1 GCF_001654855.1 Proteus myxofaciens ATCC 19692
TGCATTTTAAATAGAATTATTAATTGTATCCCATTGTTCTTTAGTCGTTTTTTCTGGAATACCCAATTCCAATGTTTTCTGTTTAATTTGTTTTGGTGAAATTCTTATTAATCCTTTTTCATCCCCAGAATAATTATCCATTTTTGAAATATATGTATTTAATGTATTTTCTATTGTCTTTGGGTTTTTAAGCCTTGCCGCAGTTTGGGTATTTAATGTTTTTACACTAATATATT
>NZ_LXEN01000241.1 GCF_001654855.1 Proteus myxofaciens ATCC 19692
AAAAAAATAAGCATTATGCCCTTGACAGGGATATGATGAATATTGATTTACAATAATTAACGCCACACAGATAAACAAAAAAATCTATATTGTCATAATATGATTACGTATTAGCATCCTTTAATCTACACTCCGTTTACAATTAATATTGTAATTTTTCAATTTTTTTTACTTATTCACTCTTTCATATTTATCATACAAAAAGATATTCATCAGTATTACTGTTATAGTTAA
>NZ_LXEN01000242.1 GCF_001654855.1 Proteus myxofaciens ATCC 19692
CCATGATCTATATCGATTATTTTTTTTATTTTTCATATTGACTATAGAATTAATTATTTATAGAGATTAAAATCAACAAAAAGGGATAAAAAATTCATAATAAAAAAATGAATATTTTTAAGATAAAAAACTGATTTATTACATAGCATTTACCTTTAGCTAATATATTCATTCACAAAAACGCCCCCTTACAAAAAATCCCATATGAGTAAAAAAATAATTTGATATCATGG
>NZ_LXEN01000243.1 GCF_001654855.1 Proteus myxofaciens ATCC 19692
GGAGTTATCCATCGTTTTAAGTAATCGGGATGTTTCATTATTATGTACAAAGGATTGAAGTAACTCTAAATTACCAATGATGCCATAAAGTGGTGTGCGTAATTCATGACTTACCGTCGCTAAAAACATGGATTTTGCTTGGTTTGCCTGCTCTGCCGCTGTTGCCATATTTTGTAAAGAGCGTTCCATTTTCACACGAGCACTAATATCAACTAATACACAAATTGCGACA
>NZ_LXEN01000244.1 GCF_001654855.1 Proteus myxofaciens ATCC 19692
ATTAAAACGGGTTTCATAATGACCTTCCCAATGTTCAAACATGGCATCAATCATGGCCTCTTTACTACTAAAACAATATTGCACACCACCTTTAGAAATGCCCATTTTTTTTGCAACAGTATCAATGGTTAAAGCCGCAGCCCCTTGCTCCATAACAATGTCAAAAATTGCATCAAGTAGTTTATCTCTGTCAATCGTTCGTTGGCGTCCCATTTAAAAAAACCTCTTTTCA
>NZ_LXEN01000245.1 GCF_001654855.1 Proteus myxofaciens ATCC 19692
ATTATTCCTCAAGATCATGTAAGAATGGATCATTGGGTTGGTAAGAAAATACCTAATAATGCAACAATTATATTGGATAGTAATTGTAGTGATGAGCTTTTGGGTGTATCGATAAAAGAAGGTTTTAAACGATGTGTTAACTTAAAAGTTTAATATAATAAACTAATAAAACCACCTAAATATTACCTGGGTGGTTTTTATTATAATTAAAATAAGTAAATTAATATTGAAT
>NZ_LXEN01000246.1 GCF_001654855.1 Proteus myxofaciens ATCC 19692
GCATACAGAACAACATCTAGTTCAATTACATGAATGGCTACAGTTATTATCTTCTCGTTGTGTCGCAATAGGAGAAATAGGGCTTGATGGTTATATGGAAAATCCTCAACCCGAAAAACAAGAACATTTTCTTATTGAGCAATTTAAACTGGCTATTGAATTTAATTTACCTGTTATTCTTCATTCACGTAAAACGCATGACAAGTTAAGTGCGCTTTTGCGTCGTTATGA
>NZ_LXEN01000247.1 GCF_001654855.1 Proteus myxofaciens ATCC 19692
CAAAATATGGTAAAAAACCTTCAGTTAGCAAAGAGAAATTGCCCATAGCTTTAATTAAGCTTATGGGCAATTTATTATATAAAAATATTTTAGATCAGCTAAAACTAATTTGTTCCATTGCCTGTAATATACGTTTATCTGATATAGGATATGGAGTACCTATTTGTTGAGCAAATAAGCTAACTCTTAATTCTTCTATCATCCAACGAATATTTTGCACACTTTCTTG
>NZ_LXEN01000248.1 GCF_001654855.1 Proteus myxofaciens ATCC 19692
AAAGTCCGCATCTTTATAAGCGAATTCTTTATCTAATGTTGCCGTAAAATCGAGTTCTTTAGTGGCTAAAAACTCTTCAATTTCTTTATCAGAGATAGGAGAGATTTTTTTGTTAAGTAATTCGACTTTTTCTTTATTGATATCTAACGCAACGACTTTGTTGTTTTGGGAAAGCAGAATGCCGTTAGATAGACCGACATAGCCGGTACCGGAGATGGTGACTTT
>NZ_LXEN01000249.1 GCF_001654855.1 Proteus myxofaciens ATCC 19692
CTGGTCTTGCTATCTCTCGCGAGAAAATCAAGTAAATAATCAACTTGAATATCTTGGCTATCACCTAATGCAATAAAATAAGAAAAGCCGATATCACGATCATAAGCCCAATCAAGAATAGTATTTGCAACAGCAGCAGATTGCGAAATAAAAGCTAATTTACCTTTTTTAACAGGAATAGGAGAAAAGCTCGCATTTAATCCTTGCCAAGGAGCAAGCAATCCCAGG
>NZ_LXEN01000250.1 GCF_001654855.1 Proteus myxofaciens ATCC 19692
TATTACAACAATTTATATTTTTTAATTCTTTTTATGATACAAGCTAAGGTCTGCATATAAAAATTAAGCATAATGCTATTTCAAAGAGGCTTATTTTTTGTTTTTGATATTGAGTCCCAGTACTAAGATATCAATAAATATTAATACGTATTTATCCTAATTTAAAACTGACCAATAATTGAAAGAAAAAGAATAATAGATAGACGCTATGGCTATTGTTGTTAATAA
>NZ_LXEN01000251.1 GCF_001654855.1 Proteus myxofaciens ATCC 19692
TTTGTTTGTGAAATCAATACAGCTAAGTTCGCATCAGAGGAAAAAATCCCTTTTTCATAATTACGAAGTTCAACTTTAACATTTGCATCTATGTCATTATTTTTAAAATACTGAGCTATTTGTGCATTAACGCGATCAGTCTCTCCATGGATACGATTTTCAATTTTACCGCCCATGTACCAAGAAGCGCCAGTCCAAGCGACACCAAGCACGATAATGATACTAAC
>NZ_LXEN01000252.1 GCF_001654855.1 Proteus myxofaciens ATCC 19692
TTGTTGTAAGAATTTTCGTTTTCCAAGATCCATATTTGTCTCCAGTATCACTCAATAAACAGATGCCACATGAGTAAAGGAAATAGAAAGTAGATGAGTAGTAAGTATGAAATGCATTGTAAAAATTACTGAAGATGGCACCTATTGTGGTTTACCACATACTGGTTATGAACTTGATCTAAAACAATATTTCCGCTTAGATATTTATGAAAACAAAACAAACAA
>NZ_LXEN01000253.1 GCF_001654855.1 Proteus myxofaciens ATCC 19692
ATTTTACAGCGTACTTCATCAATACAAGGATGTATGTTTCTAACAGTATTGATTAATGTTTTTTTGACTAAAGAATGGGCAGTGTTAATATCCTTACAATCAATATTAAATATATTATTAATCACATTAGCTTGAGAGAATTTTCTTAGAATATATTCAAAATCTTTTGATTTGAATGAATTAAAAATCTCTTTTATATGCAGATCTAAATTAGCGCGAGAAAAT
>NZ_LXEN01000254.1 GCF_001654855.1 Proteus myxofaciens ATCC 19692
TCTCTTTTTTATCTTTGTGATTATCTAAATAACATTGATTTTAATGTAATGTACGAATCTCTTCTTGTTCATCACTTTTTTTATTTTGCGGTGCTACAAAAGTGATATAGCAGAGCTGTATCGCAACTTTCACATATTCTGTTACTTCTTCTAGGGCATTTTCTAATTCTTCTTGGTTTTCATCCTCTTCATACCCTAATGAACCAATATTACGTAAATCAGAGA
>NZ_LXEN01000255.1 GCF_001654855.1 Proteus myxofaciens ATCC 19692
ATGATAAAAAAAGTAATGTATTAACCAAATATTATATAAATAAGAATCCAAATTTATTTTTAAATAGTGATATTGATGTATATAATTATTTATTAATTGATAATAAAATTTCTGCTGAAATTATGACAACCCCTATTGCTCAGGCAATAGCAAATATTCAGTTTTATATTAATAATTGCTTGTCAGGTGATGAGAAGCAAGTTAATAAAAATACAAAAGGACGGA
>NZ_LXEN01000256.1 GCF_001654855.1 Proteus myxofaciens ATCC 19692
AAAAAATAGCACATAAAGATTAGTATTAGTTATTTTTAATTGACAATAAACAATAAATATATAAATAAATTTACAAAAAAGTGTGTTTTGAAAGGTTATCTTAACCCAAATAGAAATGAGTAATTGGCAGGAAAGGAAACGATTTTGACTTTACTTTATCAAATACAGTTAGATAAACAATTAAGAGTATTAATAAATAATGTTTATCTCACTGACGATTTTTT
>NZ_LXEN01000257.1 GCF_001654855.1 Proteus myxofaciens ATCC 19692
CTTTATTTTCTATTTTTGTAAAGAGTAAATCTTTATTGAAGAACGTGACATGAGCCAGAAAAAAGTACCAGAGGAAAGTTAATAAACTAATAAGAATGATGATTTTTTTTCTAATTCTCATAAATAGATGACCTTGTCATTTGGCATAGGATACGACCATAAAATATCGGAGAAAACAATAAAATCACCACCTTCGTTCCGTTTTTCCTGCCATTCTCGAAAG
>NZ_LXEN01000258.1 GCF_001654855.1 Proteus myxofaciens ATCC 19692
AAAGAAAAATGAAAATTGATTTTGATTAAAAAACACATCAAAAAACAGAACAATAAAAAAGCCAATATTATATCAATATTGGCTTTTAAGATTATGATGAAACAACTATGGTGCAACAAAAGTATCAGGATCAGGGCCTAGACGTTTTTTCTCATCCAATTTAGTAATTTCAGCGACTTCTTCTTTTTCTAATTTGAAATCGAAGATATTAAAGTTTTCTT
>NZ_LXEN01000259.1 GCF_001654855.1 Proteus myxofaciens ATCC 19692
AAAACCAATATTGTGCATAATAAGATAGTGGCTGTTATCGTGATTCTTTTTATCCACAACAATACCAATATGTGGACGACCATTATTTAAACGCCAACTAACAATATCACCAGGTACATAATCAGAAGGATTATTTGTAATCGGTTTAACTTTTCCTTTGCGTGAAAAGAATGCTTCTAAATTAGGTACTCTTCGGTGGTCAATATTAGTATCAGGTTTT
>NZ_LXEN01000260.1 GCF_001654855.1 Proteus myxofaciens ATCC 19692
AATATATTCGGTCTTTGGATTTAACTAAAGAATAAAACTAATACTAATAAAAAACACACTCAAAATTATCAATGAGTGTGTTTTTTTATATCTTAATATCTATTTATTAAACTATTTTTTGAAATTATTATCATTTATTAAATTGTATCATTAAAATCATTTGATATGATATTGGATATAATTTATGAAGATAACTTTTGATGTGTTAGCGAATATATT
>NZ_LXEN01000261.1 GCF_001654855.1 Proteus myxofaciens ATCC 19692
CCATTAAATATCAATTTCATTAATTCCATAGATGATTTAGATATTATTATTGATAATTATTACCTCTTCAATAAAGCTGATAGCTATATTCTTGTTGGTGGTTCTAATATCTATGATAATACAATAGATTCAATATTAGGAGAGACAGGATTTCTATGGACATTATTTTTTGATGAAAATGCTTATCGATTACATCGTTGTGAAATATTAAATAATGA
>NZ_LXEN01000262.1 GCF_001654855.1 Proteus myxofaciens ATCC 19692
TCGTTAAAAAATATAAAA
Organism: Proteus myxofaciens ATCC 19692; assembly: GCF_001654855.1. Lineage (GTDB taxonomy): Bacteria > Pseudomonadota > Gammaproteobacteria > Enterobacterales > Enterobacteriaceae > Proteus > Proteus myxofaciens. The sequence continues at coordinate 19 of NZ_LXEN01000262.1, forward strand.
ATTAATATTACTATAATTAAGGAGTAACTAGTGTCTATATCAAAAAAAAATAATTTAAGAGCAAGTATATATTTTAATGAAAGTTATTATATCATAATAACACTTTCTAAAAGTGGTATTTATTTTATGGACTTAAAAAAAGGCTATAAGATTCTATCTAAGGATTCTTTTGATAGAGAGTTAGGTCTTTTTACAAAAAA
>NZ_LXEN01000263.1 GCF_001654855.1 Proteus myxofaciens ATCC 19692
CTTTTTAGCAGGAAGTCTTAATTTTTGTACATTAATGCCAATGCGTTCAATCCCATTTAAAGCAGTTTGTTTACTTGGTATGAACGATGGCGTATATCCTCGTAATATTCAGCCTTTAGGCTTTGATTTAATGGCTGAACAACGTCGTCGTGGTGATAGAAAACGTCGTGATGATGATCGTTATTTATTTCTTGAAGCACTGAGTTCTGCTGAAAAG
>NZ_LXEN01000264.1 GCF_001654855.1 Proteus myxofaciens ATCC 19692
GAGTTTTTATACTCCAGAAAGTAATAAAAACCTCTTTGAAAATAAATCAATTATTGAAATGGCTAAATACAATGGATATGAAACTTATTGGATAGGGTCTCAACGATTAAAAGGATTACACGACTCAAAATATGGATTTATTGCTAAAAAAAGTAATAACATATGGCTTACGCAATATGATGATAACGAGCTTTCTGGTTTATTAAAAACAGCGCTT
>NZ_LXEN01000265.1 GCF_001654855.1 Proteus myxofaciens ATCC 19692
TGTCATCATCATCTAAAAAAGTAATATAATCTCCTTTTGATTCAATGATTCCTTTATTTCTAGCTAAAGATCCACCTACGTTTATACCATCAAAAATATATATTATTTTACATTTATATTTATATTTATTTATTATTTCTTTTGTTTTTTTATGGTTTGAATTATTAGGGTTGTCATCTACAACTATTATTTCTATATTTTTATATGACTGAGATAA
>NZ_LXEN01000266.1 GCF_001654855.1 Proteus myxofaciens ATCC 19692
GTGCGCTGATTTGGCATGCATATAACTTATTAAAATTATCGAAATGGTTATGGCTTGATAAATCGATATTGCCACCAGAAGGGCGAGGGGGCTGGGAACCTATCTTCTATGGTATTCGTCAAACACAGCAACGTAATCGCAAACGTCGTCGTGAATTAGGTGATTTAATTAAACGCTTTCGTAGTGGTGCTGAAAGTTTACCTGATGCCGTTGTAAT
>NZ_LXEN01000267.1 GCF_001654855.1 Proteus myxofaciens ATCC 19692
GGTATACTATAAATATGAAACTTAGACTGTATTTTTATTATACAAAAAGTGCTTTACTGCACATATCTGTCATTGTTAACGTTAACTATCGTGAGTTAAATCACAATTTGATTAATGGTTGATTTGTTATTCGCTAAGTTAACGTTAACATTTGCGGGTAAATTATTTTATAAAGGCGCTTAACCATGAACAAAGACTCTAAAAAATATTATAGTAT
>NZ_LXEN01000268.1 GCF_001654855.1 Proteus myxofaciens ATCC 19692
TTATAGATAAATTTTAATACTAATTTTTTTAATATAACAATATTTTGTTGTTTTTGTTTTAAGGGTTATATAGAAACGCATACAGTGAAGTATTTATAATGTTTTCTGCCGTAAGCATTTAAAGAATAAATATTATTATAGGAATTTTTTATTTTAGTGTAAAAATACTGATTTAATAATTAGAGTAACCACAAAAAATCTGAATAAATTTTCTAA
>NZ_LXEN01000269.1 GCF_001654855.1 Proteus myxofaciens ATCC 19692
ACAGACTGGAACGGTAAGCAAGCAGGGACGAGATTAAAAATCAGGATAACCAGAGACGGTATTTACGAGAATCAGGGAGGTAATCAATACGGTTAAATGCCCCGGGATATAATGCACTAACGACACACCAGAAATGTATCTGGGTCAGCTCATCTGCCACACCTTCCCTGAAGTCAGAAAGTACCTCGTCGTAAATATGTCCTTCCTCGCGTCCCT
>NZ_LXEN01000270.1 GCF_001654855.1 Proteus myxofaciens ATCC 19692
GCCCTTATTTCGTGACGTTAAAATCATTATCCATAAATGGAAAAGCCATTTCGATAAAGACATTACCTAACCAGATGTTAGCCCCATTTAGCAAAATGACTTACCCAACAACAGCAATCACAGGGAAAGTAATGTGGAAAGCAATTAATGATTATGGTGGAGCGGAGACGTTTAATGGAACGATTAAATAAAACATTTGGTTTGGCGTTTTTTA
>NZ_LXEN01000271.1 GCF_001654855.1 Proteus myxofaciens ATCC 19692
TACAAATAGTGCGACTAACGAGTCATTGCTTCTAAATAACGGTATGAAAGCGTATTGACAAAAAGTCATATATAAGAAAAAAGATAAAATTAGTTTATTGACATAACAGATATTTTCTTAAAAAAATATTTATATAAATTTTATTTAAAACAAATTTATCAGATAAAGAAAAGGCCACATGACGTGGCCTTTTTATTTACTTACTTAAATTAAT
>NZ_LXEN01000272.1 GCF_001654855.1 Proteus myxofaciens ATCC 19692
AATTTTTAATACTTATTTGATTTTATGGAATTAATTATTCCTGACGTCTCTATTTAATTAAATGGTTAATCGTTCTAGTTGTTAGCTTATCTAGCTATCTAATATTATTCTTTAATTTTTAAGCAATTTTTATTAGTCTTGATATATTAAACCTATGTTTCAATATTGATGTATAGGAATAATTTATTATTTAAAACTAAAGAAATAAAAATT
>NZ_LXEN01000273.1 GCF_001654855.1 Proteus myxofaciens ATCC 19692
TGGATATATCTTTTGTAAATTCATTAGAAAATGAATTAATGATTAAATTTGAAATGAGCTACTTAATATACAGATATTTGATACTATATTTTATATTTATATGGGACCAATTATCTGTATATTAAGTAAAATAGTTATATAGTATGTTTTTTAGAATTATGTATAATATTTTTGCTAGATAAAAAAACCTCCAACTTCTCAATTAAATCCCC
>NZ_LXEN01000274.1 GCF_001654855.1 Proteus myxofaciens ATCC 19692
ACGGTTCCAGTACCTGTTATACCGAAATGGCGGCAGAAAAAATTCGAGATATTCTTGGAGAGGAATTTGTTGATCTTCATAATGTTCAAGAGTGTGATACAACACTAATGGAGCAATATGATATTCTCATTTTAGGTATTCCAACTTGGGATTTTGGTGAAATTCAAGAAGATTGGTTAAATATCTGGGAAACACTACCCACACTGGATCTG
>NZ_LXEN01000275.1 GCF_001654855.1 Proteus myxofaciens ATCC 19692
GAACCAACACCTGCCGCTTTAATAAAAGAGCGTCTTGAAATTGTTTTTTTATTATCTTTCATGATGTTATCTCAATAAATAAAAAGTGTATTATTTAGTACGAAATTATTCTAACAGTTATTTTTTATGTATTAAATAGTACACAATATGTTTTTTTTACTTTTTGAATGAGATGTATGTTTCGTTGAGATAAAAAAGGAGAATAAAAAGA
>NZ_LXEN01000276.1 GCF_001654855.1 Proteus myxofaciens ATCC 19692
GTGCTGATCACTTCATATTTCAATGATTCCAACATATTAGCAAACATAGCGAAGGATTCACGTTTGTACTCTTGTTTTGGATCTTTTTGCGCATAACCACGTAAATGGATGCCTTGACGTAAGTAGTCCATCGCCGCTAGATGCTCTTTCCATAGCGTATCTAACGTTTGTAACATCACGCCTTTTTCAAAGTTACGCATCATTTCAGCAC
>NZ_LXEN01000277.1 GCF_001654855.1 Proteus myxofaciens ATCC 19692
AATTCTTGTTCAGTTAACATGGGAGTTTTTTCTACAAAATTATAATAGTGAGGTTTATTATCAATATATATTTGCAATGTTAATTTACTTTCTTTTGTATCAGGAAATAGGCTAGCAGACACATAATAAATATCCGCTTCTTTCAGATGATAAAACAGGTGTGTACCACAACATTTACAAAATCCCCGCTCTCCCCATTCGGAAGAAGAAT
>NZ_LXEN01000278.1 GCF_001654855.1 Proteus myxofaciens ATCC 19692
GTTACAATCAATATATATTATAGAAATAAAATGCTGAAAAAAAACAAACACAAAATCTATATAAAAAAAGATAAATTAATGACACTAATTTAATTAAAAATAGATAAAATTTCACTTCTTTAATAATTAAATTAATTAAAAAATCTTTTTTTCTAAAAATAAATTTACTTAGTACTAATCTAATCATTTCAAATGATATTTTTTTGTAAC
>NZ_LXEN01000279.1 GCF_001654855.1 Proteus myxofaciens ATCC 19692
AAATAAAGCAATTTATTTGATATTTAGCATAAATTATCGCCAATAAAATTATAATTAGGTTAGATTTTAATCTTTTTAAAATAAATAAAAGAAAAATGATATTGCTAATCAGAAAATAATATTGAATGTGACTATTTGATTTTAGACAGAAATTTTTTCACTATAGTTACAAATTGTTCTTTTATAACAAACAGATGTTAATAACTATTT
>NZ_LXEN01000280.1 GCF_001654855.1 Proteus myxofaciens ATCC 19692
AAATTAAAGACTAATTTTTAACCTTTAAAAGGGTCAATAAAGAAATTAACCACAAAACGATAAAAAGTAAAATATAAATTTTATTTAGTTGATTAATAAGGTTTTTATTTACAAGATAAAGATAAACAAAAACAAGATAACAAAGTTATAAAAAAGAGCACATAAAAACCAATAATCAATAATTTTTTAGGAAAATATAGATCTTTAAT
>NZ_LXEN01000281.1 GCF_001654855.1 Proteus myxofaciens ATCC 19692
TTTCTTTTGAACATTTATAATATTTTTTCTGTATTTAATATTATTGGCAATATCTATGTTATTTGGTTTATCTATATTTTGATTATCTATGTTTATTCCATTATAATTAATAATATCACTTCTTACTATGTTATCTATTGTATTATTTCGTAATTTAGTTTTGGCAAGACTTTTTACATTAATATTTAGAACATTTTCAAAAAGAAAA
>NZ_LXEN01000282.1 GCF_001654855.1 Proteus myxofaciens ATCC 19692
TTTAGCAGTACTCATAATCGTTCTCCCTAAATAATTAATAATCTTTATCTTAATTTCTGTTAACTATGATAATAAATTATTAAAGGTTAGTCTTATCGCTTAGTTCTATTAAATTGATAGGTTATTTCTTATTGCTGAAACCAACTATCTAAATAGTCTATTTAGAATAAGACAAAGCTTATCAAATAGCAATGATGAGTAAGTAAA
>NZ_LXEN01000283.1 GCF_001654855.1 Proteus myxofaciens ATCC 19692
TATGTAGCAATGGTAAAATTTAGGTATAGTGATCCACAAAGAAAATAAATTATTTTCTTTTCTGTTTAAAATAAATCAAACTTTAAATTGACTTATTTATCATATTTAATTAATTCGTTTCTTTAATACTGTATAAATTTTTTCTATAATTACTTGGTGTTAACGATGTCATTTTTTTAAATGTTTTAATAAATAAGCTAGGGCTAC
>NZ_LXEN01000284.1 GCF_001654855.1 Proteus myxofaciens ATCC 19692
AAAAATACAAGACAAAGATATCTGAATAAAGTCATTTATCTTTAATTACTTATCGTAATAAGATTAATACTATAATTAATGACATTATCTCTCTACAAAATTGAATGATGATCAAAATATCGCGAAGACTAAGAATATATACCGCCACGATGAGTAATGCGGAAAAAGACCAATATCAATATCAGTCTAAATAATGCTATTTTTT
>NZ_LXEN01000285.1 GCF_001654855.1 Proteus myxofaciens ATCC 19692
TGATACACCATTATTTGGTAATGGTCTGAAGTTAGATTCTGTGGATGCAACGGAAATACTCGTTTTTCTTAATGATGAATTTAATATTCAAGTCACAGAGGGAGATGACCCATCTTATATGAGAACAATAAATAATTTAGTTACATTTATTCTAGATAGACAAAAGAAAAACAAAGAAAAAATGGACAAAGAAACACATTAAAAA
>NZ_LXEN01000286.1 GCF_001654855.1 Proteus myxofaciens ATCC 19692
ACGAATAAGATTGGTGTTATTACTGGTGGTAATAGTGGTATTGGTTTAGCATCAGCAGAAAAATTTGCTTCTCTAGGGGCAACGGTTGTTATCACAGGAAGTAACTTAGATAAAGGTCAAAAAGCAGAAAAATATCTTAAAGAAAAAGGACTAAAGGCTGAGTTTATACAAATGGATGTTGCTAAAGAAGAAGATAATGAAAAGC
>NZ_LXEN01000287.1 GCF_001654855.1 Proteus myxofaciens ATCC 19692
CAATAAACTTAAGAAAGTAAAAAATAGTGTACTACCTAATTATCCTGTTTCGGCTGATAACATTTTATTGAACTCAGATAATATCAATATTTCTTTAAATTTAAAGTCTAATAATGAAATATCTATTTTATCAAGAAAAAACATTGATTTAACTACACCTATTTTATATTCAGGTGAATCAATTAATTTAATTGCTAATAATGA
>NZ_LXEN01000288.1 GCF_001654855.1 Proteus myxofaciens ATCC 19692
TTTTATAATGCTAAATAATTAAGTAACTCTAATGAAAAATGCCTATTTAGTGGTAGAGAAGAAAAGGTTAGTAATTTATCGCTAAAAAATATCCTATTATATTTTTATCATTATCATTGATTATTCACTGAGTTATTGAAATTGTAATTTGACATATATATGAAATATACTTCTAGTCCTAAAATAACTTTATCATAAAAAAA
>NZ_LXEN01000289.1 GCF_001654855.1 Proteus myxofaciens ATCC 19692
TTTAATAATGATTCAGCATATTTACGTAGTTCTGCAATACTGGGGAGATTATTCTAGTTAGAGAGTAATTCTAGATATAAATAATGAATTGCAGTATTTGATAGATTAATGATGATATTGATATGAAAATTATCATTAATTATTAAATAATGTTTTGATAACAATACCCAACATTAATAATGTGTTAGATGAATATTTTAAA
>NZ_LXEN01000290.1 GCF_001654855.1 Proteus myxofaciens ATCC 19692
GCATAATGGATATTTGGATCTTGATTTAATTATAGCATTAACAATTTTATTATATTCAATATTGGCGGTGATGTTCTTTTTTTCTAAAGGAAGTAAAATTAATTATTTAATGGGCGCTATTTTATTTTATCGGGTAAGCGATACTATAAGAATTGTTAAACAACGTAGCGTAATAAATCGATTGTTGACTTTTATATTTATT
>NZ_LXEN01000291.1 GCF_001654855.1 Proteus myxofaciens ATCC 19692
TCATATTAAACTTAATTTTGATTATATTAGCAGAAATGAGAATGTCTATCTGTGCAATGATAAGATTTAAAAGTTGCAAGATAAATCAGTAAATTCTGTACTTTTCGGAATATCTTTATGTTATTGATTTGGGATACATCACATTAGGTAAATATAACTAATATTTTAGTTTTTATTTTTAAATTTAGTGAGTTATTTTTT
>NZ_LXEN01000292.1 GCF_001654855.1 Proteus myxofaciens ATCC 19692
TGGGGTATAGCGGTAAAAAAATGGCCGAAAAATTAGGTGTAAGTCAGCAACAATATTCACGATATGAAAGAGGGCTAAATAAACTAGATTTAAGCTATCTTGTTATTATTGCTAACTATCTTGATACACCAATCTATTGGTTTTTCGAGGATTGTTTTAACCCAAAGAAGTTAAAGGAGAATAAACATTTTGATAAACGAC
>NZ_LXEN01000293.1 GCF_001654855.1 Proteus myxofaciens ATCC 19692
ATACCTTTTTTCTTATTATCTTGTTGATCCACCATCCTACCCTCAAGATCGTTAAATCAAATAACGTATGTATTATGCTCAATTTGGTTTTAAATCAAACAAAAACACCTCTACTTATTAAAATGAACCTTTGAAAAAGTAGCTTTTTTCTTTTTTGGATCTGTTAGAATGATCATCATAGTTATGCTGGTTTTTATAAGG